>NZ_JBEXQJ010000034.1:0-107087 GCF_040612515.1 Streptomyces sp. NPDC006372 | reverse complement strand
GCGCCGGCTCGACCGGTCGCCGGAGGTGACGGTCACCGGGGACCCGGCGTTGGTGAGGATCCGCACGGTGGAGAAGGAGTGGCGCAGGGTGGCGCCGGTGGTCCAGCGCTCCAGGGCGAAGTACGGGCCCGCGCACAGCACGGTGCGTACCGCACCGTCGTCCGTGCGGAGGTCCAGGCCCGGGTGGAACTCGGGGCGGGGGTCCGGGTGCCACTGGTCCAGCAGGGCGGCGAGGTTGGTGTGCCACTCCTCGTCGGGGACCGGCGAGCCGTCTTCCATGCGGGTGCGCATGGCGTGCTGCTGGATGTCGGAGGTCTGCTCGATCTCGTGGACGAGCGTGCCGGGGCCGAAGCTGTGCAGGGTGCCACCCGGGACGTAGACCGTCTGCCCGGCGCGGACCGGCAGGCGGCGCATGACCGCGTCGTAGTCCTGGGCGAGCAGCGCCCGGTGCAGTGTGTCGCGGTCGACGCCGGGCCGGGTGCCGACCAGGGCGGTGGCTCCGGGGGCCGCGTCCAGGATGTGCCAGGCCTCGGTCTTGCCGTGGGGTTCGCCCTCCCGGCGCCGGGCGGTGGCGTCGTCGGCGTGCAGGTGCACCGGGAGCGGGTGGCTGCCGTCGATGAACTTGGTGAGGAGCGGGAAGCGGGGGCCGGGGCGCAGGCGTGGCCCCAGCAGTTCCTCGGGGTGCTCCACCATGATCTGCCGCAGGGTGCGTCCGGCCAGCGGGCCGTCCAGGACGGTCGAGGCGTCGCCGTCGACGTCGCTCACCTCCCACGTCTCGGCCACCGGGCCGTCGGGCAGCCCGGTGCGGCCCAGCCGCTCGGCGATGGCCCGCCCGCCGAAGACGTGCTGCTTGACGGGGGTGGTGAGTCGTAGCGGGTGCCAGTCCACGTCCCGTCCCTCCTCGTACACAGCCGCACGTACACGACCGCACGTACACGGCCGGATGGATGGGCGGGGTACCCCGGGCGGGAGAGGCGCATGCGCGACACCGGCGGAGGCCTCGGGCGAGCCCGGTCTTCGACCAGGTCAGGGACGGCTTCCCGACGGACTGAACGCCGGGCGGCCATCCCCGGGCGATACAGGGCGTAAAGCGACCGAAGAATGGATAGGGGCTATACGGCGAAACACGGGGAGTGTCGGACGTGCCCGGATGCCGGGCGCAGCGGCTTCAGGGGAGGGAGCACGCATGGACGGCCGGCCCTTGTATCTGGAACCCCGGTTGGAACCACGGCTCAGGTCACTCCTGGCGGCGACCGGGACACTGCACTCGCTCACCGACGCGCTCGGCTCACCCCTGCACGTCGTGGTGCCGGACCAGATCGCCGAGAACCTGGACCGGTTCCGGTCGGTGTACCGCGCGCACCACCTGTCGGGCCAGGTCTTCTACGCCCACAAGGCCAACCGGTCCAGCGCGCTGCTGCGCCGCCTGGCCGCCACGGGCGCGGGCGTGGACGTCGCGTCGCTGGGCGAGTTGCGGCACGCCCTGGGGGCCGGTTTCACCGCCGACCGGCTCACGGCCACGGGGCCGAAGAACCCCGAGTTCCTGTGGCTCGCGGCCCGTACGGGCGTGACCGTCAGTGTGGACGGGGCCGACGAGCTGGACCAACTGGCCGCTCTGGTATGCCGGTTCGGACTCCCCCCGGTACGGGTGCTGCTGCGGCTGTCGGGGTTCGAGGCGCCGGGGGTGAAGGTGCTGAGCCGCCGCAGCCGCTTCGGCACGCCCGTAAGGGAGTTGGACACGCTGCTGAAGTCGGTCGAGCGGCACGGTGACGCGGTCGAGCTGACGGGCGTGGGGTACCACCTGGACACCACCAGCGTCGCGGAGAAGGCGACCGCCCTGGAAGGGTCCCTGGCCGCGCTGGAGGCGTGCCGGAGCCGGGGGTTACGGCCCCGGGCCGTGGACATCGGCGGCGGGTTCGGCGTCAGCTACGTCGCCGAGGGGGAGCAGTGGGAGGCGTACACGAGCGCGCTCACCTCCGCCGTGCTGGGCCGGCGCCCGTCGCTGGCGTGGGGCGGTCACGGCTACGGTTTGCGCAACGAGTCCGGCACCCTGCGCGGCACGCTCGGCCTCTACCCCGCCCACCGGCCCGTCGCCGGCGCGGCCTACCTGGACGAGCTGCTGGCCCAGCCCGCCGCCTCCCTGGGCGGGCGTCCACTGGCCGCACTGCTGCTGGAGCACCTGTACGACCTGCACACCGAGCCCGGCCGGGCGCTGCTGGACCAGTGCGGGCTGACGCTGGCGCGTGTGCTGGAGGTCCGCGCCCAGGAGCCCGGCGCGGAACTCCTCGTACGGCTGGCCGCCAAGGCGGACGACATCGCCCTGGAGGACCACGGAGTGCTCATGGACCCGCTCGTCGTCCCCAGGGGCGAAGCCCCGCCGGCCGACGGCCCGGGGCCCGTCGCCGTGCATCTCTTCGGCAGTCTCTGCCTGGAGACGGATCTGATCACCCGCCGTACGGTGTTTTTGCCCCGGCGTCCGGAACCCGGCGATCTGCTGGCCTTCGCCAACACCGCCGGTTACGCCATGGACTTCCACGCCACCGGTGCCCAGCACCAGCCCGCCGCCCGCAAGGCCGCCGCCTGGCAGGACGGCGACGGATGGCGCTGGTGCCTCGACGACCAGTTCTGGCCGACCACGCCCTCGGGGGGAGCCCAGTGAGGTACGACAGCATCACGGAGGCGATCGGCAACACCCCGCTGGTGCGGATCGACCCGGCCGTGCACGGGCTGCGGAACATCGACCTGTTCGCCAAGCTGGAGATGCTCAACCCGTGGGGCTCGGTGAAGGACCGTGCGGCCTGGGGCATGGCGCGCCCGCTGCTGGCCGACGCGGTCGAACGCGGCAGCCAGGTCGTGGAGCTGTCCAGCGGCAACACGGCGAAGGCCCTGGCGGTCGTCGCGGGGATGCACGGCCTGGGTTTCAGGAGCGTCACCAACCGGATGCGGGTTCCGGAGATCAAGGACCTCCTGCTGCTCCTCGGCGCGGAGATCGAGGAGCTGCCGGGACAGAGCGAATGCCTGGACCCGAGTGCGACGGACGACCCGCTGACCCTCTTCCACCGGCAGCTGTCGGCCTCCGGCAGCACGCATCTGCACACTGACCAGTACTTCAACCCGCGCAACACCGAGGCGCATCTCACCGGTACCGGGCCGGAGATCGTCAAGGACCTGGACGGCCGGGTGCCGGAC
Source organism: Streptomyces sp. NPDC006372 (assembly GCF_040612515.1). Taxonomy (NCBI): domain Bacteria; kingdom Bacillati; phylum Actinomycetota; class Actinomycetes; order Kitasatosporales; family Streptomycetaceae; genus Streptomyces; species Streptomyces sp. NPDC006372. The sequence goes on along the minus strand of NZ_JBEXQJ010000034.1, from coordinate 103,898 downwards.
TGGTTCGTGGCGTGCGTCGGGACGGCCGGTTCCTCCACGGGCGTGGCACGCGCGCTGCGCGAGGAGGATCCCTCGGTGCGGGTGGTCGGGCTGGTCGCGGCCAAGTCCGACTTCATCCCCGGGATCCGCACCATCGACGAGGTGCAGGAGGTCGGCCTCTTCGACCCGGAGACGTACGACACGATGGAGTCGGTGACCGCCGACGAGGCGATCGAGGGGATGCTGACCCTGAACCGCCGCTGCGGCATCCTGGGCGGACCCACCGGGGGCGCCGCCTACTTCGGGGCCGTCCGCCATCTCCGGGCACTGGACGAGGAGTCGGACGAGCGCCGGAGCGCGGTGTTCATCGTCTGCGACCGGGTGGAGAGCTATCTGAGCTACGTCCGGCAGCGGCGGCCCGATCTGCTGGGCAGGCCGCCCCGGAAGAACTCGCCGGCCGACCTGACCGACGCCGAGATCGCCGGGGCGCCGTCGGTCTCCGTGGCCGACGCCCGGCGGTGGATCGACACCGGCCGGCCGCTCGTGGTCGACCTGCGCAGCCCCTTCGCGTACGCGGCGCTGCACATCGACGGGTCGGTCAACATCGTCGACGAGCTGTTCGCCGAACTCCTGCGGGGCGGGCTGCCGTTCAGTCGGCGTCAAGCCGTGCTGCTGGTCTGCCCGGTGGGCGAGCAGTCCGCCCGGTACGCGGCGCTGCTGACCCGGATGGGACACCCGGACGTGCGCAGTCTGGCCGGCGGCGTCATCGCCTGGCGGGACGCGGGCGCGCCCCTGGTGCGGGACTGAGCGCCATGACCGCTCCGGCCGTCCGCGGCGACCTCCACCAGTGGCAGCGGGCGCTGCGCGCGCAGTTCCCCATCATCACCGGGCACCCGGAACTGGCCTACCTGGACAGCGCGGCGACGGCGCAGAAGCCGCAAGCCGTCCTGGACGCCGTGCAGACGTACCTCACCACCGGCAACGCCAACTCCGCGCGCGGCACCTACACCTGGGCCAACCGGACCACGGAGCTGGTCGAGCGGACGCGCGAGCGGGTCGCCCGGTTCCTCGGGGACGGCCGGCCCGAGCGCTCCGCCGTGCACTTCACCAGCGGCACGACCGAGGGGCTGCGCACCATCGCCCGCGACTGGCTGCCGGGGTTCCTGCGCGACGGCGACGAGATCGTCGTACCGGACGCCGACCACCGGGCCAACATCGAGCCCTGGCTGGAAGTGCAGCGGCTGCTCGCCAGGGAGGGCACGCGGGTCCGGGTGGTGCCGATGCCGTACCAGAGCGGTTCCGGGGACTACGACCACCGGGCGCTGGCCGAGCGGGCCGGGCCGCGCACCCGGTTCGTCGCCGCGACCCATGTGCACCACGTCTACGGCGGCGACATGAACGTGCACCGCATCCGCCGGGCGGTCGGCCCGGACGCGGTCATCTGTCTGGACGCGGCGCAGAGCGTCGGCCATCTGCCGGTGTCCGTGGCGGAGTTGGACGTCGACTTCGTCGTCTTCTCCGGACACAAGGCGCTGGCCCTGCCCGGCTCCGGGGCGGTGTGGGCCCGGCAGGAACGGGGACCTGCCTTCGCGCCCGGTGGGTGGAGCGGCACTCCGAACACCGTGGGCATCGCCTCGCTGGAGGCGGCTCTGGACTGGCTGGACGCCGCCGGTGTGGAGCGGATCGAGCGCTGGACGGCCGGTCTGGCGGCCCGGTTCACTGACGGGTTGCGCCGACTGGACGCCTACGAGGTGCTCGGCTGCCCGCTCAGCCTGGCCGCCGACTCGACCGTGCAGCGACGTCAGGGCATCGTGACCCTGCGGCACCGCGCCGTCGAGTCGGGCGATCTGGGCTTCGTCCTCTTCAGCCACGGCTTCATGGTCCGCTCGGACAACCACTGCCAGGGCGACGCGGGCGAGAAGACCGGTTCGGTGCGGGTGAGTCTGCATGTGTACAACACGGTTGAGGAGATCGACCGGCTGCTGTCGGTTCTCGCTTCACTCTCGTGACCGCGCCGACTATACGTAATGGGAACCGTTTCCACCTGTAGGCTCGGTGCCGAGAGTCAGGTGCGAGACGGCGAGGTGGCGCGACCGGATGGGGCTGAGTCTGGCGACAGCGGAGCGGTGGGTGGAGCGCTGGGAGCTCCAGCAGCAGCGGTACGCCGTCGACCGCGAGGAGCGGTTCACGGTGATCGCGGATGTCGTCGAGCACGTCACGGCGGGGCGCACGCCCCGGCCCCTGGTCGTCGACCTGGGATGCGGGCCGGGCTCCCTGGCGGCCCGGCTGGTTCGGCGGTTGCCGGGCGCGGAGGTCGTGGCCGTGGACCGGGACCCGCTGCTGCTGGAGCTGGGCCGGACGCATCACCCGGACGCGGCCCGCTATGTCGACGCGGAGATCGGGGCGCCCGGCTGGACCTGGGCCCTGGAGCTGGACCGGCCCCTGGACGCGGCCGTCTCCACGACGGCCCTGCACTACCTCGACCGCGACACCCTGCTGCGCGTCTACCGCCAGCTCGCCACGCTGCTGCGGCCCGGCGGCGTCCTCGTCAACGGCGACCACCTCCCCCAGGACGACACGGGCCCGGCCGGCATCGCCGCTCACGTCGGGCGGTGCCGGGCGGACCGGCAGCGGGTGTTCGCACAGGAGGACTGGAGGTCGTGGTGGACCGCAGTCGCCGACGACCCCGAACTGGCCGACCTCCTCACCGAGCGCCACCGCCGCACGGCACCCCGCGCCACCGGCCGCCCCGCCGAACTCCCCCTCTCCACCCACCTGAGCCTGCTGCGGCAGGCGGGGTTCGACACAGCGGGGCCGGTCTGGCAGTACGGCGACAGCTGTGTGGCCGTCGCGGTCCGCTAGCTCGCGCTCAGCTCCGGGTCAGGGTGATGCCCTGGTCCTTCACGGCATGCGGGTGCGGCAGGGGCAGGATTCCGACGGGGCGCAGCTCCAGGATCGTGGCCTGCACGTGGACCGCGCCGGGCACGATCGCGCCGGGCGTGGGACGCCCCGTGTTCTGCCAGCGGTGCTGTACGCCGTCGCACACGGCCCGGGTGCCGCCGATGCCGTAGCTGGTCGTCGAGGCGCCCTGCCGCACGGAGGAGCCGATGTAGACGGGGCCGGTGGCGTTTACGCAGGTATAGGTACCGGAAAGCGTGAGGGTGCCGTCGGCGGCGATCCGGCCCGCCGAGTCGACCGTCACGGCCTCGGAGGGGGCGGCGGCGGACGCGGTGGCGGGTGCGGCGGTGGCTCCGGCCAGCAGGAGCAGCGCTGCACCGGTCGCCGCGCCGAGGAGGGGACGTACACGCACGGGGAAAACCTCCCGAAGGTAGCGAAATGTCACCTTCCACTCGTACCGGTCGACCGGGTCGGCGCAACCAGTCCTCACTCCTTCGGCGGTGGGTCCGCTCCGACCGTCGTGGAACCGTCCCGGGAATGTCCGGGGCGTGTCACGCTTCGCTCCGGGCCGTTCCGATCAGCTTCGAGTCGGGAGCATCGTCAATCCGTAAGAGTCATACGAACCTACGGATGGCCCTACCGACGTGGAGGTGCGCCATGTGTGCCCACCAGACCCTCTGCCCCGCGACCGACTCCCGCGCCGCGCACGTCGTCGCCGCCCACCCCGAGCAGGGCTGGAGCCTGCTGTGCGACGGGGCGATCGTCTTCGACGACACCGGCGAGCTGCTGCCGGACGGACGCGTGGTGGAACCGCACCGGGTGACGGCGGAGCGGATGGCCGTCGCGGCCTGACCGGAGGGTCACCTCACGGCAGCACCGCGAAGCCGTCCAGCTCCACCATCGCCTCCTCGTCCCACAGCCGGACGACCTCGACGACCGCCATGGCGGGGTAGTCGCGGCCCGCGAGGCTCCGCCACAGGCGGCCGAGTTCCGGGGCGTGCGCGCGGTACGCCGCGACGTCCGTGGCGTACACGGTGACGCGGGCGAGGTCGGAGGGTGTGCCGCCGGCCGCCGCGAGGGCGGTCAGCAGGTTCGTCAGCGCCTTCTCGAACTGTTCGGGCAGGGTCCGCCCGGCCACCTTGCCGTCGGCGTCGAGGGCGGTCTGCCCGGCCAGGAACACCACGCGGGAGCCGGTGGCCACGACGGCGTGGGAGAAGCCCGTCGCCGGGGAGAGGTCGGGCGGGTTCACGCGCTCGGTGGTCACCGGGCCTCCTGCCGGTCCGTGTACAACTCCTTGGCGATGATGCCGCGCTGCACCTCGCTGGCCCCCTCGTAGATGCGTGGGGCGCGGACCTCCCGGTAGAGGTGCTCGAGCAGGTGGCCGCGTTGCAGCGCGCGGGCGCCGTGGAGCTGGACGGCCGTGTCGACGACGTACTGCGCGGTCTCGGTGGCGAGCAGTTTCGCCATGGCGGCGCGCTGGGGCACGTCCGGGGCGTCGTCGTCGTACGCCGTCGCCGCCGCGTAGACCATCAGGCGGGCCGCCTCCGTGCGCAGGGCCATCTCGGCCACCGTGTGAGCGACCGTCTGAAGGTCCTTCAGCTTGCCGCCGAAGGCGTCCCGGCCGGCGGTGTGGGCGAGGGTCGCGTCGAGGGCCGCCCGGGCCATGCCGACCGCGAAGGCGCCGACGCTCGGGCGGAACAGGTTGAGGGTGCCCATGGCGACCTTGAAGCCGCGGCCCACCTCGCCGAGCACGTCGTCGGCCGTCACCGGAACGGCGTCGAAGTCGAGTGCGCCGATCGGGTGCGGGGAGAGCATGTCGAGTGCGGTGCCGGTCAGGCCCGGGCGGTCGGCCGGCACGAGGAAGGCGGTGACGCCGCGAGAGCCCGCGTCGGGAGCGGTCCGGGCGAAGACGGTGCAGAAGTCGGCCTCGGGGGCGTTGGAGATCCAGCGCTTCTGCCCGCTGAGACGCCAGCCGGTGGCGGCGTCCCCCTCCGCCCGCAACGCCAGCGCCGCCGCGTCCGATCCCGCGCCCGGCTCGCTCAGCGCGAAGGCCGCGACCGCCGTGCCGTCGGCCACCCGGGGCAGCCAGCGGGCGCGTTGGGACGCGGTGCCGTGGGCGTGGACGGGGTGCGCGCCGAGGCCCTGGAGGGCGAGGGCCGTCTCGGCCTCCGTACAGCCGTGGGCGAGGGACTCGCGCATCAGGCACAGGTCGAGGGCGCCGGAGGTGAAGAGCCGGCCGAGCAGTCCGAGGCTGCCGAGTTCGGCGACCAGGGCGCGGTTCACCCGGCCCGGCTCGCCCTTGTCGGCCAGCGGGCGGAGCCGCTCGGCGGCCAGGGTGCGCAGCTCGGCGCACCAGGCGAGTTGTGCCGGTTCGAGTGAGAATGCGGTCATCGCCGGTCCCTTCTCCGCCACCCCGCCTCCCGGGCCGGACCCCTCCGAGGTTATCGCGGACCGTTGACTGTCGTCACCAACACGATACGCTCCAGGAGCGAGCCCACCACGCCGAGGGGGCGAACCGTATGAATCCACGGAGCACGGCCCACGTCGACAGCTTCGCCCGCGATCATCTGCCGCCCCCGGACCAATGGCCCGAACTCCGCTTCGACCTGCCGGAGCTGCGCTACCCCGAACGGCTCAACTGCGCCGCCGAACTGCTGGGCGGCCCGCCCGACGACCGCCCGGCGTTCCTCACCGAGGCCGGCGAGCCATGGACGTACGCCGATCTGCGCGCCCGGGTCGACCGCGTCGCGCACCTGCTCACCGGTGAACTCGGCGTCGTCCCCGGCAACCGCGTGCTGCTGCGAGGCCCCACCACACCGTGGCTCGCGGCCTGCTGGCTGGCGGTGCTGAAGGCGGGGGCCATCGCGGTCACGGTGCTCGCCCAGCAGCGCCCGCACGAGTTGAGCACGATCTGCGAGATCGCCCGGGTCCGGCACGCGCTGTGCGACGTCCGCGCCGTCGACGACCTCGCCAAGGCCGAGGTCCCGGAGCTGCGGATCACGACCTACGGCGGCGACGCCCCCGACGACCTGTTCAACCGCCTGGCACCCGGGACGCCGTACCGGGCCGTCGACACGGCCGCCGACGACGTGGCGCTGATCGCCTTCACCTCCGGGACCACCGGCCGCCCCAAGGGCTGCATGCACTTCCACCGGGACGTCCTGGCGATCGCCGACACCTTCTCCCGGCACGTGCTGCGGCCGTGCGCGGACGACGTGTTCACGGGCAGTCCCCCGCTGGGCTTCACCTTCGGGCTGGGCGGCCTGGTGGTCTTCCCGCTGCGGGCCGGGGCGAGCGCCCTGCTGCTCGAACAGGCCGGTCCGAAGCAACTGCTGCCCGCCATCGCCCGGCACCGGGTCTCCGTCCTGTTCACGGCACCGACGGCGTACCGCGCGATGCTCGACGAACTCGACGGGCACGACGTGTCGTCGCTGCGCCGCTGCGTCTCGGCCGGGGAGAACCTGCCGGCGGCCACCTGGCGGGCCTGGCACGAGCGCACGGGTATACGCGTCATCAACGGCATCGGCGCCACCGAACTGCTGCACATCTTCGTCTCCGCGGCCGACGAGCGGATCCGGCCCGGGACCACGGGCGTTCCCGTGCCGGGCTGGCAGGCGCGCGTGCAGGACGAGCACGGCGAGCCGGTGCCCGACGGGGAGCCGGGGCTGCTCGCGGTTCGCGGCCCGGTCGGCTGCCGGTACCTCGCCGACCCGCGGCAACGGGAATACGTACGCGGCGGCTGGAACATCACCGGCGACACCTACGTCCGCGAATCCGACGGCTACTTCCGGTACGTCGCCCGCGCCGACGACATGATCATCTCGGCCGGGTACAACATCGCCGGGCCCGAGGTCGAAGACGCGCTGCTGCGGCACCCGGACGTGGTGGAGACGGCGGTCGTGGGACGGCCCGACGCGGCACGCGGGCAGGTCGTGGTGGCCTTCACCGTCCTGAAGGAGGGCGCCGTGCGGGACACCGAGGCGCTGCGCTCCTTCGTGAAGGCGGAGCTGGCCCCGTACAAGTGCCCGCGCGAGTTCGTCTTCCTGGACGCGCTGCCGCGCACCGCCACCGGCAAACTCCAGCGGTTCAGGCTGCGCGCCGCGGGAGACCCGGACGACGGCCCCGAAACCGACCGGGAATGATCCGTACGACCTAAGATGATCAACGTGTCCGACCAGCATGCCCCACGGTCTCTCATCGTCACGCTCTACGGCGCGTACGGCCGGTTCGTCCCGGGCCCCGTGCCCGTCGCCGAACTGATCCGGCTGCTCGCCGCGGTCGGCGTGGACGCCCCCTCCGTGCGCTCCTCGGTGTCGCGGCTGAAGAGACGCGGACTGCTCGTGCCCGCCCGCACCGCACAGGGCGCGGCCGGGTACGAACTGTCCCCGGACGCCCGGCAGTTGCTCGACGACGGCGACCGGCGCATCTACGCCACCGCGCCGCCCGGGGACGAGGGCTGGGTGCTCGCGGTGTTCTCCGTGCCGGAGTCCGAGCGGCAGAAGCGGCACGTGCTGCGCTCGCGGCTGGCCGGGCTCGGTTTCGGCACGGCCGCCCCGGGCGTGTGGATCGCGCCCGCGCGGCTGTACGAGGAGACCCGGCACACCCTGCGGCGGCTCCGGCTCGACGCGTACGTCGACCTCTTCCGCGGTGACCACCTCGGCTTCGCGCCGACCGCGGACGCCGTCGCCCGCTGGTGGGACCTGGCCGCCATCGCCAAGCAGCACGAGGCGTTCCTCGACCGTCACGAGCGGGTGCTGCACGCCTGGGAGAAGCGGTCGGAGACGCCGCCCGAGGAGGCCTACCGCGACTATCTCCTCGCCCTGGACTCCTGGCGCCACCTCCCCTACGCCGACCCCGGCCTGCCCTCCGAACTGCTCCCCGGCGGCTGGCCGGGGCTCCGCTCGTCCGCGGTGTTCCGCGGGTTGCACGAGCGATTGCGGGACGCGGGCGCGGACTTCGTCATCCCAACCGAATGATTCGGTCCCTGTCACGAAACCATTTGAGATGGTCAGATGCAGGGTGAGGACGGCTTGGACGGGGCTGGTGATCCGGGTGGTCGAGCACCGCAGTTTGGGAGGAGTCGCCAGGACTTGAGGGTGGCGACGGCCTTCTCGACGAGGGCCCGGATCTTCGCGTGGGACCGGTTGACCGCTCTCTGGCCCACGGAGAGGGTCTCCCACCGTCCCCAGCACGGGATGCGGACTGTGCCGCCGGCACCTCGGTGCCCCTTGTCGGCCCAGCACGGGGTGTCCGCCTCGGTGACGTAGAGGTAGGCCGTCGTGGTGCCGACGCCGAACCCGGCGGCGAGCTGGGCATAGGTGTGGCCCATCCGCAGATGGGCGAGGGCGAGCAGAGCCTGGTGGCCGGCGGTCAGGCGCCGCCACCGGGAGCCGATCGCGCGGCGGTGCCGCCGCAACTGCTGCGTGAGGAAGCGGAGGGCGGAGCTGGACACGTCGACGCCCGAGGGTAGACGAGCACGTGAAGCCTCTGGTGGAGCCGGTTCTCTTGGTCGAGATCTCATCTACCAGGGGCTTCACCATATTGCCAGACCAACTAGCTTATCTCGGAGGCAGTTGAATCGGGCTCAATGGCTGGCCGACGGGGCCACTCATCATACCGGCACCCGAGGAGCCCGCTGCAGCCAACTTTGTGCGCGCAGAGAACACTACGACGGCGCTACCGGACAAGAGTTTTTTGCGAAGGATCGTAAGTTATCTCCATCAGTTACATGTCTGCAATTGGCAGCTCTATGAGCTGCATCAAGGGAGTGAATCATGAGTTCCCAGGCGAAGACATTCGGTTTCGGCATGCCGTGGGAGTCGCTGTACGGCTACAGCCAGGCCGTTCAGGTCGGTGACACGGTTCATGTGTCGGGGCAGCTCTCTCATGACCGTCACGGCGCCTTCGTGGGTGCGGACGACTTCGCACTGCAGGTCCGCACCACCCTGGAGAACCTGGACCTGGTGCTGAAGCAGTTCGGGGCCGAGCGCGGCCAGATAGTGGAGACCACGGTTCTGGTGAGGAACCTGCGGGAAAACTTCGACACGACAGCACGCCTCCACGCCGAGTTCTTCGGGGAGCACCGGCCTGCCAGCACGGTCCTGGGAGTTTCCGACTTGGCGCTGCCGGGCCAGCTCGTGGAGATCGGCGCGCTCGTGCGTCTCGATGTGAAGCCATAGGTAAGCAGGCCGGCCTGGCTCCTTCAGTGAGCCGTTTTCATCCTGTACTAGGAGGGCGACCCCTGGTCGTCGGGGTGGTGATCTCACTCATCACACCGGCGACCGGAGGGGCCCTGTTGGTTCCTATCGAGCCATGCTCGACGACCTCGTACGGGACGTCGAGCATGTCTCCTGGCTCATCCACACCGGGAGGCGTGAACCGAACTCGCCGTGAAGAAAGCTCGGTTGCTTCAAACAGGCGCTACTCGCTCTGGCGCACCTGCGGAAGAACGAGTCGTTCGCTCAGTTCGCGGCCGGGTTCGGCGTCTCGACCGCGACGGCCTGATGCTATGCCGACGAGACCCTAAGTGTTCTTTGCGGTGTGGGCGCCGTGCCTGCACGAGACCCTGACCGGGGTAGGTGAGGACGACTTCGTCGTTGTCGACGGCACCTTCACCGCCACCGACCGCATCCATGCGGACGAGCCGTACTACTCCCAGAAGCACAGGCAGTACGGCATGCGCGTCCAGGTCATCACCCGACCGGACGGCACACCGCTCTGGTTCTCCCGGGCCGCACCCGCGACCTGACCGCCGCGCACGCCCACAGCCGTCGTCCACGCGAGCAGGCCCGCCAAGCGTTCGGCGACGGCAACGAGACCTCCACCGCCTCCCCCACCGGCGCCCGCCCGAGCGGCCAGTGGACGCCCTTCACTCAGCTCTCCAGCCTGACGGCTTCCGGCGCCGCTTCGACCTACAGCTACGCCGGACTGGGTCACAACGTCCGTCTCACGCATGACAGTTCGACCTTCGCCAGCACCGCGACCGGCATGACGCGCGAGAACACCACCGGTTTCGTCCAAGCGCACCCCGACCTACAGCTACGGCCTCTACGGCGAAGCCCGCACCACCAGTGGCAGCAACCAGCCCTACCGCTGCACCGGCACCTGCCTTGACCCGTCCGGCCTCTAGATAGGTAGGTACTTGAAAAATTCGTATTTCTCGGATCCATGACCGCGGTGGCGATTATCGTCATTGTCGCGCGTCGGCACAAAAAATGAGGCCGAAAAGTGAATCAAGTTTCGGGAGTGCTGGCGAGAATCCTCGCCTACGTCCTTCTCGGATGTGCGTGCGTCATGGCCCTGTAAGAGATCACTCTGCTTGCCGTGGGAGCAAATCCCGCGGTTATTCACGTAGCCCCGCTTGTCGCGGCGGGATTCGGCCTGCTTTGCTGTGAACTTCAAGATATCGCGGGTAGGTGACGGGACGAGTACGGCCACCACTGAATCATCGGTGTGTGAAGAGGGAAGATCATGCGGTGGCCGCAGGTCACCTGATGTCCCCGATAGCGAGCCGGTTCGCGAGGGTTGCACCCCGGCGCCGCGTGAGGGACTTGGTGCTGGGGCTGCTGTCCCACCTTCCGCGCAAGAACTGCTGGAGTATCGCCGAGTGGACCGGGGAGACCAGTCCGGACGGCATGCAGCACCTGCTCGGCCGGGCCAAGTGGGATGCCGACCGGGTACGCGATGACGTGCGCGAGTACGTGCTGGAACATCTACACGACGAGGGCGCGGTGCTGGTCGTCGACGAGACCGAGGACGTGGAAAAGGGCACTCGTAGGCGCCGGGTGAAGTCTGGAGGACTTCGCTCCGCCACTCCCCTCGCACCTGGTCGAGCAGCCTCCGTTGACGCTGATCCAGCCCTCTTTGGAGTTCTGAGGCGGCCGGACCGCTCTCGGAGCGCTGGCGTCAGCTCCCCAGCGTGAGCCGTGGCTTGGGCGCGTCGGTGCGGCCCGTCTGGGGGCGGCGGCTGCCCGCACGGTACGGGGCGGGCCAGTCGGCGCCCGGGCCCGTGTAGCCCTGCTCGGCCGCCGCGTGCAGCGTCCAGTGCGGGTCGTACAGGTGCGGGCGGGCCAGGGCGCACAGGTCCGTACGGCCCGCCAGGATCAGGGAGTTGACGTCGTCCCAGGAGGAGATCGCGCCGACCGCGATCACCGGGACGCCGGTGGTGTGCCGGATCCGGTCGGCGAACGGCGTCTGGTACGACCGCCCGAACTCCGGCCGCTCGTCCGCCACGACCTGCCCCGTCGACACGTCGATCGCGTCGGCCCCGTGCGCGGCGAAGGCCCGGGCGATCTCGACGGCGTCCTCGACGCCCGTGCCGCCCTCGGCCCAGTCGGTGGCGGAGATCCGCACGGTCATGGGCCGCTCCCCCGGCCACACGTTCCGTACGGCGTCGAACACCTCCAGCGGGAACCGCAGCCGCTTCTCCAGCGAGCCGCCGTAGGCGTCGGTGCGGCGGTTGGTCAGCGGGGAGAGGAAGCCGGAGAGCAGATAGCCGTGGGCGCAGTGCAGTTCGAGCAGATCGAAGCCGGCCCGGGCGGCCCTCGCGGCGGCTGCCGTGAACTGCTCGCGGATGTCGGTGAGTTGCGCCCGGGACAGCTCGCGCGGTGTCTGGCTGTACGGCTTGTAGGGGAGCGCGGACGCGGCCACGAGCGGCCAGTTGCCGTCCGGGAGCGGCTCGTCCATGCCGTCCCACATCAGCTTCGTGGAGCCCTTGCGGCCGCTGTGTCCGAGCTGCACGCCGATCGCGGTCCCGGGCGCCTGCGCGTGCACGAAGTCGGTGACGCGCCGCCATGCCTCGGCCTGCCGGCCGGTGTAGAGGCCGGCGCAGCCGGGCGTGATCCGGCCCTCCGCGCTGACGCACACCATCTCCGTCATCACCAGCCCGGCCCCGCCCAGCGCCCGCGCGCCGAGGTGCACGAGGTGGAAGTCACCGGGGACGCCGTCGACCGCGGAGTACATGTCCATGGGCGAGACGACGACCCGGTTGCGCAGGGTCAGGCCGCGCAGCCGGAACGGGGTGAACATCGGGGGCGTGCCGGGCGGGCAGCCGAACTCGTGCTCCACGGACTCGGTGAAGTGCGGGTCACGCAGCCGGAGGTTGTCGTGCGTGACGCGGCGGCTTCGGGTGAGCAGGTTGAAGGCGAACTGGCGGGGCGGCTGGTCCAGGTAGAGGGCGAGGTTCTCGAACCACTCCAGGCTGGCGCGGGCCGCGCGCTGCGTGGAGGCGACGACCGGCCGCCGTTCCGCCTCGTAGGCGGCAAGGGCCTCGTCCAGGGTGTCCCGCTCCTCCAGGCAGGCGGCCAGGGCCAGGGCGTCCTCGACGGCGAGCTTGGTGCCGGAGCCGATGGAGAAGTGCGCGGTGTGAGCGGCGTCGCCGAGCAGCACGACGTTGCCGTGCGACCAGCGCTCGTTGACGACCGTGCGGAAGGTCGTCCACGTGGAGTTGTTGGACCTCAGGGGGCGGCCGCGGAGCGCCTCCGCGAAGATCTTGGCGCAGCGTTCGACCGACTCGGCCTCGTCGAGTTCGTCGAAGCCGGCCGCCTGCCAGACCTCCTCGCGCATCTCGACGATCACGGTGGAGGCGTCGGGGGCGTAGGGATAGCCGTGCAGTTGCATGACACCGTGCTCGGTCTCGGCGATCTCGAAACGGAAGGCGTCGAAGGGGAAGTCGGCGGCGAGCCAGATGTAACGGCAGCGGTGGGAGGTGAGGTGGGGACGGAAGGCGTCGGCGTGGGTCTCGCGGGTGGTGCTGTGGACTCCGTCGGCGGCGATGACCAGGTCGTGGGTCCGCGGGAGGTCCTTCGGGGCCTCGGTCCGGAAGCGGAGGTCGACGCCGAGTTCCCGGCAGCGGGTGTGGAGGATCTCCAGGAGGCGTTTTCTGCCGAGTGCGGCGAAGCCGTGGCCTCCGGAGGTGTGGTGGGTGTCGCGGTGGACGATGTCGATGTCGTCCCAGCGGACGAAGTCCCTCTGGAGGGCTTCGTAGACCTGGGGGTCGGCGTGTTCGATGCCGCCGAGGGTTTCGTCGGAGAGGACCACTCCGAAGCCGAAGGTGTCGTCGGGGGCGTTGCGTTCCCAGACGGTGATGTCTCGGGTGGGGGCGAGGCGTTTGAGGAGGGTGGCGGCGTAGAGGCCGCCGGGGCCTCCGCCGATGATTGCGACGCGTAGGGGGTGGGGCGTGTCGTGGTGCGGGTGCGGGTGGGTGGGGGCTTGTCGCGCAGTTCCCCGCGCCCCTGGGGGTGACTCGCTCACCGTCCGCTCCATTTCGGGGGGCGCTTTTCCGTGAATGCCGCGTGGAACTCGGCGTAGTCCTCGCCGTTCATCAACAGCGCCTGCGTCGAGGCGTCGAGTTCGATCGAGGCCGCCAGGGGCATGTCCAGTTCCGACGTGAGCAGGGCCTTCGTCTGGGCGTAGGCCAGGGCTGGGCCCTGAGCGAGGCGGTGGGCCAGTTGTTGTGCTGTCTCGTCCGCCTGGCCCTCCTCCGTCAGTTCGCTGATCAGGCCGATGCGCTCCGCCTCGGTCGCGCGGACCGGGTCGCCCAGCATCAGCAGGCGGGTCGCGTGGCCCAGGCCGACGACGCGGGGCAGGAGGTAGGCCGCGCCCATGTCGCCGCCGGAGAGGCCCACCCGGGTGAAGAGGAAGGCGAAGCGGGCCGTGGGGTCCGCCACGCGGAAGTCGGCGGCCAGGGCGAGTACCGCGCCGGCGCCCGCCGCCACGCCGTGCAGTGCCGCGATCACGGGGAACGGGCATTCCCTGATGGCGCGGACCACCTGGCCGGTCATGCGGTTGAAGTCCAGGAGCTGGGCGGTGTCCATGCCCAGGGTGGCGCCGATGATCTCGTCGACGTCACCGCCGGAGCAGAAGCCGCGGCCCTCACCGGCCAGGACCAGGGCCCGTACGGACCGCTCCCGGGACAGCTCCGCGAGCAGGTCGCGCAGGTCGGCGTAGGCGCCGAAGGTGAGCGCGTTGAGCTTCTCGGGGCGGGCGAGGGTGACGGTGGCGACGCCGTCGGTGATGTCGACGCGCAGGTGCTCCCAGCTCGGGGTGCGGGCGGCGGAGCCGGTGAAGGGACTCATGACGTGCGGCCTCCTCGGGCGGGCACTGCCTCACTGAGCTCTACCCCACGAAGTTATCACTCATCCGTGACTGTCGTCATGACTGCGCGATAGGCCGTCCGGGTAAGGATGGCTGTGAGCCCGGGTGTGCGCCGGGCCGGTCACATCCGTCACAGATCATCCACACCGGCGTAACGGCGGGCGCAGCCGTGCGCGGCACCGCGTTCACCTGGGTAAGCCGTGCGGCAAGGGGGCCGACGGCCCCCTACGGTGCCCCTCGGTCGCGTCCGAGAAGTGGCCCCGTACCATTCATAAGGTTGAAAGCAGGATGTCCTGCTCCATGAACGGACCCGCCGTGTACGAACTCCCCCCAGCCCCCGCCTCCTGGCGCGTCGCGCTGCCGCGGACCGCCGCGGCCGTGCCGGTGGCCCGTGCCCTGGTCCGTACGGCGCTGGCCGAGCGGGAGCACGAGGCCGACTGCGACACCGCCGAGCTGCTCACGGCGGAGCTGGTGGCCAACGCCGTGGAGCACACCTCCGGCGAGACCCCGATCGAGCTGGTCGTGGAGCTGATGGCGTCGGGCTGCCAGGTCGAGGTGCACGACACCGACCCGGCGCCACCCGGCAACCTCACCTGTCCGACCATCGCGGCGCCCGACCCCTGGCAGGAACACGGGCGCGGTCTGCTGCTGATCCGCGCCCTGAGCTCGTCGTGCGGGCACCGCCCCACCGAGTCCGGCAAGGCGGTGTGGTTCAGGCTGCCCGTGGTGCCGGCCCAGCGGCGCCCTTCGGCCTGAGGACCGCCGGGTTCAGCCGAGCGTCGCGACCAGGACGGCCTTGATGGTGTGCAGGCGGTTCTCCGCCTCGTCGAAGACGACGGAGTGCGCCGACTCGAAGACCTCGTCCGACACCTCCAGGTACGACAGGCCGTGGGCCGCGTGGATCTCCTGGCCGACCTTGGTGCCGAGGTCGTGGAAGGCCGGCAGACAGTGCAGGAACCTCACGTCCGGGTTGCCGGTGGCGCGCAGCACGTCCATGGTCACGGCGTACGGGGCGAGGGCCGTGATGCGCTCCTCCCACACCTCCTTCGGCTCACCCATGGAGACCCAGACGTCGGTGGCGACGAAGTCGGCGCCACGGACGCCCTCGTCCAGGGTCTCGGTGAGCGTGATGCGGGCGCCGCTGGTATCGGCGAGCGCGCGGGCCCGGTCGACGACCTCCTCGGCCGGCCAGTACGCCTTCGGGGCGACGAGACGCACGTCCATGCCGAGCAGGGCGCCGGTGACCAGGTAGGAGTTGCCCATGTTGAAGCGGGCGTCGCCGAGGTACGCGAAGGTGATCCCGTCCAGCGGCTTGGCGCAGTGCTCCGTCATGGTCAGCACGTCGGCGAGCATCTGGGTGGGATGCCAGTCGTCGGTGAGCCCGTTGTAGACGGGGACACCGGCGTACGCGGCGAGCTCCTCCACCTTCCGCTGGCTGTCGCCCCGGTACTCGATCCCGTCGTACATCCGGCCCAGCACCCGGGCGGTGTCCTTGACCGACTCCTTGTGCCCGATCTGCGAGCCGGACGGGTCGAGGTACGTCGTCGAGGCACCTTGGTCGGCGGCCGCGACCTCGAAGGCGCACCGGGTGCGGGTGGAGGTCTTCTCGAAGATCAGCGCGATGTTCCGGCCCCGCAGGTACTGGGTCTCGGTCCCGGCCTTCTTGGCGGCCTTCAGCTCGGCGGCCAGCTCGACCAGACCGCGGAACTCCTCCTCGGTGAAGTCCAGCTCCTTGAGGAAGTGGCGGCCGGCGAGGGCGGTCGGGACTGTCGCCATGGGGGCGCTCCAGGGATGCGGAGGGGGAACAAGACTCCTGGAATACTATACGAAGCTCAGCATGCCTATACGGAGGCGGTTCCGGGGGCCGTCCGCGCTATACCGGCTCCCTCTCGACCGGGCAGCTCATGCACCGCGGCCCGCCCCTCCCCCGCCCCAGCTCGCTCCCCGGGATCTCTATCACCTCGATGCCCTGTTTGCGCAGGTGGGTGTTGGTGGTGGCGTTCCGCTCGTAGGCGACCACCACACCGGGTTCGACGGCCAGGACGTTGCAGCCGTCGTCCCACTGCTCGCGTTCGGCCGCGTGCACGTCCTGGGTGGCGGTCAGCACCCGGATCTCGTTGAGGCCGAGCGCGGCGGCGATCGCGCGGTGCATGTGCTCCGGCGGATGGTCGGTGACCTTCAGCTCCTTCTCGCCGACACCCGGCTCGATGGTGTACGAGCGGAGCATGCCGAGGCCCGCGTACTGGGTGAAGGTGTCGCCGTCGACCATGGTCATCACGGTGTCGAGGTGCATGAAGGCCCGCCGCTTGGGCATGTCGAGGGCCACGATCGTCTCGGCGGAACCGGCCGCGAACAGCTTGTGCGCGAGCATCTCGACGGCCTGGGGCGTGGTGCGCTCGCTCATCCCGATGAGGACGGCCCCGTTGCCGATGACGAGCACGTCCCCGCCCTCGATGGTGGACGGGTAGTCGGCCTGTCCCTCGGACCACACGTGGAAGGCGTCGTCGCGGAACAGCGGGTGGTGGCGGTAGATCGCCTCGAAGTGCACGGTCTCGCGCTGCCGGGCGGGCCAGCGCATGGCGTTGATGGAGACGCCGTCGTAGATCCAGGCGGAGGTGTCACGGGTGAAGAGGTGGTTGGGCAGCGGGCCCAGCAGGAAGTCGTCCAGCTCCATGACGTGGAAGCGCACCGACGTCGGCTCCGGGTGCACGTCCAGGAACTCGCGCTTGGTCATGCCGCCCACCAGCAGCTCGGCCAGCTCCCCCGCGGGCAGGTGCTCGAAGGCGGCTCTCAGGTGGTCGGTGGCGAGTGGGCCGTACTCCTTCTCGTCGAAGACCCGGTCCAGGACGAGGGTTCTGGCCGCCGGGACCTGAAGGGTCTCGGCCAGCAGGTCACCGAAGAGGTGGACGGTGACACCGCGGTCGCGCAGCACGTCGGCGAATCCGTCGTGCTCGGCGCGGGCCCTGCGCACCCACAGCACGTCGTCGAAGAGCAGCGAGGTCTTGTTGCTCGGGGTGAGCCTTTTGAGCTCGAGATCGGGCCGGTGCAGGATGACGCGGCGCAGCCGCCCGGCCTCGGAGTGGACGTGGTATGCCATGCCTCCATCCTGACCATCGAAGCGCCCGTTGACGCGCCGCTCGCACGTTTCCGCGGACTCTTGTTCGCGTCCGCCTGACGACAACGCCCCGGAGGAGTACGTCCGCGGTTCAGCCGCTCGGCAGCGGCTGGAGCAGTTCGGGCCTGGCCAGCATGCGCCGGGTCTCCCGGCCCGGGTCGTGCGCGGCCCGGGCGACGATCCACCCGGCCAGGGCGTGCGGCTCGGCGGGATCGGCGGCCAGCCGCTCGGCGTATCCGGTGAGCGCGGCGGCCGTGTCACCGGCGGCAAGGTGCTCGTCGGCGGTGTGCGGGGCGACGGGGCGGGTGGCGAAGGCGTGGGTGCGGACGTCGGACCAGAAGGTGCGGTCGAGGCGGAAGCGAGGCCCGTCCGACGCCGCTTGTGCCGCGGGGTCGACATTGCGCAGCCGCCACTCGGTGCGGTGCAGCGCGGCGGCTGTGCGGGCCCGGGTGAGGGCGCCGTGCGGGACCGGCTCACGCAGCCAGCCGTCCAGTGTGCGGGCGAGGCCGGACACCAGGGCCCGGCCCTGCGGGGTGAGCCGGCCCTCCGCCAGCAGGGTGCGCACCACCAGGCGGCTCTGCAGGCGGCGCAGGGCGAAGTGGTACCCGGCCGTGTCCGCCGTCCGGTCGTCCTGGGCCCCGGCCAGCCGGTCCCGCCAGAAGCCGGCGACGCCGGTGAAGGCGTACACGCCGTGCAGCAGGCCGGTGAGGTGGCGGGGGTCGGTGCGCCAGGGGGCGTAGTAGCGCTCGGCCCGGTCGTCCTCCAGCAGCGGAAAGAGGTGGAGGAGGGCGGCCAGCTTGCTGTGCTGGAGCTCGTGCACCAGGGTCTCGGCGAGGGCGAGCGGGGACGACGGGCGCACGATGAGCATGCCGCCGAAGGAGTCGCCGCTGGACGCCGACACCTGGACGAAGGGCGGCGGGGGCGGGCTGGCGGCGGTGCGTCCGAACGGCACGATCGCCCGGATCATGGCGGGGTCGACCCGCCCGGGGCCCGGCCCGTCCGGATGCGCGAGGAGCCGCGCGGCCTCGCCGAACAACCGCTGCCACTCCCGCACCTCCTCCTCGTCGAGCCGGGCGGGGGGCAGGTGGTCGTCGAGATCACGGTAGGGGTCGAGGTCTTCGAGGACCACGGTGACCGGGGCCCCGCCGTCGGGGCGGGGGTGGGTGAGGGCACGCAACGGGAGCCAGGTGCCGGTGTCGGCACGCTGGGTCAGCGGACGGCAGGTCACCCGCACCGAGCCGGTCGTGCGGCCGGGCCCGGTGACCGTCAGCTCTCCCCCGGCCGTCGTGGCCCGGCCGAGCGCCAAGCCCTCCTTCCCGTCGGGGAGCCGGACCATGCCGAGACCGGGCAGGGGCAAGCGCCCGCCGGTGAGGGGAACGTCGAGGGCCGCCTCGGTGCCCGCCTGGACGGAGGCCGAGAGGGCCAGCGCACTCAGGTGGCCCGCCTCCACCCACAGCGGCGGCCCGGTCGCCGTGCCGTGCACCCGGCGCAGCATGTGGGAGATCCAGCCGCCGGTCGCCGGGGCCAGCAGCAGGCGTTCGACCGGCTCGGGCGACTTCCCGGCCGCCTCCTTGAGCACCCGCCAGGCTTCGGAGACGGGGGCGAGCGGGGTGGGCAGGGCGGCGAGATCGTCGAGGAGGGTGCGCAGGAGCAGCAACCGCCGGGCACGTTCGGCCCGTTCGAGGAAGGCGACAGCCGCTGCCGAGCCGCCCCCGGCGGCCAGCTCCGCGAAGAGCCGGTCCGGCATGCGGAAGGGAGCGAGGTGCTGCTCGCTGGTCATCGTCGCGGACCTCCGGTCGGGATGGTGGACATGCGCGCACCCCGGTGCGCGTGCGGGTGTCGCACCGGGGTTCTGCCGTCGTGACGCGGGCGGCGGCTAGTCGGCTCGGGCGCCCTGGCCTCCGCCTTCGCCGCTCCGCATGCTGCTGCGGGCGCGCAGCACCTCGGTCAGCAGGCGCGTCGTGGGGGGCAGGGTGGGGAGACCGTCCACGGCGCTCAGGGGCAGCGCCGCGAGGTCCGCCAGATCGGATTCCCAGACATCGGTCCCCACGGCGGCGACGACCGGTTCAGGTGCGGCGGCTCCGGTGCGGCACAGAGCGGGCGGCTGGTCCAAGATGCTCCCCCTTCTCGCACGGTGGCACGCGATGCCCCGTGTCTTTCCATCATGGCCAATACCCCCCGGGGCGAAAACCGTACGATCACGCCACTGATCATCGCCGGTCACGTCGGCGCGCCGACGTGGACGCCAACTCATCCAGTGCGGCGGCGAGTTCGTCCCTCAGTGCCGGATCGTCATCGACGGACACCACGGCGTCGAACAGGTCCCGCAGTGCCTCCGGGTCCCGCCGGGCGAGCCCGCCGAGGAGGTTGACGACGTCGGTACGCGCCCTGCTGTGACGGCGGAGTACGGCCGTGACACGGGGGTTCAGCGAGGCGACGACCGTCTGCCGTTCGTCGGGGTCGTGCATCAGGGGGTAGGCGAGGAGGGCCTCCACCGCCCGCTGCAACGCCGCGAGGGGGCGTGGCGCGACGGGCGGCCCGGCCGGGGGCAGGGTCTCGGTGCGGTCGGGGCCCTGGAGCCGGATCTCGGGATGCTGAAGAGTACGGCCCTCTTCCCTGAGGGCAGCGATGCGCGCCCGAACGGCCGGAAACAGTTCCTCCGGATCGGGCGGTGCGGGCAGCACGGCCGCCCGGTCGGCCAGCAGACCGAGCAGGACGTCGGAGAACAGGCCGGTGGCCCGGACGGGATCGTTGGCCGCCGCTCTGCCCCGGCCGGCTGCGCGCAGCACGGTCTGCCGGTGCGCATGGTTGGGCCGGCCCACGGGCAGGGCGTCGGCGGGCAGCGCCTCCTGGAAGGCGAGGTCCTCCTCGAAGGTCTCGCAGGCGTCCACGATCCACAGCTGCTCGCGCAGACCGGGCACGGCGTCCCCCGCGTACCGGGCGAGCGCGGAGTCCAGGTCGACGCCGACCTTGTCGGCGACGCCCGCGTCCGCGCAGAACAGCCGGAGCCTCCCGGCCCGGTCCAGCACACCGTGCCCTCCCCACCAGACCCACAGCATGTCGCCCTGGACCGGGGACAGTTCGCGGACCAGGACACGACGCAGGGTCGCCCGGTCCGCGCTCTCGAAGGGGACTCGTGGATCGTAGGAGGGCAACGGCGCGAGGTGCAGGCGCAGTTGGGATTCGGGCACCCCGGCGTCCCGCAGCAGCCGCCAGAACCGTACGGCGTCCCGGGCGGGTCCGGGAAGGCTCCAGGCGTCACCGGCCTCGTACGCCTCGATCCCGACGACGAGGGCGTGCACCCGGGCCGGGTCGACCGGCGGCGTCGGCCCGGTCACGGCAGGTGGTCCACGATGTGGCGGTACACGGCGGGGTTCGTCCAGTAGGCGCTGTGCGCGGCGGGGAACGGCTGGCCGCCGTCGACCGCGACATCGGTGACGCGGCCCGGGAAGAGTCCGGCGCCGAGGTAGCCAAGCAGGTCGCGCGGGTCGTACAGGTTCAGCCAGGCGGGGACGTATGAGGGCAAGGGCGCGGGGTGTTCCAGGGACGGCAGGGAGCCGGACTCATAGAGGAAGGGCCCCTGTGAACCCACTGTGACCAGGAGCCCGGCCTGCGGCAGCGGGGCGGAGATCAGCGTGTCGAGGGCGATGATGCCGCCGAGGCTGTGGCCGACCACGGCGACGGGCGGCTCCAGGCCGGCGACGAGGGCGCGCAGACCGTCCCGGAAGGCCGCGCCCCGGCTCAGGTAGCGCAGGATGTCACCGGCGGCGGGGTGAGTGGCCTCGGTGAGTGCACGCCGACGGCGCTCGACGGCGCGCGAGGCCACGGCCCCGGCCGTCCGCAGCAGGTAGGAGCGCAGCCCGCGCTCCGTGCCCCGGGCCGGTGCCCCGAGGCCCTCGGAGATCCGGTCGGTGACGGCGTCACGGGTCTCGCCGACCGGCACCAGCGGGGAGTCGGCGTCGAGGGCGTCGGCGATGAGGCGGGCCGTCAGGGAGCGGGCGGCCAGAACGGCGAAGTCCGCCGGTCCGAGGGCGTCGGCGGCGGGGCCGAGCAGGGGGTGAGCGGCCAGGTCGGTGGCGGCCCGGGCCAGCCCGGGGCCCAGTTCGGCGGCGGGCGCGTCCCCTTGGGCGGCGAGTGCGGTGAGCAGCGCCCGTATCCGCTGCTGCGGCGGTGCGGAGCCGGGCGGTCGTTCGACGGCCGGGCCGGATCCGGCGGCGGCCAGGGCCAGTTCGGCGTACGGGTCGTCGTAGAGGACTGCCCATGCCGCGGTCGTCCCGCCGCTCGGGTCCGGCCCGACGGGGCCCTCTCCGAGACCGCGTGTGGTGCCGGGCCGGGGCGGCAGGCTCGCTCCGTCCGCCGCGAGCGTGGCACCGTGTGCCGCGCCCCAGTAGTAGGGCAGGACGCGCAGCCCGCCGCGCTGTGCGGCCAGTCCGGACGTCACGCGTCCCAGCAGCGCGGAGAAGCCCGGCTCGCGGACCCCTGTCCCGTGGACGAAGACGACCGCCGTCATGAGCCCCCCGCGACACGATTGCCCTCTGATGCCAACTCACCACTATGACGAGGGCGTTGAAGGAACGCAATCAAAGAGGCCCGCCACCCGGGGGGCCGGGCGGCGGGCCGTTCGACCGTCCGCGTCACATGGGCATGGGAGCGAGGTCGCATTCGATGCGGCGGCGCTGGCGGGCGGCCTGGAGCCAGGGGTGGTCGGTGCGCAGCACCGCGGCGAAGCCCTCCACCGCCTTTCGCTGGAGCACGTCCGCCTCGTCGGCCCGCCCGAGTCCCCGCAGATCGAGGGAGAGGTTGGAGGTGCAGGAGAGGGTGAGCGGGTGATCGTCGCCCGCCACCTCGGTGAGCAGCGGCAGATTGGCGGAGTCGATGGCGTGCGCCCGCTCGAAGTCGAGCCTCGCGTAAGCGGTGTTGGCCTGGCCGATGCCGACGGTGAGAGTGATGATGTGACGCGCCCCGACGGTGTCGCCCAGCCTGCGCACCACGTCGTCCTCCAGCTCCTGCGCGGTGTCCAGGGAACCCAGGGCACGCTCGGTGGCGGCCAGGTTCGCCCTGGTCACCAGGGTGTGCGCGTGATCCCCGCCCAGGCGCCGCACCAGCCGCGCCACGGTGGACTCGGCGATGCGCTTGGAGCCTTCCAGGTCCCCGGCCAGACGCCGGTCGACGCAGACGTTGGTCGCCGTGGTCAGCGAGTCCATGTGCTCGTCACCGTAGCGGGACTTGAAGTTGCGCAGGGTCTCCTCGGCGAGTTTGGCGCCTTCGGCGAGGTCTCCGTCCCTGCGGCGGCAGACACCGAGGTCACGGGCGATGCGCAGGGTCAGCGGGTGCTTGTCACCGAGCGCGGTGAGCGCCCGGCGGTAGACGTCCTCCTGCCATTCGCGCGCCTCCGGGTACCGGCCCGCCTCCCGCGTGTCGATGCCGACGCAGTGCAGGGTGTTGAGCGTGAAGAAGCTGGCGTCGCCGAGCAGCAGGTCGCGCTGGCGGGCGGTCTCCTGGTCCAGCGGCAGCGCCTCCCGGAACTCCCCGCACAGTCTCAGGTCGACGCCCCAGCTGTGGCTGCTGCGCAGGGCGGCGGGATCATCGGGGCCGAACAGCGAACGGGCCAGTTCCGTGGCCTCCTTGCCCAGGTCCCGCGCTTCCTGGAACCGGCCCTGGTACCGGTGGGCGTCGGACATCTCGCACAGGGAGTCGATCAGTTCCTCCGGCTCGACCTGTACCCGGCGGGAGACCTCCAGCGCCTTCTCGGTGAGCGGGATCGACTCGGCGATCTGGCCGACCTGGCGCAGGAGGAAGCCCAGGCCCTTGGTCATGCGGATGACATAGATGTCCTCCTCGCCGGAGGCGGCGAGCCACGCGCTCCAGGCCTGCCGGCCGAAGACCGCGGCACCTTCGTGGTCACCCCAGTAGTAGAGGAACCACATGGTGTCGTAGACCAGGTCGCGCACATAGGGGTCGGTACTGGTCACCGCCTGGGAGGCGAGGACGTGGGGCAGCAACGCCTGGTAGTCGCGCCACCCCTGGGAAGCCCCGTAGGAGCCCCGATTCGCGGCGGACAGCAGCTGGTGGGCGGCGTCCCGCATTCGCTCGCGCTCCTCCTCGCTCAGCTTGGCGAGGAGCACGGTCTGGAGAAGACGGTGCATCTGCAGGGTGCCCGCGCGCGGGTCGACCTTGATCAGGGAGAACTGGCTGAGGTCGCGGATGCCCCGGTTCAGTTTGATCGGCTCGCGCAGCATCGGGTCGATCTGCGGCGTGATGTTGACGCCCCGGCTGCTCCGCAGGATCGACCTCGGGATCGGCTCGGGGGCCATGCTGGCGCAGATGTCGAGAAGCTGACGGGCGCCCGGGTTGTTCTCCCTGATGCGCTCCAGGGAGATGTCCCAGGCCGCGGCGACGGAGACCGGATAGTCGGGGCTCTGCTCGATCTCGAGGATCTCCGGGCTTCGCTGGGCGAGCAGGTCGAGGTACTCGTCGACCTCCATGCCGGTGACGCCGAGCCAGGCGCCCGCCTGCTCCACGGCGAGCGGCAGGTCGCCGAGCGCCTCGGCGAGCCGGTCGGCGTCCTCCCGGGGCAGGTCCTGGGCACGCTTCTGGAGCAGCTCGATGGACTCGTCGCGCTCGAAGACGTTCACCGGCAGCGAGCTGGCCACCCGTTCCCAGCCCCGGTTCCGGGAGGTGACGATGACCTTGCCCGGCCCGTTGTGGGGGAAATAGCCGCGCACCGCGTCGATGTCCTCGGCGTTGTCGAAGACCAGCAGCCAGTTGTCGTACGGCGTTCCGGTGCGCAGCGCCTCCAGCACGGCGGGCACGGCGGTGTTGGCCGCGGCGGCGCCCAGGCTGTCCTGGCCGGACGGGGCGACGCCCAGCTGGGAGGCGAGGGAGGAGAGCGCGGCCAGGATGAGGCTCTCGCGCTCGGCGGGGATCCAGCAGATGATCCGGTAGTCGCGCTGGTGGGTGTAGATGTACTCCAGCGCCAGTTGCGACTTGCCCACCCCACCGAGGCCGTGCAGGGCGTTGGGCAGCACGGCTGCGGTGTCCTGGGCGGCGAGCTGCTCCTCCACGGCCCTCAGCAGCGCCTGGCGGCCGACGAACGAGGTGTTACGCATGGGGACGTTCACCAGTAGGGCCGGCGTCGCGGTCGTGGTGCTCTGCATGAGCGGCTCTGCCTCCGGGGTCTCTTGTCGGTGCGCGCCGGCCGTCTCAGACGGCGCGGATTCTCCAGTCAGATCGGAATTTCCCGAATCCGGGTCACTGCCCGCTGGGCTGGATGGAGTCGTATCGCCCGGGTTATTCACCTGTGGGGGTGGATGTGCGGACGCACTGGTCTCGACCTGTACGGTTGCGGCGGGGACGTACCTGGACAGGTTCGGTTCGATGCGCCTGGCCCGCTCGGAGTAGGGGCCCGACAGGGCTCGCATCACCGCCAGTTCGCTACGCGCCCAGCCGCGTTCGGCGGGGTCGGGCAGCCTGGTCCGCAGCGGGTCGTGCAGGGCGGCCCGCAGGGCGACACCCCGCTCCCCGGCGGCCGGCAGCTCGCCCACCACGCTGACGGTGTGGGCGAGTTGGCTGCGCGTGGTGGTCGCGAGCAGCGCCTCGCGGACGCCCTCGGCGAACTCGGGGCGCCCTTCCTCTCCGCCCTCCCAGTCGATCAGCCCGCCCATGAGGATCTCGGCGAGGTGATCGGGACCGGTTTCCGGCATGACGCGTCGCCGCAGCTGCTCGACCAGATCGAAGTCGAAGGGAATGGCCGCCAGTTGGGTGGCGAGCCGACGGGCTGAGGGGGTGGCGAGGCTGAAGAAGCGTCGTACGGCGGCGGTGGCGGCGCGTGGGAGGCGCGGGGCGCGCAGCCCGAGAGCGGGGGCGCCCTTGCTCAGGGCGCCCGCCAGCACCACGGGCAGCGAACGCCGTACGCCGCGCCCACCGGTGACCAGATCGGACCAGGCGGCGAGGGAGGCCGGTTTCAGGGAGAGCACCGGGACGGCGACGGAGCCGTCGCCCGCCTCGGGCAGCGGCCGCATCGGGTCGGGGCCGCCGGGCGGCGCCCAGTGGCCGAGGCCGTCGTTGGGGGCTCCGAAACCGCCGGCTTCCAGGACGGCCGGGTACGGGTAGAGCGAGGAGCGGTGGCGCAGATGGGGCGGCAGCAGGTGGACGAGGGCGGTGGGACCGGCGTGGGCGAGACGGCCGAGGAGTTCGTCCGCGGCGGTGGCGGCCCAGCCGTGGGCGAGTCCGTCGGTGACGACGAGGAAGATCCGGCTGCCCCGGCCGTCGAGCAGTTCGGCGGGGTCGGCGACGGCCCGTCCCGTGGACCAGCGCAGGGTGGCGGTGCCGGTGCGCGGCACGGTCGCCCGGAGAGTGCGCACGCTCCGGAAGGCCCCGCTGTGCTCGGCGGCACGGGCCAGGCGCGCGGCGCTCTCCTCCCAGATCCGCATGGTGGGCGCGTCGTCGAGCAGCAGCACCAGGTCGAAGGCGGAGATCCGGGCGGGCCGCAGGAACGGCATCCACAGCCCGTCGACGAGGCCCTGTTCGGCGGTGGTCTCCTCGTCCAGTTCCAGGTGGTCGCGGGACGGGATGCGGCGGGCCAGATGGTGCAGGGCGCGCGCGAGCAGGGCCGTGACGCGGCCGGGGCCGGACGGGTCGGGTTCGGGCCGGGGCAGCAGCGGTGGCCCGAGGTGCAGGGTGAAGCGGCCTTCGGGGTGGGGTAAGAAGCGGTCGGCGGCCTGGGCGGCGGTGCGGTCGGCAGAGGGGGCCGGTGCGGCGGGGGCGCGGTTCTCCGGCGGGGGCGCGGGGCTCGCGTCCTCGTCGTCGGCCGGGGGCGGGCCGGGGAGCGCGTCGTGGGTGATCGGCGGCCGGGCCGGGCTTCCGGCCTCGTCGTCCTGCGGGCGTTCCACGGCGACGGCCGGTGCCTCCTGAGGTGCGTCGCCGGAACCGCCGTACCGGCTGCGGTGCGCGGCGAGCCATACCGCGTCGGCGAACTCCTGCCAGCGCGGTACGAAGTGATCGGGAGCGGCCGGGACCCGGTCTCCGCGCTCGCTCGCGTGGGCGAGCGGCTCGGGGTACACCGAAGGAGGCGGCGGTCCCGATGCGGGATCCCCGTCGCCCGGTCCGGATGCGCGCTCCCGGGTCATCAGCGGCCCTTCGCGAGGTCGCGGAGCAGCAGTTCGACGAGCTTACGCCCGTCACCGTCAGCCTGAAAACCACCCGCGGTAGTCATCTGGACAGCGTTGAGCAACTGGTCGAGGGAGTGGACGCCGCCCGCCTGGACCCGTTGAACGAACAGGTCGACGAGGTCTTCGGTGCCTCGCGGCCGGAGCCCCAGGTGGCCTTCCACCATGGCCAGTAGTTGCTCCCGGGTGGGGGTGTGCATCTCCATCGGCAGGCAGCGGCGACGGAAGGCGGCGGGGAATTCCCGCTCCCCGTTGCTGGTGATCACCACGACGGGGAACTCCCGGCACTCGACCCGTCCGTCGCGCACCACGGCCCGGCTTCCGGGGTCGCTGGTGTGCACGCTCGCCGCGTCAGCGGCGTCACGCACCAGCTCCGGAACCTCATAACTTCCATTCTCCAGAACGTGCAACAGGTCGTTCGGCAGGTCGATGTCACTCTTGTCGAGTTCGTCGACGAGGAGCACCCGGGGCCGTTCGTAGGGCAGCAGGGCGGTGCCCAGCGGTCCCAGTGTAATGAACTCGCCTATAACCGGCGCAAGTTGACGATCTTTTGGCATGGTCGACGGGTTGACGGGCTGTTCGCCGTCTTCGAACACCGGCTCCGCGTGAGCCACGTCGCGCAGCCCCGCCTGCCAGGCGGCGATGGCCTGGGCGCGGCCCATGGCGTCATGGACGTACAAGCCGTCCCGCAGGCTGGTGCGGCTCACGATGTTCCATTCGAGTACCCGGCCGAGCCCCAGCTCACGCGAGATCAGGTAGGCGAGCGTCGACTTGCCCACTCCGGGCGGTCCGGTGATCAGCAGGGGGCGGCGCAGCAGCAGGGCGGCGTTGACCGTCTCTATCTGATCCCGGTCGAGCTGGGGCGTGAGGCCGCCGGGCCCCAGGCGGCGCAGCGCGGCCTCGGTGTCGTCCGGGGGTGGAGCCTCGGCCGGGCCGCCGCGGAACCTCCGCCAGGGCGGCGGGTCCGGCAGCACGGGTGGGGCGTCCTGCGGGCGTCCGGTGGCGTGGAAGACGCGCCAGTCGTCCGCGGCCGTCCGTTCCTGTGCGCTCATGCCGAAGCCTCCTAGCTCAGCTGGCGAGACCGCCGGGGTCGGTGGTCTGCATGTCGACGACACGCGTGGGGTCGTCCCATAAAAATCCGACATTTCGAGCAAGGTACTGCACCGCGTCCTCCGCTCCGCTCTCGGCGTTCAGACGCATGCGGTGAATGACGGAAGGCAGCTGCACGGGCATCGTGACGGCCGCGAAGACCGCGGTCACCACCTCGCGCCGCTCCTCCTTGAACACGCCTCTGCGGTCCCAGACGGCCAGCCCGACCCCCTCCGCGATCGCCGCTTTGAGTGCCTCCAGCGCCGGCGCCCCGGTCGGCGCGTCCAACAGCACTGCCGTACTTCTCGATTCCCCGGCGAGCGCGATCTGCCACGCGCGCAGCCGGCGGGCGTCCGCCTCTCTCCAGGAATGCACCGTGATGCCATGCTGCTTCAGAGCCGCCCAGCGCCGCTGCCACTGCTGCCGGACCACGGCGTTGTCCGTACGCATGCGTTCGAGGCTGCGTAGGTGCACCCCGTACCGCAGGCCGAGCGGAGTGGGCTCCCCGTCGCCGATGGCGAACGTCAACCCCGCCACATCGTGGTTCATCAGATCGTACGGAAGGAGGAACTCTATGTACGCAGGCGGTTCCCGGAGTCCGCCCGAGTCCGGTTCGCGCGGCACCAGCCAGAGCCGGGTGCCGCGCCGGAGCGCCTCGTCCACCGCTCGGCCGAGGTCGTCCAGGGGAATCGTGTCCGGCTCGCCGGGGCGTGGGTCCCAGCGGCCCGGGGTGGCGTTGGTCCAGGTCCGCACCACCACGTCCGTGCTGCCGTCCCGGGCCGGCTCCACGGCGACGACGAGGGTGCGGGGGATGTCGGGCGACCACACCACCGCCGCGCGTCTCTCCCGGCGCCGCACCAGCTCCGCGGCCAGGCCCGCGCGCGCGGCCCAGTCGTCGACCCAGGCGGTCAGCGCGAGGCGGTGTTCGACGGTCCGGGCGAGCCGGGCCGCGTGGTCGAGCAGGACGACGACGGGCGGCAGGCCGTCCGCCTGCGCGTTCCACTCGAAGAGGTACGCGAAGAGCTGTTCGGGGGTGAGCCCGTCGGGGAGGTCGAGGCCGGCGAGCTCCTCGGCCAGCCCGTCCCGTAACCGCGCGGCGGGGAGATCGCCGCGGGAGAGGGCGACGCGGGCACTCTTCTCGTCCTCCTTGGACAGCGGTCCGGCCACGGCGGGCACGGGAGTGATCAGCCGTGCGAGCTCGTCTCCGGCCGGAGCGCCTTCGAGGATGCGGACCACTCCGACAAGTACGTGTTCCCCGCCCGCCACGCTCATCGCGGCGGTCACCAGACTCACCACGTCCTCACGGAGCCTGACGCCGCGCACGTCCACCTGCCGGTGGAGCTGGCCTCCCAGCAGACTGGCGAACTGCACCCGGCTCGGCGCGTCCTCCACGCAGCCCAGCTCGCAGAGGACGTCGGTGAGCTGTAACAGCAGCTCGAAATCCGGCTGATGTCCCGATTCGTCCCGGGGCTCGCCGGGCGCCGCACCTGTCTGCACCGACTTTCCCCCTGAGTCGGTTCACCTGCTTGACCGACCAGCGAAGTTAGCACGGCAACCAGCGGTTAACCAGGGACTGTTGGGATCACGGTCACAGCCTCGGGTCCACCGGCTCCGACTCCAGAGCCAGCACGCCGAAGACCGCCTCGTGCACCCGCCACAGCGGCTCACCCTCGGCCAGCCGGTCCAGGGCCTCGAGCCCCAGCGCATACTCGCGGATCGCCAGCGACCGCTTGTGGTTCAGGAACCGCGAGCGCAGCCGGGCGAGGTTCTCCGGGCGCGTGTACTCGGGGCCGTAGACGATCCGCAGGTACTCGCGGCCACGGCACTTGATGCCGGGCTGCACCAGGCGGCCCTCGCCTCCCCCACTCTCGGCTTCGCTCGAGCGGGGGGACCCCCACCGGACCAGCGCCCCGACCGGCTTGACGACCATGCCCTCGCCGCCGCGGCCGGTCATCTCCAGCCACCAGTCGGTACCGGCCCGGACGGACTCCGGGTCAGCGGTGTCGACGTACAGCCGACGTGTGGTCCGGAGCAGGCCGCTGCCGTCGTGCTCGACGAGCCGGTCGAGCAGGGCGAGCTGCTCGTCGTGCGGCAGCGCGGCGAGGCTGCGCCCCTGGACCGCGAGGATCTGGAACGGTGCCAGGCGGACGCCGTCCAGGCCGTCGGTGGTCCAGCAGTAGCGGCGGTACGCCTCGGTGAACGCGGCGGCGTCGGCGGACCGTTCGCCGGTCCGGGTCAGCAGGTCCGTCACGTCCACGCCCCGCGCGGCCGCGCCCCGCAGGGCGGCCAGCGCCTGCGGCAGCACCGCGCCGGACGCGGCCCCCACGGCGGCGTACTGCGACCTGAGCAGCCCGGAGGCCTTGAGCGACCAGGGCATCAGCTCGGCGTCGAGCAGCAGCCAGTCCGTCTCCAGCTCGTCCCAGAGGCCGGCCTCGCCGATCGCCGTGCGCAGCCGGTCGAGGATCTCCTCGGTGAGAGCACCGTCGTCGAGGAACGGTCGGCCGGTGCGGGTGTAGAGGGAGCCGGTCGGTCCGTCCACGCCGAAGCGCTTGCGGGCCGCCTCCGCGTCGCGGCACACCAGAACCACCGCGCGCGATCCCATGTGCTTCTCCTCGCACACGACCCGCGCGACGCCGTCCCGCGCGTACTGGGCGAACGCCTCCGCCGGGTGCTCCAGGTAGCCCTCAACCTGCGAGGTGGCCGTCGGTGCCATCGTCGGCGGCAGGTACGGCAGCAGCCGCGGGTCCACCGCGAAACGGCTCATGACCTCCAGGGCCGCCGCCGCGTTCTCCTCGCGGATGGAGATACGGCCCTGGTGCCGGGTCTCCACGACCCGCCGGCCGTGCACGTCCGCGAGGTCCAGCGGGCGGCCGTCGTGCCCGCCGGGTGCCTCGGTGCGCAGCGGCTTCATCGGCTCGTACCAGACCCGCTCGGCCGGAACGTCGACCAGTTCGCGCTCCGGCCAGCGCAGCGCGGTGAGCCTGCCGCCGAAGACTGCACCGGTGTCCAGGCAGATCGTGTTGTTGAGCCAGGTGGCCTCCGGGACCGGGGTGTGCCCGTAGACCACGGCAGCCCGTCCCCGGTACTCCTCCGCCCACGGGTAGCGCACCGGCAGGCCGAACTCGTCGGTCTCCCCGGTCGTGTCGCCGTACAGGGCGTGGCTGCGGACCCGGCCGGAGGTGCGGCCGTGGTACCTCTCGGGCAGCCCGGCGTGGCAGACGACCAGCCGGCCGCCGTCGAGGACGTAGTGGCTGACGAGGCCGTCGATGAACTCCCGTACCTCGGCGACGAACTCCTCGCTCTCGCCCGCCATCTGCTCGACGGTCTCGGCGAGGCCGTGGGTGTGCTGGACCTTGCGGCCCTTGAGGTGGCGCCCGTACTTGTTCTCGTGGTTGCCGGGCACGCACAGGGCGTTGCCGGACTTCACCATCGCCATCACGCGGCGCAGCACGCCCGGGCTGTCGGGGCCGCGGTCGACCAGGTCGCCGACGAAGACGGCCGTGCGGCCCTCGGGGTGGACACCGTCGGTGTATCCGAGCTTGGCCAGCAGCGCCTCCAGTTCGGCGGAGCAGCCGTGGATGTCCCCGATGATGTCGAAGGGACCGGTGAGGTGGGTCAGGTCGTTGAAGCGCTTCTCGGTGACGACGGTGGCGTGCTCGACCTCCTCGACGCCACGCAGGACGTGCACCTTGCGGAAGCCCTCGCGCTCCAGGTGCCTGAGGGAGCGGCGGAGTTCGCGGGTGTGGCGCTGAATGACCCGGCGAGGCATGTCCGCGCGGTCGCGGCGGGCCGCGTTGCGCTCGGCGCACACCGCCTCGGGCACGTCGAGCACGATGGCTATGGGGAGCACGTCGTGCCGCTTGGCCAGGTCGATCAGCTGCCGCCGGGCGTCGGGCTGCACGCTGGTCGCGTCCACGACGGTGCGGCGGCCCGCGGCGAGGCGCTTGCCCGCGATGTAGTGCAGGACGTCGAAGGCGTCCTTGGTGGCGCCCTGGTCGTTCTCGTCGTCCGAGACGAGACCGCGGCAGAAGTCGGACGAGATGATCTCGGTCGGCTTGAAGTGCCGGTGGGCGAAGGTGGACTTGCCGGAGCCTGAGGCCCCGACGAGCACCACGAGGGAGAGGTCGGTGACGGGCAGCACGCGCCCCTCGGGTACGTCCGTGGCGTTCTGTACGTCGGTCATGCCGCCTTCGCCTCCTTCGGGGTGGTCAGGGTGAACACGGCCATCTGGGTGGGTGGCCCCACCTCCGGGTCGTCGGGGCCGACGGGTTCGAACCCGACGTCGTAGCCGTGCCGTGCGGCCACCGCCTCGGCCCAGGCGCGGAACTCGGCGCGGGTCCACTCGAAGCGGTGGTCGCCGTGCCGGACGTGGCCGGCCGGGAGGCTCTCCCAGCGCACGTTGTACTCGACGTTCGGGGTGGTCACGAGGACGGTGCGCGGGCGGGCCGAGCCGAACACGGCGTACTCCAGGGCGGGCAGCCGGGGCAGGTCGAGGTGCTCGATCACCTCGCTGAGCACGGCCGCGTCGTACCCCTTGAGCCGGCGGTCGGTGTACGCGAGCGAGCCCTGGAGGAGCTTCACGCGTGCGGCCTGCCGCTCCCCCATGCGGTCCAGCTTCAGCCGCCGGGAGGCGATGGTCAGCGCCCGCATCGACACGTCAAGGCCCACGATCTCGGTGAACGCCGGGTCCTTGAGCAGGGCCTGCACCAACTGGCCCTGGCCGCAGCCCAGATCGAGCACCCGGGCGGCCCCGGAGGCCTTGAGCGCCGCGGTGATCGCCTCCCGGCGCTGCACCGCGAGCGGGGTCGGCCGCTCCTCGGTCTCGGTCTCCCCCTCGACCGCGTTGTCGATCTCCTCGACCTCGCTGTCGTCCGTCTCCGCGAGCCGCACCAGCTCCAGCCGCTCGGTCGCCTGCCGGGTCAGCGACCAGCGGCGCGAGAGGTAGCGGCTGGTGATCAGCTTCTGCTCCGGGTGGCCGGCCAGCCAGCCCTCACCGGCGCGCAGCAGCTTGTCGACCTCCTCGGAGGAGACCCAGTAGTGCTTGGCGTCGTCCAGCACCGGGAGGAGGACGTACAGGTGCCGCAGGGCCTCGGCGAGGGTGCGGTCGGCGGACTCCAGTTCGAGCCGGACGTACCGGGAGTCGCCCCATTCGGGGAACTCGGTGTCCAGCGGGACGGGTTCGGCGGTGACCGTCCAGCCGAGGGGTTCGAAGAGCCGTCGTACCAGCGCGGGGCCGCCGCGGGCGGGCAGTGCGGGCACTTCGATCCGCAACGGCCTTGGCAGCGCGGGCAGTTCGGGGCGGGCGTTGCACACGCCGCGCATCGCGCTGGAGAACACGCTGCTCAGCGCCACGGCGAGGAGGGAGGAGGCGGCGTAAGGGCGGTCGTTGACGTACTGCGCGAGTGCCGCGTCCGGGGCGCCGCCGCGGCCCTTGCCCTTGCCGCGCCGGACCAGTGCCACCGCGTCCACCTCCAGCAGCAGCGCCGCCGTGCAGCGTTCGGCGTCCGCCTCGGGATAGAGGACGTGGGCCGTGCCGTAGGAGGTGGAGAACGCCTGCGCCTTCTCGGGATGCTTGTGCAGCAGGAAGCCGAGGTCGGTGGCGGGACGCTCCGGGGTGCCGGTGGTGGTGAGGGTCAGGAACACGGTGGGTCGACCTCGATCACTGGTCTGAACTGCGGATACGCCCACCGTACAGAGCGGGCAGCGGCAGCACCCGGGAATTTTCGCTAGCCTCCCGGTCGACCGGGCGTTCGAGGGGGATTCGGGCGGAGCGCCCACGCACGCACAGATGCGGAGGCCTCACGTGACAGACGCCGGGCGCAGCACCGACCACCTCGACACCGGCAAGCCCCACTCGGCTCGTATGTACGACTACTTCCTCGGCGGGAAGGACAACTATCCGGTCGACGTGGAAGCGGCCGACCAGGTCGTATCCCTCTTCCCGGCCGTCCGTGAAATGGCGCGGGCCAACCGCTCGTTCATGCACCGCGCTTCCCGGCTGCTGGCCGAGCGGGGCGTCCACCAGTTCCTCGACATCGGAACCGGCATTCCGACCGAGCCGAACCTCCACCAGATCGTCCAGGGCGTCGTCCCGCACGCCCGGGTGGTGTACGCGGACAATGACCCGATCGTCCTGCGGCACGCCGAGGCACTGCTGCACAGCACCCGTGAGGGCCGGACCGCCTACGTCTCCGGCGACGTACGGGAGCCGGGGAAGATCATCGCGGCGGCCCGGGAGACCCTCGACTTCGGCCGGCCGGTCGCGCTGTCCCTGGTGGCTCTGCTGCACCTGGTGGGGGACGAGGACGAGCCCCTCCGGATCGTGCGTGAACTGCTCGAACCGCTCGCTCCGGGCAGTTACCTGACGCTCTCCCACGCGACCGGGGACTTCGATCCGGAGACCTGGGAGCGGGTCGTCGAGGTGTACCGCAAGGGCGGGACGACGGCTCAGGTGCGGACCCGCGCCGAGTTCTCGGAGTTCTTCACGGGGCTGGAGCTGGTGGATCCCGGCGTGGTCCTGGCCGCCCAGTGGCACCCCGAGCGGAGTGCACCCGGCCAGGACCGACGCGGGGGTGAGGAGATACCCCTCTACGTGGCGGTCGCCCGCAAGCCGTGACGACCGCCCTGCCGCACCGGCCCTACGACAGCTGCGACTGCACCTGCGAGGAGATCAGCTCCAGGTGGTCGAGGTCGTCCAGGTCGAGGATCTGGAGGTAGATGCGGCTCGCGCCGGTCTCGGCGTAGCGGCCGATCTTGTCGACGACCTCGGCCGGGGAGCCCGCCAGGCCGTTGAGCTTGAGCTCGTCGGCCTCACGGCCGATGGCGGCGGCCCGGCGGGCCACCTCCTGGTCGTCCCGGCCGACGCAGACGACGAGGGCGTTGGAGTAGGTCAGGTCGTCGCCGCTGCGGCCGGCCTCCTCGGCGGCGGCGCGCACCCGGCCGAACTGACGCTCGCTGTCCTCGATCGAGGCGAAGGGAATGTTGAACTCGTCGGCGTACCTCGCGGCCAGCCGGGGGGTGCGGGTGGCGCCGTGGCCGCCGACGAGCACGGGGATCTTGCCCTGCGCGGGCTTGGGCAGCGCGGGAGAGTCCGTGAGGTCGTAGTAGGTGCCGTGGAAGTCGAAGGTCTTGCCGAGTTCCGTCGCCCACAGGCCGGTGACGATCTCCAGCTGTTCCTCGAGGCGGGCGAACTTCTCCTTGGGGAACGGGATGCCGTAGGCCTTGTGCTCCTCCTCGAACCAGCCGGCGCCGAGGCCGAGCTCGACGCGGCCGCCGGACATCTGGTCGACCTGTGCGACCTGGATCGCGAGCACGCCGGGCAGCCGGAAGGTGCCGGCGGTCATCAGGGTGCCGAGCCGGATGCGCTTGGTCTCGCGGGCGAGGCCGGCCAGGGTGATCCAGGCGTCGGTGGGGCCGGGCAGGCCGTCCGCGGAGCCCATGCGGAGATAGTGGTCGGAACGGAAGAACGCGTCGAATCCGAGATCTTCCGTGGCCTTGGCCACGGTGAGCAAAGTGTCATAGGTCGCCCCCTGCTGGGGCTCGGTGAAGATGCGAAGATCCATGTTTCCATCCTGCATGCCGGGGGGCGGGGCCACGAGGCCGGTCCCCCGTGCCGCCCGGTCCCCGGTCGGGTGAAATTACGTCCATACCGCGTGTGCCCCGTGACCGGGCCAGTGACCGGCCCCGGTGGTGATCGTTTGCTCGGGCGGAGCCGGAGCCCCCGGCTTCCGCGCCGGGCGGTGACCGCCGGGGCGTCACCCGCGTCGGCCTCCCCGTGGGGCCATGGGCCGAGGAGGCCGTCATGTCCGAAGAGACCGTGCCGCAGCAGGGCGGGACCGGGCAGCCGAAAGGGCTGTTGCAGCAGATGGAGGAGCTGATGGCGGCGTTGAACGCGGATCTGTCGGCGTTGGACGCGGACCTTCAGGCGGCCGGGGACGCCGGACGGGGGCCGGGCTCCGGCGAGGAGGGGAAGGCCGGCTGAGACCCGTCCCCGGCGGGTGCCCGCGGCGAGCTCGTCACTCCCCTCCGCCCCCGGGGGTCCGTCGGGCAGCGGTCATCCCCCGCGCCCTCCCACGGCTCCCGCCCCTACCCCGCCTCCATCTCGGGCAGTGCCTGCTCCCGGTCGGCGAGTCTGCGGAGCATCTCCAGGACGCGGTCGCGGGACTCGTCCGCCGCGTCGATGGCCTCCATGCACTGCCAGTAGGTGCCTTCGTCGTCCGCGGCGCAGGCGAGGCCGACCAGGGCGATGCCGACCTCGCCGAGGAGACCGCCGAGGCACATCAAGGTCTGACGGGCGTCGCCCAGCTCGGTGAGCCGGCTCGCCCGCAGCTCACCGGGGGCCAGCTCGGGCGGGTCGAGGACGCCGCAGCCACGGCCCGCCAGTTCCGTCAACCCCAGTGCCTCGCCGCGCAGTTCGGGCGGGCCGGAGACAGCCAGCCGACTCCCTATGGCCTGCGCCAGAGCCTGCGCCTGCCACACCTCGGCCAGGATCTCCGGCACGTCGCCGCCCGCGGCCAGGGACCGCCTGCTCGTCACGATGAGCCGCACCGCGTCCATGCGCTGCCCCGTCCTGTCGCGACGCGCTGGGCGCGTCCATCCGCTCGAACTCCCTTGTTCACTACCCAGAGTGAAGGGCTCTGAGACGAAAAGCCAGAGGAAGACGGAAATTAGCGGACAACAATTCGGAATCGGGCCGCATTTTGGTTACTCACTGTACAAGTGGACTGCGCCGCTCCTTAGATGGGGAACCTCCGCTCGTTCCGGTCGATCTTGGCGTCCAGTGCGGCCAGCGGGTCGATGCCGAGCACCTCGCACAGCTGGAGCAGATACGCGAGCACGTCGGCGACCTCGTCGGTGACGCGGTGCGCGGTGTCCGGGTCGGTCATGACGCGGGCCGACTCCTCGGGTGTCAGCCACTGGAAGATCTCGACCAGTTCGGACGCCTCCACGCTGAGCGCGGCGGCCAGGTTCTTGGGGGTGTGGTACGGCTGCCAGTTCCGCGCGGCGGCGAACTCGGCCAGCCGGTGTTGCAGTCCCGCCACGTCCAGGGGTTCGTCAGTCACGGCTCAGGTGTACCACCGTGACGCCCTCCGTCCCGTCGGCCCACGAGGCGTCGCTGACCGCGCCGACGAGCCGGATGTGCCCGCGCTCGCACATCCGGGCCGCCAGCCGCAGCAGTTCGTGCCGCTGCCGTACGTCGAGGTTCCGGTCGAAGCCGTCGGCGAGGACGGTGAGGGTCTGCAGGGCGGCGGGCACCTCACCGGCCGGATCGACCTCCAGGACACCGGGGCCGGTGAAGAGGACCAACGCGAGGGCGAGGTAGCGCAGTTCGCCGTCGCCGAGCCGCCGCAGGTCCGTCGTGGTGCCGTCGCCCCGGTCGAGGGCCGCGCGGAGCACACCGGCCCGGGTGCCGGTACCGGTGCCGTTCGGCAGGGCGCGCTGTTCCGTCACCGGTGCGGCGAGGACGTCCGCCACCGGTCCCGCGCAGCAGGCGCGTACCGCCGCGACGAACTGCGTGTGCCGGCGCGCGCATTCGGCGCGGGTGCGCCACAGGACGTCGGCGAGGTTTCCGCAGCCGCCGAGCAGCCGTCCGGAACCGGCCGGTACGGGGCCGCGCATCCGGGCCGGATCGGGATCGCAGGCGAAGACGGAGCGCAGGGCAACCACCATCTGCTCGGCCGCGGCCAGCACTCTGCGCTGCCCGGGCGTCTTGCCGGCGACGCGCAGCGGCAGCAGGGTCGTACCGAGCCGGTCGTCCGGCAGCGGGCCGCGGGTGACGGGCGTCGGTCCGGCCGTGTGCCAGGCGGCCTGCACGGCGCGCTTCCCGGGGTCGCGCAGGGCGGTCTCCAGCAGGACCAGCCCGTCGGCTGTCAACCGCTCCCCCACGACGCGCAGTTCGGGCTCGGCCTGTACGGCGACGTCGAGCCGGACGGGACCGGCCGGGCCGTCGGCCGTGCACCCGATCCGGAAGCCGCGCCGGCGCTGCGCGTCGGGCCGGGCCCGCTCCGGCACACAGGCGACGGGGTCCGGGAATGCCTCACCGAGCCCGGCACCTCCTCCGAGCCGGGCGAGCGCCTCGTACGCCCGCAGCGCGCTGGACTTGCCGCTGCCGCTGGGACCGGCGAGCAGGGTGAGCGGCCCGAGCGGGAGCACGGCGCGACGGTGGGTGGTGAAGGCGGACAGCCGCAGTTCGGTGATCCGGGGGCGGCCGGGGTGCACGGCGCCGTCCGAGGGCGGGCCGGGCGGTACGAGGGGGGCGGGAGCGGGGGGCTGGGTCATATCCGGACGGTAGGGCGTCGCCGGGCTCCGCCGGCGGGACGAACCGTTCCGTCTGCGGGGCCTTCCTACGATCGAGCGACCCGGCCTTTCGGGCGGGGACTCACACCCCCGGAATGCCGACCCCCTCCATCAGCCCGGTCACCTCGGTCCCCGCCGGGGTCAGCAGGAACACGTTGCGGTCCACCCGGTGCATTCCGCTCGCCAGGCCGAAGACCACGCCCGTGCTGAAGTCGAGAACGCGTTTGGCGACATCCGTCTCCGCGCCGGTCAGGTCGAGCAGCACGGGCACGCCCGCCATCAGCCGCTCGGCGACGTCACGCGCGTCGGCGAAGACGTTGACGCGCAGGACGACGAAGCGGCGGCGCGTCTCCGTCTCGGCCTCGGGTATGGACCGGTGGCCGACGGAGGACGGCCAGGCGTCCCGGCCCCGCAGCGGCACGACCTGGGCGAGCCCCTCCCACTGTTCGTCGGTGACATCGTGGCTGTTCACCGGCATGCTCCGTCCTGGCTCGCACTCGCTGTCTGCATCGGCCAATTGTTGCGCACGGTCACCCGTTCGGCCCAACAGCGACACGCTCAGCGACGCCAAAGCACCTCACAACGGCCGGAAGGCGGCTGTGTGACGGGCGTAACCCCTGATGATCAAGCCGTGTGACAGAGGCGTAACGGACGATTCGTACCGTCGGGGGCATGACCACGACCCCCGGGACCCGGCAGGAGACGCGGCAGGTGCGCACCGTCTGCTCGTACTGCGGTGTGGGCTGCGGCCTCGTCCTCGATGTCGCGACGGGGCCGGACGGGCGGCGCACGGTGCTGAAGGCGTCCGGCGACAAGGCCCATCCGGCCAACGCGGGCCGGCTGTGCACCAAGGGCGCGACCACGGCCGACATGCTCGCCGCACCGGGCCGGCTGACGACCGCGCTGGTCCGGGACGACCGGGGTGAGGAACCGGTGCCCTCGCCCGTCGCCGACGCCATCGCCGAGACCGCGCGGCGGCTGCGCGAGATCGTCGAGACGCACGGGCCGGACGCGGTCGCCTTCTACGTGTCCGGGCAGATGAGCCTGGAGGCCCAGTACCTGGCGAACAAGCTGGCCAAGGGGTTCGTCCGGACGAACCGGATCGAGTCGAACTCGCGGCTGTGCATGGCGAGCGCGGGCACCGGCTACAAACTGTCGCTGGGGGCGGACGGGCCACCCGGGTCGTACGAGGACTTCGAGCAGGCCGATGCCTTTCTCGTCATCGGGTCGAACATGGCCGACTGCCATCCGATCCTCTTCCTGCGGATGATGGAGCGGGTCAAGGCCGGGGCCAAACTGATCGTCGTCGACCCGCGCCGGACCGCCACCGCCGCCAAGGCCGACCTGTTCCTCCAGGTCAGGCCCGGGACCGACCTCGCGTTGCTGAACGGCCTGCTGCATCTGCTGCATGCCGGCGGGCACACCGACGACGCGTTC
The DNA here is from genome assembly GCF_040612515.1 of Streptomyces sp. NPDC006372. NCBI lineage: Bacteria > Bacillati > Actinomycetota > Actinomycetes > Kitasatosporales > Streptomycetaceae > Streptomyces > Streptomyces sp. NPDC006372. The sequence goes on along the minus strand of NZ_JBEXQJ010000034.1, from coordinate 64,823 downwards.
GTCACGGCCCACACCGAGGGCTGGGAGGCCCTGCCCGGGTTCCTCGCCGACTACACCCCGGCTGCGGTCGCGGAGATCACCGGGCTCGCCGAGGACGATCTGCGCGAGGCCGCCCGGCTGATCGGCGCGGCGGGCAAGCGGTGGATGAGCTGCTGGACCATGGGGCTCAACCAGTCCACGCACGGCACCTGGAACACCAACGCGCTGGTCAACCTGCATCTGGCGACGGGCGCGATCTGCCGTCCGGGGGCCGGGCCGTTCTCCCTCACCGGTCAGCCCAACGCCATGGGCGGACGCGAGATGGGCTACATGGGCCCCGGGCTGCCGGGCCAGCGGTCGGTGCTGGTGGCCGACGAGCGGTCCTTCACCGAGGAGGTGTGGGAGCTGCCGCCCGGGACGCTGCGCGCGGACGGGGCCGGGCAGGGCACCGTCGAGATGTTCCGGAAGATGGCAGAGGGCGAGATCAAGGGCTGCTGGATCATCTGCACCAACCCCGTCGCCTCCGTCGCCAACCGCCGCACGGTCATCGAGGGCCTGGAGGCCGCCGAGTTCGTCGTCACGCAGGACGTGTTCACGGACACCGAGACGAACGCGTACGCCGACGTCGTCCTGCCGGGCGCAATGTGGACCGAGGCGGAGGGCGTCTTCGTCAACAGCGAGCGCAACCTCACACTGGCCCAGCATGCCGCGGACCCGCCCGGAGAGGCGATGGCCGACTGGCGGATCATCGCGGAGGTGGCGTGCGCCATGGGGTACGAGAAGGGGTTCTCGTACGACAGCGCCGAGCAGGTCTTCGAGGAGATCCGGCGGTTCTGGAACCCGCGAACCGGGTGGGATCTGCGCGGGGTGTCCTACGGGCGGCTGCGCGAGACACCCGTGCAGTGGCCGGCCGCGCGGGAGGACGGACCGGCGCGCAACCCCGTCCGGTACGTCGGGGACGGTGAGCCGCGCTTTCCGACCGACAGCGGTCGTGCCGTCTTCTTCGCCCGGCCCCATCTGCCCGCCGCCGAGATGCCCGACGACGACTATCCGTTCGTCCTCAACACCGGGCGGGTGCAGCACCAGTGGCACACCCTCACCAAGACCGGCAAGGTCGCCAAGCTCAACAAGCTGAACTCCGGGCCCTTCGTGGAGCTCCACCCGCGGGACGCGGACGCGCTCGGCGTCGCCGAGGGCGATCCGGTCGAGGTCTCCTCGCGGCGTGGGCGGGCCGTGCTGCCGGCGGTCGTGACGGACCGGGTGCGGCCGGGGTGCTGCTTCGCGCCGTTCCACTGGAACGACCTGTTCGGCGAGTACCTGAGCGTCAACGCCGTGACGAGCGACGCGGTCGATCCGCTGTCGTTCCAGCCGGAGTTCAAGGTGTGCGCCGTGTCACTGGCGAAGGTGGCGACGCCCGGGGACGAGGAACCGGCGGCACTCGTCCCGGCGACCGTGACGCCGCGCGGAGCCGACCCCTTCGGGCTCGAACCCTCCCCGCCGCCGGTGCTCTCGGCGCAGGAACGGCGGTACCTCACGGGCTTCCTCGCCGGGCTCGGCTCGGGCGCCCCGGGTGTGCCGGTGCTGCCGCCCGACGCGCCCTTCTCCCCCGAGCACGCCCTGTGGGTCAACGGCGTCCTCGCGGGCATGTACTCGCGGACGGAAGCCGCCGCGCCGCCGCGGAAGGGAGACCAGGACGGTCGTGAGGTCGTCGTGCTGTGGGCCTCGCAGACGGGCAACGCCGAGGAGTTCGCCACCGCCACCGCCGAGCGGCTGACCGCGACCGGGCACCGCACGACACTCGTCGGCATGGACGAGGCCGACGTCGGCACGCTCGCCCGCACCGCCGACCTGCTCTTCATCACCAGCACCTTCGGGGACGGCGACGCGCCCGACAACGGCTCCGGCCTGTGGGACGAACTCGCCGCCGAGCAGGCCCCGCGGCTGGACGGCGTGCGGTACGCCGTGCTCGCCTTCGGCGACTCCTCGTACGACGACTTCTGCGGGCACGGGCGGCGGTTGGACGCGCGGCTCGACGAACTGGGCGGGGTGCGGCTGGCCCCGCGCACGGACTGCGAGCCGGACTACGACACCTCCGCCGGGGCGTGGCTCGACCAGGTGCTGTCGGCACTGGGCGGCACCACCACGGAGGAACCGAAGGCGACGCCCGCGCCCCGGCCCGCGTCCAGGTCCGCCTCCAAGCCGCCGGCCACGACCGTCCGGCTCGTCGGCAACCGGCTGCTCAGCCGGCCCGGCGCGGGCAAGGAGGTCCGGCGGTTCACCTTCGACACCAGCGGGACGGACCTGGCGTACGAGGCCGGGGACGCGCTCGGCGTGCGGCCGGTCAACTCCCCCGGCCTCGTGGCGGAGTGGCTGGCGGTGACCGGGCTGGACGCCGGGGCGGCCGTCGAGGTGGGCGGTGTCGGGGAGGTACCGTTCGCCGAGGCGCTGCGCCGGCATCTCGACATCACGAGGATCACGCCCGACCTGCTGCGCTTCGTCGCCGAACGCGCCCGGGACGACCACGAGTTGCGCAGGCTGCTGCGGCCCGACAACAAGGACGGTCTCGCGCAGTGGAGCTGGGGGCGGCAGGCCGTGGACGTCGTCGCCGAGTACGGGGTGCGGGCGAGCGCGCCGGAGTGGGCGGGGGTGCTGCGCAGGCTCCAGCCCCGGCTGTACTCCATATCGTCCAGCCCCCTGGTCGATCCGCGGCAGGTGTCGCTGACGGTGTCCGTGGTGCGGTACGAGAACCTGCGCGGGCAGGCCCGCGGCGGGGTGTGCTCGCCGTTCCTCGCCGACTCCGGGCCGGACACCGAGGTGCCGGTGTTCGTGCAGCGTGCGCCGCACTTCCGGCCCCCGGCCGACGCGTCGACGCCGATGGTCATGGTCGGCCCCGGGACCGGCGTCGCGCCGTTCGTCGGGTTCCTGGAGGAACGGCGGGCGCTGGGCCACCGGGCCCCCAACTGGCTGTTCTTCGGGGAGCAGCACCGGGCGACGGACTTCTACTACGAGGACGAGCTGACGGCGCTGCGCGACGAGGGCACCCTCACCCGCCTGGACACCGCCTTCTCCCGGGACCAGCGCAACAAGGTGTACGTGCAGGACCGGATGCGCGAGCACGGGCCGGAACTGTGGCACTGGCTGCGGGACGGCGCGCGCTTCTACGTGTGCGGCGACGCCTCCCGGATGGCGAAGGACGTGGACCGGGCGCTGCGGGACATCACGGTGACGCACGGCGGGCTGAGCGAGGCGGAGGCCGCCGCGTACGTGAAGCAACTCGCGGCGGACAAGCGGTACGTGCGGGACGTGTACTGACCGCGGGGCGGGTCCTTACTCCCCTCACACCGGCCTCTTCACCTCCGTCCAGGCCCCGCTCGCCTGCCCGGCAGGCGGTGCGCGGAAGGGGCTGACCGCGACGTCAGCCCGCGGCCCGGACGAAGCGGAGCGTGGTGGTGACGGTGGTCCGGCCGCGGATCATGCCCAGCTGGTTCCAGCCCATACCGAACTGCTCGCGGTCCACGCTGAACTCCGCCTCCAGGGTGAGCCCCGCCGCGTCCCCGTCCTTCAGGCGTGCGGTGAGGGACAGCGGCCTGCTGACGCCGCGCACGGTGAGCTGGCCGACGACGTGCACCTGGTCGCCGTCGCGGAGCTCGGCGCTGCGGGCCACGAAGGTGATCTCGGGGTGGTGGCCGGCGTCGAAGAAGTCGGCACCCTTCAGGTGGGTGTCGCGCTTGGCGTTGCCGGTGTCGAGAGTGGCGACGTCGACGGTCAGGGTGCCGACGGCGGACCCGTCGGGCCGGACCTCTCCGGTGCCGCTGAGGGCGCCGAAGCCGCCCTTGACGGTGACCAGGCCCCACATGGTCCTGTGCCGGATGCCGACGGTCGATGCGGTCGCGTCGAGCTGCCACAGTCCGGTTTCCACGGCGACGGTCATGATCTTCTCCCACACTCATGTCGTCCAAAATTGGATGACTGTTTCGATGAACCGCACGCTAGCCCCTCGTCCAAATTTGAACAACCCCTCTCCTTCAAATTTGGACGACAGGTACGCTGGACCGCATGGCCGAACCTCAGGAGCACCCCGCCGACCTGCCCGAATGCCCCACCGGGGGCGCCGGGCTGCTGCCGGCAGAGCTGCGCGCCTGGATGCTGCTGCTCGCCGCCACGGGAGCCGTGGAGCAGCGACTGCGCGCGGTCGTGAAGGAGAAGCTGGACGTCTCGCACGACGAGTTCCTGGTGCTGTGCCTGCTCGCCGAGCAGCCCGAGGGCGGCCTGCGCATGACCCGGGTCGCGGAACTCCTGGGCCGCCCCAAGACCCGCCTCACCTACCAGATCGCCTGCCTCCAGCACGCCGGCCTCGTCACCCGCCGGTCGGTGTGCGGCGACAGGCGCGGCATCGAGGTCGCCCTCACCGACAAGGCCCGCCGCCTCCTCACCGACACCTCCGGCGCACTCGCCGAGACGGTCACCGAGGGCCTGGCCCGCTTCATGGGGCCGGACCAGTGCGCGGCGATGCGCGGGCTGGTGCCGGACCTCGCCCAGGAGCCCCGAGGCACTTGAGCGGCTGTCTCTACACCGTCGTAGAATTCGGGCGGGAACACGGGCACGACGACGGTCGTTGTCCCGAGTGCACACCTCACACAAGGAGCGACTTCTTTGTCCGCCAGACCGACGGACCCTCCGGGGCACAGTCCCCGACCATCCCGCCACGACACGAGTGATCGCGGCACACGGCGGGGTGGTGGTCGGTGAGTGCCGCACAGGCTCTGCTGGGCCTGCTCGCCGTGTTCGTGCTGACCGCCGGCACCGGCTACTTCGTCGCCCAGGAGTTCGCGTACGTCTCCGCCGACCGGCTCGCCCTCGCCCGTGCGGCCGAGGCCGGGGACCGCGCGGCCGTCCGCGCCCTGAAGGTGCTGGAGCGGCTGTCGTTCATGCTGTCGGGCGCGCAACTCGGCATCACCGTCACCGGACTGGTCGTCGGCTTCATCGCCGAGCCGTCGGTGTCCGCGCTGCTCAGACCCGCCCTGTCCGGGCTGGGCCTGCCCGGCGCGGCCGTGAGCGGCATCGCCGTCGTGCTCGCCTTCGTGCTGGCCACGGTCGTGCAGATGGTGCTGGGTGAGCTGGCGCCGAAGAACCTCGCGATCGCCGTGCCGGAGCGGCTGGCGAAGGCGCTGGCCCCGTCCACGCTGGCGTATCTGAAGATCGTCGGCCCGGTGGTGCGGATCTTCGACAACGCGGCGAACAAGCTGCTGCGCAGGGTCGGCATCGAGCCGGTCGAGGAGCTGCACCACGGTGCGACGCTGGAGGAACTGGGCCATCTGATCGGCGAGTCCCACGAGCAGGGCGCGCTGCCCAAGGACACCGCCGCCCTGCTGGACCACGCGCTGGAGTTCTCCGAGCGCACCCTCCACGAGGTGATGGTGCCGCGCGCCGACGCCGTCTTCGTCCGCACGGACGCCGGCGCCGACGAGGCGGTCGGACTGATCGCCGCGCACGGCCACTCCAACTACCCCGTCCTCGGTGACCACCCGGACGACATCGTGGGCGTGCTGGGGGTGCGCGAGCTGATGGCGCTGCCCGCGGCCCGCCTCGCGGCCGCCACCGCCGGTGCCGTGGCGCGCCGTCCGCTGCTGCTGCCGGACACGCTGGCACTGCCGGACGCGGTGTCGCGGATGCGCGAGCAGGACGACGAGTTCGCGGTCGTCCTCGACGAGCACGGCGGCGTGGCCGGCATCGTCACGTACGAGGACATCGCCGAGGAACTGGTCGGCGACATCGCGGACGAGTCCGACCGGGTCACCCTGCTCGCCGTCGCGGACGGCGACGGCTGGCTGGTGGACGCCGGACGCCGGCTGGACGAGGTGGCCGAGGCGACCGGTGTCCGGCTGCCTGAGGACGACGACTACGACACCGTGGCCGGCCTGGTCGTGGACCGGCTCGGCCGCTTCCCGACGGTGGGCGACCGGGTCACGGTCGGGCTGCCCGAGGGCGGCCGGGCCGTGATCGAGGTCCGGACGCTCGACCGGCACGTGGCCGACCGGGTGCGGATCGGCCCGCCGGTGGGGGCCGTGGAAGAAGCCGAGGAGATGGCGTGAGTTTCCCGATGGCGGTCTTCGTGACCGTACTGCTGCTGATCGGCAGCGGCTTCTTCGTGGCGGCCGAGTTCGCGCTGGTCGCCGCCAAGCGGCACCGCATGGAGAAGGCGGCGGCCGAGGGGCGGCGCGGAGCCGGAGCGGCGCTGGCCGGCATGCGTGAGCTGTCGCTGATGCTGGCCGGTGCCCAGCTGGGCATCACCGTGTGCACGCTGGGCCTGGGGTCGGTGTCGAAGCCGGCGATCTCGCACGAGCTGGACCCGCTGCTGCACAAGCTGGGGCTGCCCAGTGCCGTGAGCTACGGCGTGGCGTTCGCCGTGGCGATGGTCGTGGTGGTGTTCCTGCACATGGTCGTCGGTGAGATGGCCCCCAAGTCGTGGGCGATCGCCCACCCGGAGCGCTCGGCGATGCTGTTGTCGCCGCCCTTCCGGGCCGTGGTGCGGGCCGTGCGTCCGCTGATCCGGCTGCTCAACGCGGTGAGCAACGCGCTGGTGCGGCTGTGCCGGGTGGCCCCGCGCGACGAGCTGGCCCCGGTGCACGACCGGGAGCAGCTGACCCACCTGGTGGAGGAGTCGGAGCGGCTCGGGCTGATCAGCGCGACCGACTCGCAGCTGCTGACCCGGTCGCTGACCGAGCCGGAGACGCCCGTCGCCGCGTTGTCCGTCCCGGCCGCGCGCATCACGTGGGTCGAGGGCGGCGCGGACGTCGACGCCCTGCTGCGGCTGGCCGCCGGTCATGACCGCACCCGGCTGCTCGTCCGGGAGGGCGGTACCGTCCTCGGCTCCGTCCACGCCCGTGACGCCCTGGTCGCCCGGGCGCGGGGCCGGGCCACGACCGCCCGTGAGCTGGCCCGCCCGGTGCCCGAGCTGAGGGAGGCCACCACGGTCGCCGACGCGATCGAGGTGCTGCGCCGCCGCCGGTCGTCCCTGGCCGTCGTCCGCGACGTCTCGGGCCGGCTCACCGGCCTGGTGACCCTGGACGATCTGCTGGCCCGGCTGATGCAGCCGGCGGCGGTCTGACGGGGGCGGGGGCCGAACCTCCAGCACATCTGCACATGGCGGGCGAGGATGCGGCGGGGCGGCACGCCGGGCGCCAAGTCCATGGCACGGCTTGGGGAATTGGCGCCGAAGTGCCCGCTTCGGAATTCGGGGCGCAATACCCCCGCCCATGGTTCGGCGACGGGCCGTGTGAAGAAGTGCGCCCATTCGGTGCACCCTCGGTCATGACGGTGAAGACGTCAGGCGAAAAGCGGGGTACCGCGCGGGCGGGCGGCTGGCCGTCGTGCGGCAGGGAGTGCTTTGATCCTGCGCACGGCGGAGCGCAGGTACGGAAACCCGGTTCTTCGATCCGGCCATCACCCACGCTCCTCGCCATTGCGACATTCACGCGAAGGGAAACACCCCCATGAACAACACCCCCCGGGTCGAGATCGCCGAGCTGTCCGACGCGGACCTGGAGCAGGTCTCCGGCGGCAACGCGGGTGCGTCCGCGGGTCTTGCGGGCGGCCTCGCGGGCGGCCTCTCCGCCGGCCTGGTCGGCCCGCTGACCGCCGAGCTCTGCGGGAACCTGCAGGCGGCGCTGTCGACGGAGGGCGCCGCGGCGGGCGCCAACGCGGGCGTTCACACGACGTCGCTCTGACGAACCCCGTACGAAGGGCCCCGGGATCGATTCCCGGGGCCCTTCGTGCTGCTCACGGTCGCAATGTTGGGGAATTCGCGAAGCACGTGACGGAAATATGGACACGACGGGGGTGGGTAACACCGCGGAACGTAATGACGCAGACTTACACGGGCCCCTCAGACCCGGCTGTAAAGCGATAGGACCATCCCAATGAAACCCGAATCGACCACGACCGAAGAACTTCCCATCTACGAGAGCCTCGTACGCGAACGCGGTGACGTCGTGGAGGAGGCCCGCGTGGTGTCCGAGGAGACGCAGCACCAGGCGACCCAGGCACTGAACGGTGTCACGTCAGTGGGTCATGCCCCCAGTTCATGAGTGAGTGGCGCCACCGGGTGTCCTGTACGTCGCCGGAGGGCCGCTGCGCCAGGTGCCGGCGGACGTAGCCGACGACCTTGCGCATGTGCTGGTAGTCGTCGTCCGTGAGGTCGCCCTTCCTGGCCCGCAGGATCGCCACGATCCGCCGGCCGGAGGCGTGCCCGGTGGACTCGCCCCCGTCCTGGCTTTGTCCGGCGTTCCGCGACCGGTCGGAGGCCAGCCACTCCTCCAGTTCGGCCGGTGACATGTTCACCAGCTCACGGAAGGCGTTCCAGGTCTCCTCGCGTTCCCCGCCGTCCACGCCGCCTCACTTCTTCTTCTTGAGCGCGGACGGCTTGTGCACGGCGGTCCTGCCGGACTTGTCGCTGCGCACCTCGTACTGCGGTTCCTCGGGCGAGGCGTCGACCGTGCGTCCCGACGCCCGGGTCCGCTCGGTGATCTCCTTCTCCACCTCGCCCTCGGCCTGGCTGCCGTGGCTGCTCCAGGTGACCTTGTCGCCCTTCTTCGGCCTCCCGCTCCCACTGCGGTGATTCGCCATGGCCGTGCTCCCTCGCGGAGAAGTGTGCTGTCTCTCCAGCGTGCGGGCCGGCCCGTCACCTCGCAGCTCGGCGGAAGGCCCACTCCATCCCGGGTTCCGTCACGCAGCGGAAGAGCCGCCGTACGGTCGGTGTGCACAGCGCCGTCATCACCGCGGCCGCGACGGCCGTGACCACGACCACGCCCACCGGCTCCCGCACCCAGGCCGGCTCGTACCAGCCCCAGTACTTCGCGGCCTGCGCGAGGAAGCCGTGCAGCAGATAGCCGGACAGCGTGCCCGCGCCGAGCACCGTGAACCAGGTTCTGCGCCCGGGTACCCAGGCGAGGAAACAGGCGACCAGGACGACCGAGCAGCCGAAGGCGGCCAGCGTCATCACCGGCCCGTACCAGGAGGGGGCGGCCAGGCCCTGGGCGCTGTCGGCGTGGAAGAACCAGGCGTAGTTCATCCGCGGGACCGCCCAGTACGCCGCCCCCAGGGCGCATCCGGCCACCGGCACGGCGAGGATCCGCGCCTCGCGGCGGCGCACCAGCCGGAAGTGCTCCGGTCGCAGCAGCAGACCGAACACGAAGTACGGCAGGAACTGCAGGGTGCGCTGGAGGTCGAGGTCGTTGCCGATGGACGGCGAGAGCGTCGCCAGCATCGCGACGACCAGGGCCAGCGGCAGCGGCCACCGCACGCGCTGCCAGATCGGCGTGGTCAGCCGCCAGACGAACAGCGCCGCCAGGAACCAGGTCAGGTACAGCGGGTCCAGCAGGCTGATCGGCCGGTCGGGGTCCTGGCTCGTCCAGCGGGTGAACAGGGTGTAGGCCGTCTCGAAGACCACGTACGGCAGGACGACGCCGGTGACCAGACGCCTGAGGCGGGCCGGGCTCCCGTCGAAGGTGCGTGAGAAGTAGCCGGAGATGATGATGAACGCCGGCATGTGGAAGGCGTAGACGAGCATGTAGAGGGCGGTGACCGCCCTGCTGTCCGGCCGCAGCGGCTCCCAGGCGTGCCCTACGGCCACCAGCACGATCGCCAGGTACTTGGCGTTGTCGAAGAACGCGTCCCGCCGCCTGGCCGGGCGGGCCGGCGCGGTCCGTTCCGTACTCCGGGACTCCCGAACCTCTTCGGCCGCCGGGCGGGCCGTGCTCACCGTGTCACTCACGAGCCCTCCCGAAGCGACTCGAAGCGGCCGTGCCTCGTCTTGCCGGGAGTAAAGGAGTGGCGTCTGCGCAGAACATCGACCGAACCCTAATCACAGGGCCGTGCCTTGGTTCAACTCGTAACGGGAGTGGCTCGCTTGGGTTCATGCCCTCCTGTACGTGTCCGGACGGCGATCGTCTCCCGGAGGGCACGGGCCGAGGGGTGCCGCGGACCGGCCTCGGCTCAGGTCTCCTTCCACACCAGTACGGTCAGGACCGCGCTCGCGACGGTGACCGGGGCGGCGGACTGGTTCAGCAGCCGGACGCGCATGCTGCGGCCCGACGCGAGCCGCTTCGTCAGGGGTACGACCGCGAAGCTGCCGCCGCCGGTCCCGACGACCTCGTGGATCGGGTGGTCCGCCCGGAGTTGGTCGCCCTCGTACTCCGACATGCGTGCCTGGACGACCGCGCCCGCCGGCAGACCGTCGATGTGCAGGCCGAGGCTCCCGCCGAACCGGGCCGGGCCGCGGGCGAAGACGCTCCCGCCACTGGCGTGGTCGCCGGTCTCGTCGGCCCACTCCGAGGTGAACTCGATCGAGTCCCAGGCACCGGGCGCGAGCTGGTACTGCCTGGCGACACCGAGGTTGACGTACTGGGGCATGGGGTCCTCTCCTTTCCACCGGCCGGCCGGCCGGGCCAGGGCGTCGGCGACGTCACGGCGGAAGTCGGCCATGTCGAATCCGCGGGGGTCGACCTTCCAGTCGCTCCACTCCAGGTGGCCGATCGTGCTCTTGGGGCCCCAGCCGTGCGCACGGCACACGGCGGCGGTGGCCTTGACCATGGCGACGTACTGGACCTCCGGCCACGGGTCCTTGCCGTCGCCCTTGTTCTCGCACTCCCAGCCGTAGAAACGGGCGTTGCCGTCGACCGAGCCGGCCGAACCGTCGTGTTCGTGCGTGGCGGGCGGGTACGTGCCGTACGACTCGCGGATGACGGCGTTCAGCACGTCGCCGTCGCCGCCGCCGGCGTGGTTGGCCCGGCCGTTGCCGGTCAGGTGGACCACACCGTCCTTGGTGATGCAGCCGGTGGCGAGCGGGCCGGGCAGGGCGCTGTGGCCGTGGTAGATCAGTTCGACGACGTCCGTGCCGGGGCCGGTGACCGTGTGATGGATGATCACCCCGTGCACGGGGCCCCACGGGCCCTTGTGGTTACGGTTGTTGGTGCGCCAGCCGCCGACCTCGTGTACGGCACAGCCCTCGGCCTTCAGCGCGGCGACGAGCCGGTCTGCGGTGAGCGGAGTGGCCATGAGTCAGTCCTCCGTTCCGGCGCGTGCGTGCCGGTCTGAAGACGGTGCGATCGCACCCGGGAGAGCCTGCTTTCAGCATTCTTCCGCCGCTCGACTCGTCCCTCACCTCACCGGCGCCACGTCCGTGAAAACGGCGGGATTACGACGCTGCCGCGCAGGGCTGGGCAGAGGCGCTGTCGGTGGTCCGGCGTAGGGTCCGCTGCCATGAGCATCCCCGCCGTCGAGGACTCCTGGGCCCGCGTCGACGCCTGGCTGGCCCGGCACGCTCCCCGCACCCGCGCCACCCTGCGCCCGCCCGCGTCCCAGGCCGGCATCGAGGGGGCCGAGCGCACGCTCGGTGTGTCGTTCCCTCCCGACCTGGTGGCCTCGCTGCGCTGCCATGACGGGGTGGAACCCGGTGACGGAGCACTGGAGTTGCCGTCCTACGGAGCGCTGTCCCAAGTCGCGGACATCGTGCGGGACACGACCTTCCTCCGAGGCCTCGCGGAGGGAACCGAAGACGGTGCGGACCGGCTGCCCCTCACCCGGGGCATCGCCCTGAGGGCCACGGACGGCCTGTTCCTCGCCTGCCGTCCCGGGCCCCACCACGGCCGGGTGGCCGGCTACTTCGACGGGTACATGCCCTCCGTCCCGCCCTGGCCCTCGCTGCGTCACTTTCTGGCCGACTTGGCAGAAGCCCTGAACGGCGGCTTCCCTTTCCTCGGGCACATCCCCTTGGCCGTGGACGGCAGGCTCGTGTGGGAGACGGAGAGGACGGTGCCCGCCGACCCGGTCTCCCCGCTCTCGCACGCCGCCACGCTCGCCGAGCCGGAGTCGGACCCGCCGGCCGTCCGGCGGCCGGTCTTCCCGGACGACGCGAGCACCCCGCCGCAACCGGCGCGGTCAGGGGCGCAGAGACTCCTGTTCGTCCGCACCGGCCGCCCCCGCCCCGCACCGCTCCCGGACCAGCCCGACGTGGTGTTCGCCGCCGGCCTGACGCCGGAGGAAATGCTGCGGAGGCTCGGCGCGGTCCCGGGCACCGTCCGGCCGCGCGACCGACGGCAGGCGCAGCGGGCGGTGGAGTCCGCGTGGGCCGCGCACCGGCCGCTGGTCCGCGCCGGTGAGAGCGGTGGCTGGGCGTTCGCCATCCTGGAGGGCGGTGCCGCGCAGTTCGCCCGGCCCGCGGTGCTGCGCGCCCTGTCGGCCGGTACGCGGGTGATGGTCCTGACCAGGCAGGGTCCGGAGGTCGCTCTCACTCTCGCCGAGGACGGCGTGCGCTGCCCGGAGGAGCAGATCCGGCGCGTCATGTCGCCGCGGAAGCCCAACACCGCGGGCGGGCCCTGGGCACGGCGTCTCGGCGTGGACCTCTGGCCCGGTTCGACCGCCGCCTACACCGGTTTCCTGGCCGAGCTGGAGCAGGAGTTCGGCATCGCCTACGACCCGGCCGGGGAGGGAGCGGCGGAGCTGGCCAGTGCCCTGCTGCTGCCCTTCCTGGACGACCTGCCGGAAGCGGAGCACGAACCGCCCGCGCAGGTGAGGGACTTCGACCTGGCCCGGTTCGTGCAGAGCACGCCGCCTCAGCGCCTGCGCGTCGCCGTCGCGGCCCAGCTGACCCGGCTGGCGTCGGAGACGGGCATCGACACCTACCCGGAGGTGTCCGACGCCCTGGACCGCATCCACCGCGGCCTGCCCGTCCGCTGCGACCAGGAGGACCCGCTGGGCGTACGGATGCGCACCCTGGCCGCGGAGGTCCACGCGACCCGGGAGCTGCTGCGGCACGAGGACAGCGGGCCGGTGTCCGACGAGGACCTCACCGCGTGGGTCGCACGGGACCACGCGGCCCGCGCGCTGCGCGAGTTCGTCCGGCTCCCCCTGCCGGCCGCCGCCGCGACGGTCCTCCAGCAGCGCGTCTCCCTCCACTGGCGGGAGGAGCTCGCCGCCGACGTCCGCGGGGCGTGACCCGGCAGCGGCCGGCGGGAGGCCGATCCGGTCAGGGCTGGGGGCGTCTCAGCTCTTGGCCAGAACGGCCCGCAGCGCGACGTTGAGCTCGAGGACGTTGACCCGGGGCTCGCCGATGAAGCCGAGGGTGCGGTGCTCGGTGTGGTCGTCGACGAGCTTCTGGACCCGGGCGACGGACAGGCCGTTCTTCTCGGCGACCCGGTGGACCTGGAGGTCCGCGTACTGCGGGGAGATGTCCGGGTCCAGGCCGGAGCCGGAGGAGGTGACCGCGTCGGCGGGCACCTGGGAGGGGCTGACCTTGTACCGGGCCGTGGAGTTCTCCCTGACGACTTCGGCCTTGGCCTGCTTCACCGACTTGATCAGCTGCGGGTTGTCGGCGGAGAGGTTGGTGGCACCGGAGAGGACGAGCTTGTACCGGGTGTTGACCGAGTTCGTCCCCAGCCCGTTCGCCGGGCGCGGCTGGAAGTAGCCCGGGCCGTAGTCCTGCTGGCCGATGAGGGACGAGCCGACGACCCTGCCGTCCGCCCTGACCTCCGAGCCGTTCGCCTTGTCATGGAAGAGAGCCTGTGCCACGCCCGTCACGGCGAGCGGGTAGAGCACACCGGTCAGCAGGGTCAGTACGAGCAGGGCGCGCAGGCCCGCCCCGAGCAGCCGGGCGGTGTTCACGACGGAGTTGTTCATGGCCATCAGCACGCTTTCGGAGAGGTCACAGCCCGGGGATGAAGGAGATGAGCAAGTCGATGATCTTGATGCCGATGAAGGGGGCGACCAGGCCGCCGAGGCCGTAGATCGTCAGGTTGCGCCGCAGCAGCTTGTCCGCGCTGACCGGCCGGTAGCGCACGCCCTTCAGGGAGAGCGGCACCAGCGCGATGATGATCAGCGCGTTGAAGACGACCGCCGACAGGATCGCGGAGTTCGGCGAGGACAGGCCCATGATGTTGAGCTTGTCCAGGCCCGGGTAGACCGCCGCGAACAACGCCGGGATGATCGCGAAGTACTTGGCGACGTCGTTGGCTATGGAGAACGTCGTCAACGCGCCCCGGGTGATGAGGAGTTGTTTGCCGATCTCGACGATCTCGATGAGCTTGGTCGGGTCGGAGTCGAGGTCGACCATGTTGCCGGCCTCCTTCGCGGCCGACGTGCCCGTGTTCATCGCCACGCCCACGTCCGCCTGCGCGAGGGCCGGGGCGTCGTTGGTGCCGTCGCCGGTCATCGCGACCAGCTTGCCGCCCGCCTGCTCGCGTTTGATGAGGGCCATCTTGTCCTCGGGGGTGGCCTCGGCGAGGAAGTCGTCGACGCCGGCCTCGTCGGCGATCGCCTTCGCGGTGAGCGGGTTGTCGCCCGTGATCATGACGGTCCTGATGCCCATGCGGCGCAGTTCCCCGAACCGCTCCCGCATGCCGTCCTTGACGACGTCCTTGAGGTGGATGACGCCCAGGACGCGGGCCCCGTCGGCGGCGTCTTCGACCGCCACCAGCAGCGGGGTGCCGCCCGCCTCGGAGATGCGGGCGGCGATCCCGTCCGCGTCCCCGGCGACCGTGCCGCCCTGCTCCTCGACCCACGCGGTGACAGATCCGGCGGCGCCCTTGCGGACCCGGCGTCCGCCGACGTCGACGCCCGACATCCGGGTCTGCGCGGTGAAGGCGATCCACTCGGCGCCGACGAGCGGCCGCTCGCGCAGGCCGTACCTCTCCTTGGCGAGGACGACGACGGAGCGGCCCTCCGGTGTCTCGTCGGCCAGCGACGACAGTTGGGCGGCGTCGGCCAGTTCGGCCTCGGCGGTGCCGGCCACCGGTACGAACTCGGCGGCCCGGCGGTTGCCGTAGGTGATGGTGCCGGTCTTGTCGAGCAGCAGCGTCGACACGTCTCCCGCCGCCTCGACCGCGCGCCCCGACATGGCCAGTACGTTCCGCTGGACCAGCCGGTCCATGCCCGCGATGCCGATGGCGGAGAGCAGGGCGCCGATGGTGGTCGGGATGAGGCAGACCAGCAGCGCCACGAGCACGACCATCGTCAGGCGGGTGCCCGCGTAGTCCGCGAACGGCGGCAGGGTGGCGCAGGCCAGCAGGAAGACGATCGTCAGCGAGGCGAGCAGGATGTTCAGCGCGACCTCGTTGGGTGTCTTCTGCCGGGCGGCGCCCTCGACCAGGTTGATCATCCGGTCGATGAAGGTCTCGCCCGGCTTCGTCGTGATGCGGATGACGATCCGGTCGGAGAGGACCTTGGTGCCGCCGGTGACGGCGGAGCGGTCGCCGCCGGACTCCCGGATGACCGGGGCGGACTCGCCGGTGATCGCCGACTCGTCGACCGACGCGACACCCTCGACGACATCGCCGTCGCCGGGAATGACGTCACCGGCCTCGCAGACGACCAGGTCGCCGATCCTCAGCTCGGTGCCGGGAACGACCGTGCCGTCCGCCTTGCGGGCCACGCTGTCCGTCTTCGCCCGGCGCAGGGTGTCGGCCTGGGCCTTGCCCCGGCCCTCGGCGACCGCCTCCGCGAGGTTGGCGAAGACGACGGTCAGCCACAGCCAGGCGCTGATCGTCCAGCCGAACCAGTCGCCCGGGTTCGCGCAGGAGAAGGCGGTGGTCAGCAGGGAGCCGATCCACACCACGAACATCACCGGCGACTTGACCATCACCCGCGGGTCGAGCTTGCGGAGGGCTTCGGGGAGCGACCTGAGCAGTTGCCCCGGGTCGAACAGGCCCGCTCCGACACGGCCTTCGGGAGCCTTCCGGCCCGTCGGCTCGTCCCGGTGGGGTGCGAGGGTGGGAGTGGACACGGCGTCCTCTCGGGGATCGGTACGGGTGGTCATGACGCCAGTCCCTCGGCCAGCGGGCCCAGCGCGAGGGCCGGGAAGTACGTCAGACCGGTGATGACGAGGATCGCGCCCACCAACAGCCCGGTGAACAGCGGCTTCTCCGTCCGGAGCGTGCCCGCGGTGACCGGCACCGGTCTCTGTCCGGCGAGCGATCCGGCCAGCGCCAGCACGAACACCATGGGCAGGAAGCGGCCGAGCAGCATCGCGAGCCCGAGCATGGTGTTGTACCAGTCGGTGTTGGCGTTCAGGCCGGCGAAGGCCGAGCCGTTGTTGTTCGCGGCGGAGGTGAAGGCGTACAGCACCTCGGAGAAGCCGTGCGCCCCGGGGTTCAGCATCGAGTGCGGCGGGGTCGGCAGCGCCATGGAGGCGGCGGTGAGGACGAGCACCAGCGCCGGGGTGATCAGGATGTAGCAGGCCGCCAGTTTGATCTCGCGGGTGCCGATCTTCTTGCCCAGGTACTCGGGCGTACGACCCACCATCAGGCCGGCGATGAACACCGCGATGACGGCCATGATCAGCATGCCGTAGAGCCCGGAGCCGGTGCCGCCGGGCGCGATCTCGCCCAGCATCATGCCCAGCATGGTGACGCCGCCGCCCAGGCCGGTGAAGGACGAGTGGAAGGAGTCGACCGCGCCGGTCGAGGTGAGCGTGGTCGACACCGCGAAGATCGACGAGGAGCCGACGCCGAAACGGACCTCCTTGCCTTCCATCGCGCCGCCCGCGGCCTGGAGCGCCGGGCCGTGGTGGGCGAACTCGGTCCACATCATCAGGGCGGTGAAGCCCAGCCAGATGGTGAACATCGTGGCGAGGATGGCGTAGCCCTGCTTCACCGAGCCGACCAGCACGCCGAAGGTGCGGGTCAGCGCGAACGGGATCACCAGGATCAGGAAGATCTCGAAGAGGTTGGTGAAGGGGGTCGGGTTCTCGAACGGGTGGGCGGAGTTGGCGTTGAAGTAGCCGCCGCCGTTGGTGCCGAGCTCCTTGATGGCCTCCTGCGAGGCGACGGCCCCGCCGTTCCACTGCTGCGAGCCACCCATGAACTGGCCCACCTCGTGGATGCCGGAGAAGTTCTGGATCGCGCCGCACGCCACCAGCACCACCGCGGCGACCACGGACAGCGGCACCAGGATGCGGATGGTGCCGCGCACCAGGTCGGACCAGAAGTTGCCCAGTTCACCGGTGCGCGAGCGTGCGAAGCCCCTTACCAACGCGATCGCGACGGCCATGCCGACGGCGGCGGAGACGAAGTTCTGCACCGCGAGACCGGCCGTCTGCACGACGTGCCCCATGGTCTGCTCGCCGTAGTACGACTGCCAGTTCGTGTTGGTCACGAACGACACGGCCGTGTTGAACGACTGCGCCGGGTTCACCGAGTCGAAGCCGAGCGAGCCGGGCAGCACGCCCTGGAGCCGCTGCAGCAGGTAGAGGAAGAGAACCCCGGCCGCCGAGAACGCGAGGACCCCCCTCAGATAGGCCGGCCAGCGCATCTCGGTGTCCGGGTCGGCACCGATGCCCCGGTAGATCCACCTCTCGACCCGCAGGTGCTTCGTCGAGGAGTAGACCCGGGCCATGTAGGCGCCGAGGGGGAGGTAGGCGAGCGCGAGGGCCGCCACGAGGGCGAGCAGTTGCAGCACGCCGGCCAGTACGGGACTCATCGCCGCTCAGAACCTCTCGGGGAAGATCAGGGCGAGGACGAGATAGCCCAGCAGGGCGACGGCCACGACCAGGCCGACGGCGTTCTCGGCGGTCACAGCTTCGTCACCCCCTTGGCGACGAAGGCCACGAGCGCGAACAGCGCGATCGTGATGACGACGAAGGCCAGATCGGCCATCGCGGACTCCTGGAGTGGTTTTCGGGAGAGCAACGGACTCTTCGAGGAAACCGCTCCGTGGCCGGATCGGGTCGCCCGTTGACGGCTCCCATACGGCGGCGCGCGCACCTTTGACGGGACCCATACGGCCCTCGACCGGCAGCGGTCAGCGGGCCGCCGGCGAGGTGCGGGCATCACTCACAGGAGAGTCGGCACAAGGCGTGCCGGAGATCGAGCGGGGTCAGGCGTTCAGGGCGTCGATGAGGGCCTTGGCCACGTCCTCGGTGGACGAGGTGCCGCCGACGTCACGTGTGAGGACGCCGGCCGCCGTGGTCGTCTCGATGGCCCGGCGCAGGCGGGCCGCCTGGTCGGGCAGACCGAAGTGCTCCAGCATCAAGGCGGCACTGCCGACCGCGCCGATCGGATTGGCCAGGCCCTGGCCCGCGATGTCCGGGGCGGAGCCGTGGACCGGCTCGAACATGCTCGGGAAGCGGCGCTCGGGGTTGAGGTTGGCGCTGGCCGCAAGGCCCAGGCTGCCCGCCAGCGCGCTGCCGAGGTCGGAGAGGATGTCGGCGTTCAGGTTCGACGCGACGACCACCGACAGCTCCTCGGGGCGCAGGACGAACTTCGCGGACATCGCGTCGACCAGGACGCTCTCGGTCTCCACGTCCGGGTAGTCGGCGGCGACCCGCCGGAACACGTCGTCCCAGAGGACCATGCCGTACTGCTGGGCGTTGCTCTTGGTCACCGACGACACCTTGCGGTGGGCCCGGGTACGGGCCAGGTCGAAGGCGAACCGCATGATCCGCTCGCAGCCCACCTCGGTGAACAGGGCCGACTGGACGGCGACTTCGCCGCCCGGCCCGCGTCCGCCGAGGTTGCGGCCGCCGAGGCCCGCGTACTCACCCTCGCTGTTCTCGCGGACGACGACCCAGTCCAGCTCGGTGTCGTCGGCCTTGCGCAGGGGGCTGACGACGCCCGGCAGGAAGTGCACGGGGCGGACGTTGGCCCACTGGTCGAAGCTCTGGCAGATCTTCAGGCGCAGGCCCCAGAGGCTGATGTGGTCGGGGACGGTGGGCCAGCCGACCGCACCGAAGTAGACGGCGTCGAAGTCCTTGAGCCGGTCGAGCCCGTCCTCGTCCATCATCCTGCCGGTGCGTTCGTAGTACTCGCAGCCCCAGGGGAACTCCTCCCACGCGAACGCGAAGGCACCGGCGGAGTCCTCGGCGAGCGCGTCCAGGACGGCGCGTCCGGCGGCGACGACCTCCTTGCCGACGCCGTCGGCGGGGACGGCGGCGATACGGAAGGTGCGGGGTGCGGTGGTCATGGGTGCCTCCGGCTCACGGGGGTGGGATCGGTTCCGAGTCAACACAGGGCGGTCGTGCGGCGTCCAAGACCTGCTTCCGATCCGGCGTATAGGCGCGGCCGATCGGTCGCGCGTCACATGTCGCGGGCCGCGCGCAGCCTGGCGAGCGAACCGGTGAGGGTGAGGAAGGCGCGTGCGGCGGGCGTGAGGTGCGCGGGCAGGCTGACCATCGCCACGTGCAGCTGAGCGGTCGGTTCGATGGGGGCCACCACGGCACCGCAGCGGCGTGCCAGCCGCGTCCAGGAGGACGGCAGGACCGCGACGCCCACCCCGGTGAGCACCAGCGGCAGGATGGACGTGCGGTGGTCCACGACCGTCACGATCTGGGTGCCGGTGCCGCCGGCGGTGATGTCGTCGACGATGCTGCGCATCAGGCTGCCGGTGCGGGAGGCGATGAGCTTCTGCCCGGCGAGGTCCTCGGGGCGGATCGTGACGTCGTCCTCGATCGCCCCGCCGGGCGCGGCGACGACCACGAACGGCTGGTCCTCGACGTGCAGGACGTCCAGTCCGGACGGCTGTACCGGGGTGGCGCTGCCCAGCAGCCCCAGCTCGCAGGCGCCGCTGCGGACCAGGGACAGCACCTCGTCGGGGGTGAACGCGGCCTGGGTGCTGACCGTCACCGAGGGGTGCA
The DNA here is from genome assembly GCF_040612515.1 of Streptomyces sp. NPDC006372. Classification (NCBI taxonomy): domain Bacteria; kingdom Bacillati; phylum Actinomycetota; class Actinomycetes; order Kitasatosporales; family Streptomycetaceae; genus Streptomyces; species Streptomyces sp. NPDC006372. The sequence continues at coordinate 45,223 of NZ_JBEXQJ010000034.1, read as the reverse complement.
GCTCGGTGAAGCGGTGGACGAGCGTCGTCAGCGGCTCGATGCCGGGCGAGGGCATGGTGGCGACCTCGACGGTGCCGCCCCGCAGTCCGGAGAGCGCGGACGCGGTGTCCCGTACGGCGGCGAGGTCGCGCAGTACGCGTCTGCTCGGCTCCAGCAGCTCCTGGCCGGCCTCGCTCAGCACGACGCCGCGGCCCACCCGGTGGAAGAGGGCCACACCGAGGTCGGCTTCCAGGTTCGCCATCGCCTGAGACAGCGAGGGCTGCGCGACGTGCAGGGCGGCGGCGGCCTTGCTGAAGCCACCGTGCTCGACGATGGCGAGGAAGTACTCCAGTTGCCGGGCGTCCAAGCTGCCTCCCCGCTCCGTCCTGCCGCGAACGGCGAGCCTACCTGCCGGTTCCGGTCCTTCCCCGGCCGATCCAGCGGTCGGCGAGTGCCCGGCCGCACTGGGCGAGCAGCCGTGCGGACAGGGCGCTGTCGTGCGCGCAGTCCTGGTCGGTGAGGTCCGTCAGGGCCTGGACGGAACGGAAGTGGGCGGCGGTCCGGTCGGCGGGCAGGGCGCAGCGGCCCGCTACCGCGTGCGCCTGTGTGCCGTGCGTGCGAGCCCGCCGGGCGAGCGCGACCGGCAGCTTGCCGGACAGGGACTGTTCATCGAGGCTGCCCTCGCCGGTGACGACGAAGTCGCTCGCGGCCAGCAGCTCGTCGGCGCCGAGCAGGGTGAGGAAGTAGTCGGCCCCCGAGCGCACCCGCCCGCCGAGCAGCATCCCGGCGTAGCCGAGTCCGCCGGCCGCCCCCGCTCCGGGACTCTCGGCGATCCGAGCGGCGTCCGGGACGTCCGCCGCCAGCCGGCGCACGAAACCGGCGAGGGCGTCGTCCAGTTTCCGCACGTCCTGTGGGCTCGCCCCCTTCTGCGGACCGTAGACGCGGGCCGCGCCGGCCGGTCCGAGCAGTGGGTTGTCCACGTCGGTGGCCAGGACCAGCTCGACGCCCTTCAGGGCGGCGCGGGCCCCGGCGAGGTCGGCGGTGCGCAGGTCGGCCAGTCCCCCGCCGCCGGGGCCGACCCGTGTGCCGTCCTCGCGGGCGAGCAGCGCGCCGAGGGATTCCAGCAGGCCCGCACCGGCGTCGGTGGTGGCGACACCGCCGAGCGCGAGGACGATCGTCTCCGCTCCGCCCGCCACCGCGTACCCGATCGCCTGGCCGACACCGTGACTGGTGGCCGTGAGCGGTGCTTTCCGGCCGCCCGGCAGGACGCCGAGTCCGCAGACGGCGGCGGCCTCGATGAGGACCGTGCGGCCGCGCACCGCGACGGACGCGGCGACCGGCTGCCCGGTCGGCCCGGTCACCGTGATCTCCTCGCGGCGGAACCGGCCCGCGCAGGCGGCGGCCACGCTCCCCTCACCGCCGTCCGCCAGCGGCAGCCGGACGACGTGTGCGTCCGGGGCCGCTTCCAGCAGTCCGCGTTCCAGCGCCCGGGCCACCTCGTCGGCGCCGAGGGAGCCCTTGAACTTGTCCGGGGCGATCAGGACGGACGCCATCAGGGCGTCACCTCGGCGGTCCGGGCGGCGGCGGGCACGCCGGCCCGGCCGTCTTCCGCGGGCTCGGGCTCGGTGGCCGTGGGTGGTTCTCCCCTCTCGCCGGCGAGCACCGCACGGGCCCTGGCGAGGTCGAGGCCGTTCTCCCACTTGGCGACGACCAGGGTGGCCACGGCGTTGCCGAAGAAGTTCACCAGCGCCCGGCACTCCGACATGAATTTGTCGATGCCGAAGATGAGCATGATGCCCGCGGCCGGGACGGAGCCGACGGTCGACAGCGTCGCGGTGAGCGCGATGAACCCCCCGCCCGCGACCCCCGCCGCGCCCTTGGAGGTCAGCAGCATGACGGCGAGGAGCCCGAGTTGCTGACCGAGGGAGAGGGAGGTGTCGGTGGCCTGGGCGATGTAGAGGGCGGCCAGGGAGAGGTAGATGGCCGCGCCGTCGAGGTTGAAGCTGTAGCCGGTCGGCACGACGAGTCCGACCGTGGACCGCTCGGCCCCCATGAAGCGCAGCTTGCGCATCAGCCCGGGCAGCGCGGGCTCGGCGGTGGACGTGCCGAGGATCAGCCAGAACTCCTCCTTGAAGTAGCGGAAGAGGTGGAAGATGTTCAGCCGCGCGTACAGCGCCAGCACTCCGCCGAGCACCACGACGACGAACAGCACGGAGGTGACGTAGAAGAGGACGATCAGCGAGCCGAGGCTGGTCAGCGTGGAGAGGCCGAACTTCCCGATGGCGTAGGACATGGCGCCGAAGGCGCCCAGCGGTGCGGCCTTCATGACGAAGGACAGGACCTTGAAGACGACCGCGGTGAGCCGGTGCACACCCGCGACGATCGGCTCGCCCGTCGGGCCCACCAACTTCAGCGCGATGCCGAAGACGACGGCCAGGAAGATCACCTGGAGGATGTCCCCCTCGACGAACGGGGCGAAGAAGCTGTCCGGCACGATGTGGGTGAGGAACTCCCACCAGTGCTGGTGTTCGCCCTGCTCGATGTACTGGCTCGCGTCGCCCGAGGTCCGCAGCGTCGCCGGGTCGGCGTGCACGCCGTCGCCGAGGCGGAAGAGGTTGATGGCCACCAGCCCGGTCAGCAGGGCGACGATCGTGCCGGCCTGGAAGTAGGTGAGCGCCTTGACGCCGGTGCGGCCGACCTTCTTGAGATCGGCGACCCCGGCGATGCCGCCGATGATCGTCAGGAAGACGATGGGGCCGATCAGCATCTTCATCGCGGTGATGAACGTCGTGCCGATCGGCTCCATGCCCGTGGCGAGATCCGGCCATCGCCAGCCCAGCACGATGCCGATCACGATGGCCACGAGTACCTGGACGTACAACTGCCGGTACCAGGGCGTCGCCCCGATGCGCGTGGCTCGCTCGGCTCGCTCGTCGGCCGGGGTTTGCGTCATTGCAGCCTCCCTGATCGCGCGGCACCGAGCCCGATCGGTCCGCGCCAGCTCTGGGCCACAGTGAACCGGGCCGCGGATCAGGGGGTCCACGACCAAAAATCGATGCCCCGTATAGGCAAGACCTATCTGTGGAGACGCGCTGCGTGCTGATCGCGCCGTTTCGCCGGTCAGCGGACCGTCGGGGCCGCCCCGGGCTCGCGGATGATGCGGGCGCTCCGGCCGTGGCCGCAGTGGACGACGCGGTCGCCGAGCCCGAGCCGGTCCGCCTCGGCCAGGAACGCCGCCAACGGCGACTTCATCACGGTGTAGTCGTCGTAGTGCACGGGGAGCAGCAGCCGGGGGTCGAGGCGCCGGGCGAGTTCCGCTCCCTGGGCGCCGTCCATGGTGACCACGAACCCGCCGGGGAGCGTGGTGCCGCCCAGGTGGAGGACGGCCAGGTCGGCCGCCGGGAAGCGCCTGGCGATCTCGTCGAGGCCGTCGTACATCAGCGTGTCGCCCGAGATGTACAGCCGCATCCGCACCGGTCCCCCGACGGGGCCGAACTCCAGCATGCTGCCCATCACCGGCGGCAGCAGCCCGCGCAGCAGCGCGCGGCCGGCGTGCCGGCCGGGCAGCGCCGTGACGCTGACCTGCGCCCCGCCGCGCTGGAGGGTGAGCCCGCGCCAGGTGCGCAGTCCGGCGGTGCGACGGAAGCCGTGCACCACCCTGAGCCGGCGGGCCGCGTGCGGTGTGGTCAGCACGGGTACCGTGCGGTCCAGGTGCCGGCGGGCCCTGCGGTCCCAGTGGTCCCCGTGCAGGTGGGACAGCACGATGCCGTCGAGGCGGGGCAGCTCGTGCACGTCGAGGGCCGGTTCGGTCAGGCGCCGGCTGAGCAGCCCGTGTCCGAGCCAGGCGTACTGCCCGCGGTGGAGGAAGTTCGGGTCGGTGAGCAGGGTGAGCGGCCCGTACGACAGCAGCACGGTCGCGTTGCCGATGAAACGGACGTCGACCGCGGCGTCTGCGAGGTTGTCGGTGGTCCTTGACATGGCCGCCCTCTCCTCCTGGAGGGCGGAGTACCCGTGACGGGCCGGCTCACTCGGCCGTCGCTAGAAGCCCCCTAGACCGGTTCCGGCTGGGGTTCGGGCCGCGAGGCCGGGGCGGGCTTCGGTTCCCACAGGTTGATCGTCCGTATGTAGCCGTAGATCACCGAGCCCATCGCCAGCAGGACGAGGGGTCCGAACAGCCACGGGCGGGCGGCCATCTCCGTCGGCAGGTAGCGGTAGGAGAGCAGGAGCGCGCCGAAGACCGTCGTCCCGTAGACGACCAGCTGGGTTCCCGACCGGTCCCAGCCGCGTGCGAGCGAGCGCAGCGCGGCCTCGATGGTGAGCGTGAACACCACGCCGGCCACGAGGTCCACGCCGTAGTGGTAGCCGAATCCCAGCGTCGCGGTGAGCGTGGCGATCAGCCAGAACGTGCCGGCGAACCGCAGGGCGCGGGGGCCCTTGCGGGTGTGGATGAAGATCGCGGTGGCCCAGGCGGTGTGCAGACTGGGCATGCAGTTGCGGGGGGTGATCCCGTCGAACGGCATCGCCTGCGGGGCGTCGGCCGGCGGCGGAACGTCCGGCCAGAGGTTGGCCAGCGCCCAGTGCGAGGTGGCCGGCGCGTCCGACCACCACAGGCTCATCCCGTCCCAGTGCTCGGTGCCGGTGCCGTAGGCGTAGATCGGTCCGACCACCGGGAAGATCATGTAGATGCCCGGTCCCAGGAGGCCGATCACCAGAAAGGTGCGCACCAGGTGGTGGCCCGGGAAGCGGCGCTCGGCCGCCACGTTGCGCAGCTGGTACAGCGCCACGAGGACCGCGGCCACCGCGAGCTGGCCGTAGACGAGGTCGAGGATGTTGAAGCCGATCGACCCGCTGGCCTCGACGATCCGGCCCACCAGCCACGACGGGTTGCCCAGCGCGTGGTCGGCGGTCGCCACGTACGGGTCGAGCACCGTGGGGAGGGCCTTCGACGTGATGAACAACCAGGTGTCGCCGGTCTTGCGGCCGGCCACCAGCAGCAGGCCCAGCCCGACGCCCTTGAGCAGCAGGAGGCGTTCCGCGCCGGTGCGGCGGGTGAGGGCGATCACCCCGAAGCCCAGCAGCACCCACAGCGCGCCGTTGCCGAAGGGGTGGCCCTCGGTCACCTCGATGCCGGCCGCCCACCGCACCAGCTGGAAGACGACGTCGATGCCGATCGCGGTGCCGAGCGCGATGAAGCGTTGCCGCCAGGTGAGCACCACCATCATCAACGCCATGCCGGCGTACAGCAGGGCGCCCGACTTGGGGGCGACGATCACCTCTCGCACCTGGCGGGTGATCGGCCCCGGCACGTCGTAGTGGCGCGCGACGATCTCGAGGGCTATGAGGAAGCCGAGGGCCACGGCCCCGGCCGCGGCCCACAGCATGCCCCTGCGTCTTGCCGGCGTGGGTATTCGCGTTGATATAGGCATCAATTGTCTTATTCGGTTTGCGTGTTGTTAGGTGAGTGGATCACCTCTCTTGGGTGATCGTTGCACGATCGAACATGTTATCGGAGTAGTGTGCCCCGGGTTGGTCGGTTCCGGTACTTTCCACGATCGTTCAGCGATGCTCGGGGTTGTCCGCCCCGGGATGGCAGCCGGCGTCCCACTCCGAGCGCTGGTTGCCGTAGGCGGGAACGCCCCCTGCTCGCTTCAGCAGGGCGGCGAGGTGCATCAGGTTCCAGGTCATGAAGCTGGTGTTGCGGTTGGTGAAGTCGTTCTCCGGGCCGCCCGAGCCCGTGTCGAGGTACGACGGCCCGGGGCCGGCCGCGCCGATCCAGCCGGCGTCGGCCTGGGGCGGGATCGTGTAGCCGAGGTGCTGGAGGCTGTAGAGAAGGTTCATGGCGCAGTGCTTCACCCCGTCCTCGTTGCCGGTGACCAGACAGCCGCCCACCCGGCCGTAGTAGGCGTACTGTCCCCGGGAGTTGAGCAGCGAGGAGCAGGCGTAGAGGCGCTCGACGACCTGCTTGGTGACCGAGCTGTTGTCGCCCAGCCAGATCGGGCCGGCCAGGACGAGGATGTCCGCCGCCATCACCTTCTCGTACAGGCCCGGCCAGGCGTCGGTGGCGAAGCCGTGCTCGGTCATGTCCGGGTAGACGCCGGGCGCGATGTCATGGTTGACCGCGCGGATCACGTCCGTGGTCACACCGGCGGCGTCCATGATGGCCCGGCTCTTGTCGATCAGCCCCTGGGTGTGGCTGAGCTGCGGGGACGGCTTGAGGGTGCAGTTGATGTAGAGGGCGGTCAGATCGTCGTAGCGATGCACGGCGTCACCGGAGGCTGCGGCTGCTGTCATGGGGGCAGCGTCCCAAGTAACGCCCGGTTTGTCCCGGTTCGACGCACCGGGCACGTCCTTACGGAGTCATGACGTACGGGCGCGGCCCCCTGGCGCGGGCCCGGTGCGGGCCTAGCGTGGCCGTATGCGCGTACTGGTCACCGGCGGTGCCGGGTTCATCGGGTCCCATGTCGTCACCGCGCTCCGGGAGCGGGGGCACGAGGCGGTCGTGTTCGACGTGCGGGAGGATCCCGCGGCAGACGTGCGGGACGCGGCAGCGGTCCGCCGTGCCCTGTCCGGTGTGGATGCCGTGTGTCACCAGGCCGCGATGGTCGGGCTCGGTGACGGGGTCGCCGACGCGGCGGAGTACGTCTCGCACAACGACCTCGGGACCGCCGTGCTGCTCGCCGCCATGTCGGAGGCGGGTGTGCCGCGTCTCGTGCTGGCCGGGTCGATGGTGGTCTACGGGGAGGGACGGTACGAGTGCTCCCGGCACGGGGTCGTCCGGCCCGGCCCGCGTGCCGTGGCCGACCTCGACGCGGGGCGGTTCGAGACACCGTGCCCGGTCTGCGGGGCGGACCTCGCCCCCGGCCTGGTCGGCGAGGACGCCCCGGTCGATCCCCGGAACGTGTACGCGACGACCAAGCTCGCCCAGGAGCACCTGGCCGCCGCCTGGGCCCGCTGCACCGGCGGGTCGGCGGTGTCGCTGCGCTACCACAACGTGTACGGGCCGGGCATGCCCCGCGACACCCCGTACGCCGGGGTCGCCTCCTTCTTCCGCTCGGCGCTGGCCCGGGGCGAGGCGCCGCGCGTGTACGAGGACGGGCGGCAGCGGCGGGACTTCGTGCACGTCCGGGACGTGGCGGAGGCCAACCTGGCCGCCCTGGAGGCCTCGTCGCCCACCGGTGCGCTCACGGCGTACAACACCGGCAGCGGTGACCCGCACACCGTCGGCGAGATGGCGCGTGCGCTGGCCGCCGCGTACGGCGGGCCCGAACCCGTCGTCACCGGCGAGTTCCGGCTCGGCGACGTCCGGCACATCACCGCGGACTCGGCACGGCTGCGGGACGGGCTGGCGTGGAAGCCGGCGGTCGGGTTCGCCGAGGGCATGGCGGAGTTCGCGCGGGCCGGGATGCGGGACGGATAGCCCTCTGAGCCGGTGGTGCTGCCCGCATCAAAGAGAAGCGGCAGCGGGCAGCACCACCTCGAAACGGCAACCGCCGGGGATGTTGCGTACGGTGGCCCGGCCCTGGTGGGCCTCCACGATCCCCCGGACGATGGCGAGGCCCAGACCCGCGCCGGCCGGGGGCGTCCGGGCGTGCGTGCCGCGCCAGCCGGTGTCGAAGACGCGCGGCAGGTCCTCCTCGGGGATGCCGCCGCAGGCGTCCGTCACCGACACCACCACCCCCTCGGCGGAACGCTCCGCGGCGATGGCGACCGTGCCGTCGGCCGGGGTCCGGCGGATGGCGTTGACCAGCAGGTTGCCCAGCACCCGGCTCATCTCCTTGCCGTCCACCTCCACCGGCACCTGCTCGACGCGACCGCCCACCAGCCGCACCCCGTGCTGCCGGGCGAGCGGGTCGGCTCCCGCCAGCGCGTCGCCGACCAGGTCGTACAGGGAGACGCGGGTGGGGGCGAGGGGGAGGGTGCCGGCGTGGATGCGGGAGAGTTCGAAGAGGTCTCCGACCATGTCGTTGAGGCGTTCGACCTCGGTGCGCATCTGCCTCAGGTAGCGGCCCGGGTCGGCGGCGACGCCGTCCTCCAGCGCTTCCGACATGGCGCGCAGACCGGCCAGGGGGGTGCGCAGGTCGTGCGAGATCCAGGCGACGAGTTCCCGCCGGGAGGTCTCCAGAGCGCGTTCCCGCTCCCGGGATTCGGCGAGCCGGGCACTGGTGGCGGCCAGTTCGCGGCTCAGGTACTCCAGTTCGGCCGTGGCCGGGCCGTCGGGGGCGGCGAAGTCTCCGCCGTCGCCGAAGGAGCGCGCGGCCACGGCGAGGGCACGGCTGCGTGCTACGACCCAGCGGCCCAGCAGCAGCGCGGTGGCCAGGGAGACGACGGCCGCCATGGCGACGACGGTCGTGACGACGCTCAGGTCGTGCGCGGAGAGGAACATCGCCCAGGCGACGGCGAGGGTGCCGGCGAGCATCGCGACCACGCCGACCGCCGCGACCACGGCGAGCGAGGCGGTGAGCGAGCGGCGCCGGATCAGGCGCAGCGCGCCCGCGCCGACCAGGCCGGTGGCCGCGGCGCCGGCGAAGGCGTACAGGGCGATGAGGAGGGTGTCGTTCACGATCCGGCCTCCTCTCCGGTGATTTCGGTGGCGGCTCCCGTGGCGTCGAAGCGGTAGCCGACGCCCCACACGGTCTGGATGAGGCGGGGCCGGGCCGGGTCGTCCTCGACCTTGCCGCGCAGGCGGCGGACGTGGACCGTGACGGTCGACAGGTCACCGAAGTCCCACCCCCACACCTCGCGCATCAGGTCCTCCCGGCCGAAGGCCCGCCCCGGATGGCGCAGGAAGAAGGAGAGCAGGTCGAACTCGCGCAGGGTGAGGGCGAGTTCGGTGCCGTTCTTGGTGGCGCGGCGGGCGGCCGGATCGACGGTCAGACCGGCCGCCCCCAGTCGGTGCCCGGGGGCGGCGGGCCTGCTGCGGCGCAGCACCGACTCCACGCGCAGGACCAGTTCGCGCGGGCTGAAGGGCTTGGTGACGTAGTCGTCGGCACCGACCTCCAGGCCCAGGATGCGGTCGTCCTCGTCGCCGCGCGCGGTGAGCATGATGACCGGGACCGGCCCCTGCCCCCGCATCCGCCGGCACACCTCAAGGCCGTCCATCCCGGGCAGCATCAGGTCGAGGACGACCAGGTCCGGCCAGTGCGCGGCGGCACGGGTGAGGGCGGTGGGTCCGTCGTCCGCGCGGTCGACGAGGTAACCCGCGCGCTTCAGGTACCCGGTGACGACCTCGGCGACGGTCGGATCGTCGTCGACGACCAGGATGCGCGGAGCCCCGTCGGGGGTCTCCTCGTGCTGATGGGACTGCTGCATGGCTCCAGCCTGGCACCGGGCCGCCGGTGATGCCGTGCCCGGGCACCCACGGGCCGCCGACGTCCGCGTTTCGTAAGGAGCGGCAGTCCGTTATGTATCGATTCGTGTTCGTAGGGTGAATGCCGTGACGACGATTCCTTCGGACGTCGACGTGGTGCTGCCCTGCCTGAACGAGGCCGAGGCCCTGCCCTGGGTCCTCGAACGGATCCCGCCGGGCTGGCGCGCACTCGTCGTCGACAACGGTTCCACCGACGGCTCGGACCGGGTCGCCCACGCGTACGGCGCGACCGTCGTACGCGAGCCGCGCCGGGGCTTCGGCGCGGCCTGCCACGCCGGACTGACCGCCGCCACCGCCGACGTGGTGTGCTTCTGCGACTGCGACGCCTCCCTCGACCCGGCTCTGCTCGTCCGCTTCGTGCGCGAGGTGCGTGACGGCGGGAGCGACCTGGTCCTCGGCCGGCGGCGTCCGCAGGGGCGGGGCGCATGGCCGGCGCACGCCCGCGCCGGAAACCTGGCGCTCGCACGGATGCTGCGCCGCCGGACCGGGCTGCGCCTGCACGACCTCGGTCCCCTGCGCGCCGCCCGCCGCGAGCCGCTGCTCGCGCTCGGCCTCACCGACCGGCGCAGCGGCTATCCGCTCCAGATGGTCGTCCGCGCGGCCGACGCGGGCTGGCGGATCGCCGAGTACGACGTGCCGTACCTGCCGCGCACCGGGGCCTCGAAGGTGACGGGCACCTGGCGCGGCACCTGGCAGGCCGTGCGGGACATGAGCCGCGTACTGGCCGAGTCCCCGGGCGAGGAAGGGGCCGTACGGTGACCACGCTCCTCGTCATCGCCAAGGAGCCGCGGCCGGGCCGGGTCAAGACCCGGCTCACCCCGCCGTTCACGCCCGGCGAGGCGGCGGCACTGGCGGAGGCCTCGCTCGCCGACACCCTGGACGCGGTCTCGGCGACCCCGGCCACCCGCCGGATCCTCGTCCTCGACGGGAAGCCCGGCTCCTGGCTGCCGGCCGGCTTCGAGGTCGTACGGCAGTGCGCGGGAGGGCTGGACGAGCGGCTGGCGGACGCGTTCGCGCGGTGCGGCGGACCGGCCCTGCTCATCGGTATGGACACGCCTCAGGTGACGCCCGAGCTGCTCACCGTCGACTTCGCCGAGGGCGACGCCTGGTTCGGCCCGGCGGAGGACGGTGGCTTCTGGGCCCTCGGCCTCGCCGACCCCGACCCCGCCCTGCTGCGGGGCGTGCCCATGTCCACACCGGTGACCGGAGCCGTCCAGCGGGAACGGCTCCTCGCGGCCGGGCTGCGGGTACGCGAGCTGCCTCCGCTCCGGGACGTCGACACCGCCGCCGACGCCCACGCTGTCGCCGCCCTCGCCCCGCACGGCCGGTTCGCCGCCCGGCTGGCCCGGTGCGCATCGGTCCCCGCACGATGAGCGCCCCGCCCGCCCCCGCCCTGGCCTGGGCGACTGCCGACCCCTATGCCGCCGCCCTGCGCGCAGGTCATGGGCCGCTGTTCCTGCGGCGCTCCGACGGCTGGCTGCTGCCGCTGGAGGTGGAACGCTGGTGCGCCCGGGCCGACCGCGTCGATCGGGACGTGCTGGACCGGTGCGAGGGGGCCGTGCTGGACGTGGGCTGCGGGCCCGGGCGGCTGGTGGCGGAACTCGCCGCCCGGGGCCGGGCCGTCCTCGGCATCGACGTCAGCGAGGCCGCCGTCGACCACACCCTGGGGCTCGGCGGTCAGGCGCTGCGGCGCTCGGTGTTCGAGCCGTTGCCCGGTGAGGGCCGCTGGGACACCGTCCTGCTCATGGACGGCAATATCGGCATCGGCGGCGACCCGCTCGCTCTCCTGGGCAGAGCGGCCGAACTCCTGCGCCCCGGCGGTCTGCTCATCGCCGAGACCGCCCCGGTGGACCTCGACGAACGCGTCCACGTCCGCATCACCGACGCGCACTCGGCCGCCGGTGCCGCGTTCCCCTGGGCGCGGCTCGGCACACAGGCCCTGCTCCGGTACGCACGGGGGTGGGAGCGGTCCGGTCAGTGGACGGCCGGCGGGCGCACCTTCGTCGCCCTGCGCACGCGCAGCGCCAGCAACAGCGCCGAGCCGCCGAAGAGGACGGCGCTGATCAGCAGCCAGCGGGCGAGGAAGCCGTCCGGCGAGAGTCCGGTGGCGGACCGGTAGCGCCGCTCCACCGTCCCGCAGATCAGCGGGAACCACACGAGCAGGAGCAGCCCGGACAGGGCCGCCGGTACGCGCACGTACGGCACCCACTCCCGGCGCGCCCTCAGCCCTCGTACCACCGCCCGGTCCGCCACCGCGTACAACGGCAGCAGCACCAGGTCGTGCAGCAGCGCCGCCCCCACGACCCACAGCGCCACGCCGAACCAGTCGTCGGCGAGCAGCCGCACCCCGGCGTAGGCGGTGAGCGCGAAGGAGCAGGCGAGCAGCAGAAGCTGGAAGGGGTTCCCCACGGGGATCCGCGGTCGGGGCATCACAGCTCTCCGAACGTCATGCGGGCCACCCACTTGGTGTTGAGCACACCGGGTGCCGCGGGCACGATGATCCGCGCCGGGTGGCCGTGGTCGGGGGACAGGTCCTCGCCGTTGACGTACAGGGCGAGGAGGGAGCGCGGGTCGGCGACCTGGCCGGCGCTCAGAGCGGCGCGCCGGAAGGCGCCGTGCCGCTGGAGCGACTCGACCAGGACGTCCGGAGGGTCGCCGTCGTACCCGACGAGCGCGGCGAGATCGCGCAGCCGCACACCGCGCCACCACTGGTCCGACGTCGACCAGCCCTCCACACAGGCGATGGGCAACGCCGCGCTGTACTGGGGCAGTTCGGCGAGCCGTGTGCGGCTGAGGCGGACGGTGCCCGTACGCCCCGTCACGACGAGCCGCCAGGCGTCCTCGCCCGTCTCGGCCGGGTCGATCCCGGCGTACGCGGCGGTCTTGTTGATCTGGAACCCGTTCGGGCCGCTGCCGGGGTCCTCGCCGCCGTGCGGTGCGAGGAGGGCGGTGCGCCGCAGCGGACCGTCGAAGTTCTGTCCCACCGTGGTCGCGAACAGCAGCAGCGAGCCGCCGCCGACGAACCACAGCGCACCGCGGCGGGTGACGGTGGGCTCGGCGGGGCGCGGTGTCACCAGATCGTTCCTCTCCTCCCGCAGCTGCCGCACGTTGCGCAGGACGACGGGCGTCTTCAGCAGCGCGTGGGCGACGAAGGCGGCGAAGAACACCCACGCCCCGTAGAAGTGCAGCGGGTAGAAGGAGCCGGGGAAGACGTAATCGAGCTGGATGTTGAGCACCCCGGTCACGAACTCGAACAGCCCGCCGCCCACCAGGAGCAGGAGCGAGATCCGCTCCAGGGCGTGCGCGAGCGAGCGGACCGGCGGCAGCGTGAAGAGCCTCGGAATCACGGACCAGAGCTTGGCGAGCAGGACGGGGACCAGGGTGATGCCGAGGGTGACGTGGACGCCCTGGTTGAGCCGGTACAGCCAGTGCGGGTTCGTCGGCCAGGCGAAGAGGTAGAAGCCGAGGATTCCCTTCTCCGGGGTCTTGTCGTTCACCGGCGACAGGTCCGGGTTGTAGGCGGCGTACGAGACCAGGCCCGTCACGAACAGCACGGTGATGCCGACGAGCAGGACGAGGCCCAGCACCGAGGTGAACCAGGGGCCGCGCAGGGGGCTGCGCCAGAAGCCGGGAGAGGAGGGAAACCGTGGGTCGTCTCGCATGGCCCGACGGTAGGCGCGGATCACCCCGGAAGAGCGTGCGCGACCCATGACGAAACGCTGACGTCCGGCCCGGACGGCGGTCCGTGCCCGCCCTGTCGGCCTAGCGTTCCGGATGTGACCCGCTCCCTCCGCCGCGACCTGTACGCCGCCGGTGCCGCCGCGCTGCTCGTGACGGCGGCCGTCCTGGTCGGCCGCCGCATCCAGGACACCAGCCGCACACTGTTCGTCGACTGGCCTCCGCTGCTGGCCTCCTGGGGGCCTCACCTGGGCCCCGGTACGCCGGCGGCCGTGCTGGTCGCGATCGCCACCGTGGCGTACGGACCCGCCCTCGCGGCCCGTCTCCCGTGGCGTGCCCTGCTGCCGGCGGCCTGGGCCACGGGCACGGCGTGGATCTGCTCCCTCGCCCTGATCGACGGCTGGGACCGGGGCATCGCGCGCAGGCTCACCACCCGCTACGAGTACCTCCAGGTCGTCGACCGGTTCCACGACGTCCCGGCGGCTTTGCGGGACTTCACCCGGCACATCCTTCTCGACTCGCCGGACAACTGGCCCGCCCACGTCGCCGGTCACCCGCCCGCGGCCACGCTCACCTTCGTCCTGCTCGACCGGGTCGGGCTACGGGGCGGAGGCTGGGCCGGGGTCTGGTGCATCGCCGTCGGGGCGACGGCCTGTGTAGCCGTGCTGGTCACGATCCGCGCTCTGGCCGGCGAGGCGCTCGCGCGCCGGGCTGCGCCCTTCCTCGTGCTGGCCCCGGCCGCCGTGTGGATGGGCACGTCGGCCGACGCGTACTTCGCCGCGGTGGCGGCGTGGGCGGTGGCGCTGCTTGCCCTGGCGGTCACCGGCCGGTCCTTGTGGTGGGCGGGGGTGTCCGGGCTGCTGTTCGGCCTGACCTGCTACCTGTCGTACGGCCTCACGCTGGTCGCGCTGATCGCGGCGGCGGTACTGGCGCTCGGCCGGCAGGGCGTCCGGGAGCGTCCGGCGCTGCTGGTGCCGCTGCTGGCCGGACTGGCCGTGGTCCCGGCGCTGTTCACGCTCGCGGGCTTCGACTGGTGGGAGGCCTACCACTTGCTGGTGACGCGCTACCGCCAGGGCGCGGGCGGCATCCGGCCCTACGGCTACTGGGTGTGGGCCAACCTGGCCTGCGCGGTGATCAGCACGGGACTGGCGACGGCGGCGGGGCTGCGGCGGACGGGAGCCGTGCTGATCGGGCGGCGCACGGAACCGCGAGACGACGTCCGCCTCGCGGTTCTCGTGTCCGCGGCGCTCCTCGCCCTGCTGATCGCCGACCTTTCCGGCATGAGCAAGGCGGAGACGGAGCGCATCTGGCTGCCCTTCGCGGTGTGGCTCCTGGCGGCCTGCGCGCTCCTCCCTCGTCCCCGCGCCTGGCTCATCGCCCAGGCACTGCTCGCCCTGCTCCTCAACCACCTGCTGCTGACCGGGTGGTGAGGAGTCGGTCCGGGACCTAGGAGCCGTCGTCCTCGAGGTTGCCCTCCGTCTCCAGGTACACCTGCCGCAGCCCCTCCAGCACCGCCGGGTCGGGCTTCTCCCACATCCCGCGGGACTCCGCCTCCAGCAGGCGTTCGGCGATGCCGTGCAGGGCCCAGGGGTTGGCCTGCTGGAGGAACTCGCGGTTGGCGGGGTCCAGGACGTAGGTCTCGGTGAGCTTGTCGTACATCCAGTCGGCGATCACGCCGGTGGTGGCGTCGTAGCCGAAGAGGTAGTCCACCGTGGCGGCGAGTTCGAAGGCGCCCTTGTAGCCGTGGCGGCGCATCGCCTCGATCCACTTGGGGTTGACGACGCGGGCGCGGAAGACCCGGGAGGTCTCCTCGACCAGGGTGCGGGTGCGGACCGTCTCGGGGCGGGTCGAGTCGCCGATGTACGCCTCGGGGGCGGTGCCGCGCAGGGCGCGGACCGTGGCGACCATGCCGCCGTGGTACTGGAAGTAGTCGTCGGAGTCGGCGATGTCGTGCTCGCGGGTGTCCGTGTTCTTCGCCGCGACCGCGATCCGCTTGTAGGCGGTCTCCATCTCCTCGCGGGCGGGGCGGCCCTCGAGTTCGCGGCCGTAGGCGTAACCGCCCCAGACCGTGTAGACCTCGGCCAGGTCGGCGTCGGTGCGCCAGTCGCGGGAGTCGATGAGCTGGAGCAGACCGGCGCCGTAGGTGCCGGGCCGGGAGCCGAAGATACGGGTGGTGGCGCGGCGCTCGTCGCCGTGCTCGGCCAGGTCCGCCTGGACGTGGGCCCGTACGTGGTTGACCTCGGCCGGTTCGTCCAGCGAGGCCGCCAGGCGTACGGCGTCGTCCAGCAGGCCGATGGTGTGCGGGAAGGCGTCCCGGAAGAAGCCCGAGATACGCAGGGTGACGTCGATGCGGGGGCGGCCCAGCTCCTCGTGCGGGACGGCCTCCAGGCCGGTCACCCGGCGCGAGGCGTCGTCCCAGACGGGGCGGACACCGAGCAGCGCGAGGGCCTCCGCCACGTCGTCGCCCGCCGTGCGCATCGCGCTCGTGCCCCACAGGGAGAGGCCGACGGACGTGGGCCAGTCGCCGTTGTCCGCGCGGTAGCGCTCCAGCAGGGAGTCCGCGAGCGCCTGGCCGGTCTCCCAGGCGAGGCGGGAGGGGACGGCCTTGGGGTCGACGGAGTAGAAGTTGCGGCCGGTCGGCAGGACGTTGACCAGGCCGCGGAGCGGGGATCCGGAGGGACCCGCCGGGACGAAGCCGCCGGCCAGGGCGTGGACCGCGTGGTCGAGTTCGTTCGTGGTCCCCGACAGCCGCGGGACGACCTCGCGGGCCGCGAACTCCAGGATGGCCGCGACCTGTTCACCGTGGTCCGTGGGCACGGCGGCCGGGTCCCAGCCCGCGTCCTCCATCGCCTGGACCAGGGCGCGTGCCTTCTCCTCCGTCTCGTCGGCGGTGGTGCGGGTCGCCGCGGACTCGTCCAGGCCGAGGGCCTCGCGCAGTCCGGGCAGGGCCGTGGCGCCGCCCCAGATCTGGCGGGCGCGCAGGATGGCGAGGACGAGGTTGACGCGGTCCTCGCCGCGCGGCGGGTTGCCGAGGACGTGCAGGCCGTCGCGGATCTGGGCGTCCTTGACCTCGCAGAGCCAGCCGTCGACGTGCAGGAGGAAATCGTCGAAGCCGTCGTCGTCCGGGCGGTCCTCCATGCCGAGGTCGTGGTCGAGCCGGGCGGCCTGGATGAGGGTCCAGATCTGGGCGCGGATCGCCGGGAGCTTCGCCGGGTCCATGGAGGAGATCTGGGCGTACTCGTCGAGGAGTTGCTCCAGCCGCGCGATGTCGCCGTAGGAGTCGGCGCGGGCCATCGGCGGGACGAGGTGGTCGACGAGGGTGGCGTGGACACGGCGCTTGGCCTGGGTGCCCTCGCCCGGGTCGTTGACCAGGAACGGGTAGATCAGAGGGAGGTCGCCGAGGGCGGCGTCGGGGCCGCAGGCGGCGGAGAGGCCCGCGTTCTTGCCGGGCAGCCACTCCAGGTTGCCGTGCTTGCCCAGGTGGATCATCGCGTCCGCCCCGAACCCGCCGTCCTCGGCGCGGGCGGCGATCCAGCGGTAGGCGGCCAGGTAGTGGTGGGAGGGCGGGAGGTCCGGGTCGTGGTAGATCGCGATCGGGTTCTCGCCGAAGCCGCGCGGGGGCTGGATGAGGATCAGCAGATTGCCGAAGCGCAGGGCCGCGAGGACGATGTCGCCCTCCGGGTTGCGGCTGCGGTCGACGAACATCTCGCCCGGGGCCGGGCCCCACTTCTCCTCCACCGCCGTGCGCAGCTCCTCGGGGAGCGTGGCGAACCAGCGGCGGTAGTCGGCCGCCGGGATGCGGACCGGGTTGCGGGCGAGCTGCTCCTCGGTGAGCCAGTCCTGGTCGTGGCCGCCCGCCTCGATCAGCGCGCGGATCAGCTCGTCGCCGTCACCGGAGGCCAGGCCCGGCACCTCCGCGTCCGTTCCGAAGTCGTAGCCCTCCTCGCGGAGCCGGCGCAGCAGGGCCACGGCGCTCGCGGGGGTGTCGAGGCCGACCGCGTTGCCGATGCGGGAGTGCTTGGTCGGGTAGGCGGAGAGGACCAGCGCGAGGCGCTTGTCGGCGGGCCGAATGTGGCTCAGTCGCGCGTGGCGTACGGCGATACCGGCGACCCGGGCCGCGCGCTCGGGGTCGGCGACGTAGGCCGGGAGGCCGTCCTCGTCGATCTCCTTGAAGGAGAACGGGACGGTGATGAGGCGGCCGTCGAACTCGGGGACGGCGATCTGGCTGGCCGCGTCGAGCGGGGAGACGCCCTCGTCGTTCTCCTCCCAGGCGGTGCGCGAACCCGTGAGGCACAGGGCCTGGAGGATCGGGACATCCAGCGTGGTGAGCGCGCCCGCGTCCCAGGACTCGTCGTCGCCGCCGGCCGATGCCTCGGCGGGCTTGGTGCCGCCCGCGGCGAGGACGGTGGTGACGATGGCGTCGGCGGCGCGGAGTTCCTCGATCAGCTCGGGCTCGGGGGCGCGCAGGGAGGCGACGTACAGGGGCAGGGGCCGGCCGCCCGCCTCCTCGATCGCGTCGCACAGGGCGCCCACGAAGGCGGTGTTGCCGCTCATGTGGTGGGCCCGGTAGTAGAGCACGGCGACGGTCGGGCCGCCCGCGCGCTCGCGGGGTGTGCGCTCCAGCGGGCCCCAGGTGGGGGCGGGCGCGGGTGCCTCGAAGCCGTGGCCGGTCAGCAGGACCGTGTCGGAGAGGAAGCGGGCGAGCTGCTCCAGGTTGGCCGGGCCGCCGTGGGCGAGGTAGGCGTGGGCCTCGGCGGCGATGCCGACGGGGACGGTGGAGGCGGCCATCAGCTGGGCGTCCGGGGCCTGTTCGCCGGTGAGGACGACGACCGGGCGGCCGTCGGCGAGCAGCAGGTCGAGGCCCTCCTGCCAGGCGCGGACGCCACCGAGGAGGCGTACGACGACCAGGTCGGCGCCGTCGAGGAGACCGGGAAGGTCCTCAAGGGCGAGGCGGGCCGGGTTGGCGAAGCGGTACGGGACCGGGCCGGCTGCCGCGCGTGCGCTGAGCAGGTCGGTGTCGGACGTCGACAGGAGAAGGATCATGCGGCGTCTGGCCTTCCTCGGGGTGTCCGCGCCCCGGGCGGTGGGAGGACGGCGGGAGTTCCTGGCTCACCCGGCCCCGTTCGGGCCGGGCTCACAGTGGCGGGACCGCGCCGGACTCGCACCGGGCTTCCTCCCCTGTCGCCGTCGTGGCGTCGGCGGACCGGATGATCCGCCGCGGATCATAGTAAGGGGCATGGGAAAAGGGCGGGGCGTACAGCGGGTGTGAGGGTAGGTATGCTCGCCGCCATGTCCACGCCTGCCCTTCGTTCATCGCCCCAGGCCACAGCGGTCTCCCGGGAGCGCGGTGACGCCTGCCCGGGCACCCTGCGGCTGCACGCTGCGGACGACGGCGCGCTGGCCCGCGTCCGGATTCCCGGTGGTGTGCTGACCGTTCCGCAGGCGGAGGCCCTCGGCGACGCCGCGGAGCGGCTGGGCGACGGGGACCTGCATCTGACCTCGCGCGGCAATGTGCAGCTGCGGGGTCTGGCCGAGGCCTGCGCCGGTGAGTTGGCGGGGCTGCTGGACGCGGCCGGGCTGCTGCCCTCGCACGGCCACGAGCGGGTGCGCAACATCGTGGCCTCACCGCTGTCCGGTCTCGACGGGCGGGGTGTGCTGGACGTACGGCCCTGGCTCACGGCCCTGGACACGGCGCTGTGCACGAGTGAGGCGGCCCAAGGCCTGTCGGGGCGTTTCCTGTTCGCGCTCGACGACGGGCGCGGGGACGTGGCCGGACTCGATGCCGACGTGACGGTTCGGGCGACGGCGGACGGCGGGGCGCACCTCGGCCTGGGCGCGGCCGGGACAGCGCTGCTCGTCCCCGTCGAGGAGGCGGCGCGGGCCGCCCTGGTGGCCGCGGAGACCTTCCTGGAGGCGGCGCGGGAGAGCGGGGCGCGCGTCTGGCGCATCGAGGAACTCGACCTCCCCGCGGACGAGTTGCTCGACCCGGTCGGCAGGCGTCTGACCGCCGAGGGCATCCGTCACGAGCGGCGGGCCCGCGAAACCGGCCGTACGGACGGCCCCTCCCCGGGAGCCCTCGGCACCGGCCTCTCCGTGCACGTACCGCTGGGGCGGCTCACGGTGCGCCAATGGCGCGAACTGACCGATATCGCCGACGGTGAGCTGCGGCTGACGCCCTGGCGCGGTGTGGTTCTTCCCACACAGGGGACGCCAGCGGAGGAGTCCCTCGCCCGCCTCTCCGCCACCGGCCTCGTCACCGACCCCGACTCCCCCTGGCTGCGCGTCGGCGCCTGCATCGGCAGCCCGGGGTGCGCCAAGTCGCGGGCCGACGTACGGACCGACGCGGCCGGGGCCCTCGGCGCGATCGAGCCGCACGGCCTGCCCCTGTACTGGTCCGGGTGCGAACGCCGCTGCGGGCACCCCCGGGGCGACCGCGTCGACGTGGTCGCCGCTCCGGGAGGCGGCTACCGGCTCTCCACCGCGGTGAGCGGCCAGGAGCCCCGGAGCACCTCGATGGACGACCCCGCCCGACTCGCCACCGCCCTGGCGGCGATCACCTCATGAGCCGTATGACGACCGAGAGCAGCGTGAAGACCACCGTGACCACGTACGACTACGAGAAGGACGGCCCGGCGATCTACCGCCAGTCCTTCGCCACCATCCGCGCGGAGGCGGACCTCGCGGCCCTGCCCGCCGACGTCAGCCAGGTAGCGGTCCGCATGATCCACGCCTGCGGAATGGTCGACCTCGTACGGGACCTGTCCTACTCACCGGCCGTCGTGGCCCGCGCCCAGGAGGCGCTGCGCTCCGGTGCGCCGATCTTCACCGACGTGCAGATGGTGGCCAGCGGAGTCACCCGCAAGCGGCTGCCCGCCGGCAACGACGTGCTCTGCACCCTCTCCGACCCGTCCGTGCCGGAACTGGCGGCGAAGCTCGGCACCACGCGCAGCGCCGCCGCTCTGGAGCTCTGGCGGGACCGGCTGGAGGGCTCGGTGGTCGCCGTCGGCAACGCGCCCACCGCCCTGTTCCGGCTGCTGGAGGTGATCGACGAGGGGGCTCCCCGGCCGGCCGCCGTCATCGGCGTCCCCGTCGGCTTCGTCGGGGCCGCCGAGTCCAAGGACGCCCTGGCCGCGCATCCGTCCGGCCTGGAGCACCTGGTCGTACGCGGCCGTCGCGGGGGCAGCGCCATCGCCGCCGCCGCGCTCAACGCGATCGCGAGTGAGGAAGAGTGAGCGGCGAACAGTCCACCGCGGGGCGGCTGTACGGGGTCGGGCTCGGCCCGGGCGACCCGTCCCTGATGACCGTACGGGCCGTCGAGGTCATCGCCGAGGCGGACGTGATCGCGTACCACAGCGCCCGGCACGGCCGTTCCATCGCCCGCTCGATCGCGGCGAAGCACATCCGCGAGGACCACATCGAGGAACGGCTGGTCTACCCGGTCACGACCGAGACCACCGACCATCCGGGCGGTTACAAGGGCGCGATGGAGGAGTTCTACGCCGAGGCGTCGGCCCGGCTCGCCGCGCACCTCGATGCGGGGCGGACGGTCGCGGTCCTGGCCGAGGGCGATCCGCTCTTCTACGGCTCCTACATGCACATGCACAAGCGGCTCGCCGACCGCTACACGACCGAGGTGATCCCGGGCGTCACCTCCGTGTCCGCCGCGGCCGCCCGGCTGGGCACGCCGCTCGCCGAGGGCGAGGAGGTGCTCACCATCCTGCCGGGGACCCTGCCCGAGGAGGAGCTGACCGCACGGCTCGCCTCGACGGACGTCGCCGTGGTGATGAAGCTGGGGCGGACCTTCACCAAGGTGCGGCGGGCCTTCGCGGATTCGGGGCGGCTGGGCGAGGCCCGGTACGTCGAGCGGGCCACCATGGCCGGGGAACGGCTCGCCGAACTGGCGGACGTGGACGCGGAGTCGGTGCCGTACTTCTCGGTGGCCGTGCTGCCCAGCCAGGTCGACGCCGAGCGGCCTCAGGCGCCGGAGCGGGGCGAGGTCGTCGTGGTCGGGACCGGGCCGGCCGGTCCGCTGTGGCTGACGCCCGAGACGCGGGGGGCGCTGGCCGCCGCCGACGACCTGGTCGGCTACACGACCTACCTCGACCGGGTGCCGGAGCGCCCCGGGCAGACCCGGCACGGCTCGGACAACCGGGTCGAGTCAGAGCGCGCCGAGTTCGCCCTGGACCTGGCCCGGCGCGGGCGGCGGGTCGCGGTCGTCTCCGGTGGCGACCCGGGCGTCTTCGCCATGGCGACGGCCGTGCTGGAGGCCGCCTCCCAGAAGGAGTACGCGGACGTGCCGGTGCGGGTGCTGCCGGGCGTGACCGCCGCCAACGCGGCAGCGGCCCGCGCGGGTGCCCCGCTCGGACACGACTACGCCGTCCTCTCCCTCTCCGACCGGCTCAAACCGTGGGAGGTCATCGCCGAGCGGCTGCGCGCCGCCGCCTCCGCGGACCTGGTGATGGCCCTGTACAACCCGGGCTCACGCAGCCGCACCTGGCAGGTGGGCAAGGCACGTGAGCTGCTGCTGGAGCACCGGGCACCCGACACCCCGGTCGTGGTCGCCCGGGACGTGGGCGGATCGGGCGAACAGGTGCGGATCGTACGGCTGTCCGACCTGGACCCGGCCGAGGTGGACATGCGCACGATCCTGCTGGTCGGCTCCTCACAGACCCGGGCGGTCCGCCGCGGGGACGGCGAGGAGATCACCTGGACTCCGCGGCGGTATCCGGAGGCCGGGTCCGGCGGGGCCTCCTGAGGGGCCCGGGGCGTTCAGCGGCAGTTCCGGGTCGTTCTCAGCCGGTGGCCGGGAAGCCGCTCTGCCGGAGGCGGTTGCCGACCCACCGGGCCGCCGCCTCCGGGTCGGAGACGACCGGGACGCCCTCGGGGACCGGGGGCCGGCGGACCACGACCACCGGGAGCCCGGCCTCCCGGGCGGCCGTCAGCTTCGGCGCGGTGGCCGTTCCCCCGCTGTCCTTGGTCACCACGACGTCGATGCGGTGCCGGCGGAGCAGCTCGCGCTCCCCGTCGAGCGTGAACGGGCCGCGGTCCAGCAGCACCTCCATCCGGGCCGGGTGCGGGGCCTCGGGCGCGTCCACGGACCGTACGAGGAACCACAGCTCGTCCAGCGCGGCGAACGCGGCCAGGCCCATCCGTCCGGTGGTGAGGAACACCCGCCGGCCGAGCCCGGGCAGCAACCGGGCGGCCTCCTCCAGGGAGCCGGCGTCGTGCCAGTCGTCGCCCTCGACGGGGACCCAGCCGGGACGCCTCAGGGCGAGCAGGGGAACATGGGCGGTGGCGGCGGCCCGCGCCGCGTGGAAACTGATCGTCCCGGCGAAAGGGTGGGTGGCATCGATGAGCACGTCCACCCGGTGTTCGCGCAGCCACGCGGTCAGCCCCTCCACGCCGCCGAAGCCACCGATCCGTACCTCCCCCGGCGGCAGCCGCGGACTGGCCACCCGCCCCGCGAGGGAGCTGGTCGGGGTCACCCCGGGGGTCGCGTGGTGGAGTTCGGCGAGACGGCGGGCCTCCGAGGTTCCGCCGAGGATCAGTACGTGCATGGAAGTCCAGGTCCGTTCATGAGCAGCGAAGTGAAGGGCGGCCGCAGGGCCCAGCTGGAGCACACGGGCCTGCGGCCCGGCTGGACCACCGGCGCCTGTGCGACGGCGGCCACGACGGCGGCGTACACCGCCCTGCTGACCGGCGAGTTCCCCGACCCGGTGACCATCACCCTGCCGAAGGGGCAGACACCGTCGTTCGCGCTGGCCGCCGAGGAACTGGGCGACGGGCACGCGATGGCGGGGATCGTGAAGGACGCGGGCGACGATCCGGACGTCACCCACGGGGCACTGGTCCGGGCCACGGTACGGCAACTGCCCGCCGGGGCCGGGGTCGTCTTCAGGGCAGGTCCCGGGGTCGGCACCATCACCCGCCCCGGCCTGCCCCTACCCGTCGGCGAGGCGGCCGTCAACCCCGTCCCCCGCCGCATGATGGCCGACCACGTCGCCGAGGTCGCCGCCCGGCACGGGGGCACCGGGGACGTCGAGATCACCGTCTCCGTGGACCACGGCGAGGAGATCGCCCGCTCCACCTGGAATCCCCGGCTCGGCATCCTGGGCGGCCTCTCCATCCTGGGCACCACCGGCATCGTCGTCCCGTACTCCTGCTCGGCGTGGATCGACTCCATCCGGCGGGGCGTGGACGTGGCCCGCGCGGCGGGACGTACGCACGTCGCCGGCTGCACCGGGTCGACGTCGGAGAAGACGGTCGTCGCCGAGTACGGTCTGCCCGAGGACGCCCTGCTCGACATGGGCGACTTCGCGGGCGCGGTGCTGAAGTACATCCGCCGCCACCCCGTCGACCGGCTGACCGTCTGCGGCGGCTTCGCCAAGCTCTCCAAGCTCGCCGCCGGCCACCTCGACCTGCACTCCGCCCGCTCCCAGGTCGACAAGGGCTTCCTCGCCGAACTGGCCCGGCGCGGCGGCGCGGACGAGACCCTGGCCGCCGAGGTGGCCGGGGCCAACACCGGCCTCGCCGCGCTCCAGTCCTGCATCGCGGCCGGGGTGCCGCTCGGCGACCTGGTCGCCACCACCGCCCGCGACGAGGCCCTGGCCGTACTGCGGGGGGCGCCGGTGGCGGTCGACGTGATCTGCATCGACCGGGCGGGGGCGGTGGTGGGGCGCAGCACGGTGGCCTGACGGCCGCTCACCGTGCTCAGCACACGTGGCGTTCCCGCTCCGGCGAGTACAGGTGACTGTCCCGGAACTGCTCCGCCCCCAGCGTCCGCCCCACCATGATCACCGCGGTGCGCAGCACACCGGCCTCCTTCACCTTCCCGGCGATCTCCTCCAGCGTGCCGCGGATGACGATCTCGTCCGGGCGGGAGGCGTAGGCGACGACCGCGGCGGGGCAGTCGGCGCCGTAGTGCGGGAGGAGCTCCTCGACCACGCGGTCCGCGTACTTGGCGGCCAGGTGCAGCACGATCAGTGCGCCGCTGCGGCCGAGGGTGGCGAGGTCCTCGCCCTCGGGCATGGGAGTGGCCCGGTTGGCGACGCGGGTGAGGATCACGCTCTGGCCGACGGTCGGCACGGTCAGCTCCCGCTTCAGGGAGGCCGCGGCGGCGGCGAAGGCCGGGACGCCCGGGACGACCTCGTACGGCACTCCGGCCGCGTCCAGCCGCCGCATCTGCTCGGCCACCGCGCTGAACACGGACGGGTCCCCGGAGTGCAGCCGGGCCACGTCGTGTCCCTCCTCGTGGGCGCGCAGCAGTTCGGCGGTGATCTGGTCCAGGTCGAGCTGCGCGGTGTCCACCAGCCGGGCGTCCGGCGGGCATTCGGCGAGCAGTTCACGCGGGACCAGGCTGCCTGCGTACAGGCAGACCCGGCAGGCGGCGAGCGTGCGGGCACCGCGCACCGTGATCAGGTCGGCGGCACCGGGGCCGGCCCCGATGAAGTACACGGTCATCTGTCTGCTCCCGGAAGGGTGTCGTGTCCTGAGATGTCGGGTCCCGCGGTCTCGATCCCCGAGGTGTCGGGTCCCGGGGTATCGGGTCCCGGGGTATCGGGTCCCGCGGTGTCGTGGGTTTTCCGCACGGCCCACTGGGTGACCGGCATCGCCTGTCGCCACCCGGTGAAGCCCCCCACCGGCACGGCGTGTGCCACCGCGAGCCGCACCAGCTCGCCGCCGTGGCGACGGTGGGCGTCGGCGAGCAGTGCCTCGGACTCCAGCGTCACGGTGTTGGCGACCAGCCGCCCGCCGTCGGGCAGCGCCGCCCAGCACGCGTCGAGGAGGCCGCGCGCGGTGAGTCCGCCGCCCACGAACACGGCGTCCGGGGGCGGCAGCTCGGCGAGGACGGCGGGGGCGGCGCCGGTGACGACCCGCAGGCCCGGCACGCCCAGCCGGTCCGCGTTGCGGGTGATCCGTTCGGCGCGCACCGGATCGCGCTCCACGGTGACCGCGCGGCACGAGGGGTGGGTGCGCATCCACTCGACGGCGATCGAACCGGACCCGCCGCCGATGTCCCACAGCAGTTCACCGGGCGCCGGCGCGAGGACGCCCAGCGTGGCGGCGCGGACGTGCCGCTTGGTGAGCTGCCCGTCGTGCGCGTACGCCTCGTCCGGCAGCCCGGGCACGGCGCCGAGCCGCAGGGCTTCGGGGGCGCGGCGGCATTCGACGGCGACGATGTTGAGGGGATCGCCGGGCGGGTGCGGCCAGTCGTCGGCGGTGGACTCGGCGGTGGCGTGTTCCTTCTCCCCGCCGAGTTGTGCGAGGACCCGCATCGGGCTGGGCCCGAAGCCCCGGTCCCGCAGCAGGGCGGCGACCTCACCGGGGGTGGTGGCGTCCGCGCTGAGGACGAGGAGGCGCCGGCCGTGGTGCAGGGCGGCGGCGAGGCGGGCGGCGGGCCGGCCGACCAGCGTGACGACCTCCACGTCCTCCAGGGGCCAGCCGAGCCGGGCGGCGGCGTAGGAGACCGAGGAGGGGTGCGGCAGGACGCGCAGCGCGTCCGTCTCCTCGGCGAGGGCGCGTCCGATGCCGTAGAACATGGGGTCCCCGCTGGCCAGAACGGCGATCCGGCGGCCGGCGTGCGCGGCGAGCAGGCCGGGAACGGCGGGGCGCAGCGGCGACGGCCAGGCGACGCGCTGACCGGTGCACTCCGGCGGCAGCAGATCCAGCTGGCGCGCTCCCCCGATCAGGACCTCGGCCTCGCTGAGCGCGGCACGGGAGGCACCGGGCAGCCCCGCCCAGCCGTCGGCCCCGATCCCGACGACGGTCACGGTGGCGGTCGGTTCGGGGGGTACGGGCGTCACTGCGCGGTACCTCGGCTTTCGGGGACGACAGGAGGCGCAGAGGCGCACTCTACTGGGCGGTGACCAGCGCATCCTCGCTCGGGTACGCCTCCCGTGCCCCACCTGCGACCTGCGGTCCCGTGGCCGACTCGGGATCACACACGTAACATGAGTAGGCGCACACGCCCCGGGCAGCGGTAACGCCCGGTGACCGTGGAACAAAGGTGCTCCGTATGACGACACTGACGGAATACATCGGGGAACCAACAATCGCGGACGGTCCCGCTGTCTGGCGTATCGCCCGCGAATCCGGAGAACTCGACGTGAACTCTCCGTACAGTTACCTGCTGTGGTTCCGCGATTTCGCGCAGACTTCCGCGGTGGCACGCGACGAAAAGGGCGCACCGACAGGTTTCACCACCGGATACCGCCGTCCCGACCGGCCCGACGTGCTCGTCATCTGGCAGATCGCCGTCGCCGGGGCCGACCGGGGACGGGGTCTCGCCGGGGCCATGCTCGACCACCTCACCAGCCGACTCCGCGCGCAGCGCGACCTCCACCGGCTGGAGACGACCATCAGCCCGGGCAACACCGCCTCCCAACAACTCTTCCTCTCCTTCGCCGAACGACACAGGGCACCGTTGAAACGTGAACTCCTCTTTCCCGCGGAGCTGTTTCCCGAGGCCCACGAGCCCGAGTACCTGTACCGCATCGGACCACTGCACTGAAAGGCAGTGGCCCCGTGAAAGTGCGGTGTTCGGGCTCTTCCCGCACCTAGGAGTGTCATGACGAAAAGGACGAACAGGCAGCCGGATCTGAGCGTGTTCGAGAGTCTCGAATCCGAGGTACGCAGCTACTGCCGAGGGTGGCCCACCGTCTTCGTCCACGCGCGGGGAAGCCACCTTCGCGACGAGAACGACCGCACCTACCTCGATTTCTTCGCGGGTGCCGGATCGCTCAACTACGGCCACAACGACCCCGCCCTGAAACGGGCCCTCCTCGACCACATCGAGGCCGACGGCATCACCCACGGCCTCGACATGGCCACCACCGCGAAGCGCACGTTCCTGGAGACGTTCCGGAATCTGGTGCTGCTCCCGCGCGAACTGCCCTACAAGGTGATGTTCCCGGGCCCGGCCGGCACCAACGCGGTCGAGGCCGCACTGAAGTTGGCCCGCAAGGTGAAGGGACGCGAGGCGATCGTGTCCTTCACCAACGCGTTCCACGGCATGTCCCTGGGCGCGCTGGCCGTCACCGGCAACGTCGTCAAGCGGGCCGGCGCGGGCGTCCCGCTGGTGCACGGCACCCCCATGCCGTTCGACCACTACCTCGACGACCAGGTCCCGGACTTCCTGTGGTTCGAGCGGCTGCTCGACGACCAGGGCTCGGGACTGAACAAGCCCGCCGCGGTGATCGTCGAGACGGTGCAGGGCGAGGGCGGCGTCAACGTGGCCCGTGGCGAGTGGCTGCGGGAGCTGGCCGACCTCTGTCACCGGCACGACATGCTGCTCATCGTGGACGACATCCAGATGGGCTGCGGACGCACCGGAGCCTTCTTCTCGTTCGAGGAGGCCGGCATCACGCCGGACATCGTCACGCTGTCGAAGTCCATCAGCGGCTACGGCCTGCCGATGTCGCTGTGCCTGTTCGGGTCCGGCCTGGACGTGTGGGAACCGGGTGAGCACAACGGCACCTTCCGCGGCAACAACCACGCCTTCGTCACGGCGACCGCCGCGCTCGAGACGTACTGGACCGACAACCGCATGGAGAAGCAGACCATCGCCCGCGGCGAACAGGTCGAGCGCGCACTGCAGGCGATCCGCGACGAGCACCCACAACTCGGCGCCGGCATCCGCGGACGCGGACTGGTGTGGGGGATGGAGTTCACGGACAAGCACCGCGCCTCTGCCGTGGCCCGCCGCGCCTTCGAACTCGGGCTGCTGGTCGAGACGTCCGGGCCGGAGGACGAGGTCGTCAAGCTGCTGCCGGCCCTCACCATCCCTCCGGAGGAACTGGACGAAGGGCTGCGGATCCTCGCCCGCTCGGTACGGGAGACGATGTGATAGTCCGATCACTGAGTGAGATCGAGAACACCGAGCGCCACGTGAGGTCCGCTTCCGGTACCTGGGAGAGCAAGCGCCTCGTGCTCGCCAGGGAGAAGGTCGGCTTCTCGCTGCACGAGACCGTGCTGTACGCGGGCACGGAGACGTCGATGTGGTACGCGCATCACGTCGAGGCCGTGCTGTGCGTCGCGGGCGAGGCCGAACTCACCGACGAGGAGACCGGCGAGACCCACTGGATCAAGCCCGGCACCATGTACCTGCTCGACGGCCACGAGCGGCACACGCTCCGCCCCAAGACGGACTTCCGCTGCGTGTGCGTCTTCAACCCCCCGGTCACCGGGTGGGAGGACCACGACGAGAACGGTTCCTACCCGCCCCCCGAGCCCGACGCCTGAGCGAACCCGAGCGCACAGAAGGGGACCGACCATGACCGCGACCACCACGGCCGTCCAGGACCTGTACCCGACTCGGGGCCCCGCAGAAGTCATCACACCCCGCCGGGACCCGGTCGTCTGGGGGCAGCCCTCCCCCGACCTGGAGTCGTACGAACGCGACGGCTTCCTGACCGACGGGCACCTGCTGACGGACGACGAGACCGAGACGTACCGCGCCGAACTCGACCGGCTGCTCCACGACCCGAAGCTCCGCACCGACGAACGCCGCATCGTCGAGCCCAGGACACAGGAGGTCCGGTCGGTGTTCGAGGTGCACAAGATCAGTGAGGTCTTCGCGAACCTGGTACGCGACGAACGCGTGGCAGGCACCGCCCGGCGCATCCTCGGCTCCGACGTCTACGTCCACCAGTCCCGGATCAACGTCAAGCCGGGCTTCGGCGCCTCCGGCTTCTACTGGCACTCGGACTTCGAGACATGGCACGCCGAGGACGGCCTCCCGCGCATGCGCACGGTGTCGGTCTCGATCGCGCTGACCGAGAACCACGCCACCAATGGCGGCCTCATGATCATGCCGGCCTCGCACCGGACCTTCGTAGGGTGCGCCGGCCGGACACCGAGGGACAACTACAAGAAGTCCCTCCAGATGCAGGACGCGGGCACGCCGTCCGACGAGGCGCTGACACAGCTGACCTCCGAGCACGGCATCAAGCTCTTCACGGGCAGGGCCGGTTCGGCGACCTGGTTCGACTGCAACTGCATGCACGGCTCCGGCGACAACATCACGCCGTACCCGCGCAGCAACGTGTTCATCGTGTTCAACAGCGTGGAGAACACGGCGGTGGAACCGTTCGCCGCGCCGGTCCGGCGGCCGGAGTTCATCGGGGCACGGGACTTCACGCCGGTGCGGTGAGGTCGTGAGGAGGGGGACCAGCGTGCCCCTGCGACCGGATCCAGGCCACCCCCGCGAACTGTTTGACCCTGATGTCGGTGCGCATGAATCCGACGGGTGACAGGCCCTCGTACCCCTGCAGCACCAGGTCCTGGTACGTCCGGTCGGAGAAGGCGACCACGAGGTCGGTGGACCGGTCGTCGGCCAGGAGTGCTCTCAGGGGGTCGGCGTCCAGCATGCGGAAGAGCTCCACGACCGCCGAGCCCGCGTAGCCGCTGTCCCCCTCGTGGACGATTCCGTGGTGGAAGGCCGCCCGCATGCGGGTGCGCAGAGGCGACCGGGAGTCGGTGCCCCCGTGCGGCTCACGGTTCACCGCGGCCAGGGCGTCGGCGAGACCGTCCAGCAGTTGGGGGACCGCACGGGTGTCGTCGGTTTCCGGCGGCAGCACCAGCAGATAGCCGTCCCCCTGGGCCTGTCGGCCGCAAGCGTCCCAGTCGACTGCCGCCCGGGCGCAGGCCGCACGCATGACGCGCAACAGCGAGCGCTGCAGCCGGATCATGTCCGCGTTGCCGCGGGTGCTGTACTTCTCGATGTCAACCGCGAGGCACAGGTGCTGTCGCCCTGGGGGCAGTCGCTCGCCCGGTGGACCGATGCTCTCGCGGCCGGTGAGTGCCCAGGCGCCCGGCCGCTGTGTCCGCTCCGCGAGGGGCGCCGCGGCCCA
The DNA here is from genome assembly GCF_040612515.1 of Streptomyces sp. NPDC006372. NCBI lineage: Bacteria > Bacillati > Actinomycetota > Actinomycetes > Kitasatosporales > Streptomycetaceae > Streptomyces > Streptomyces sp. NPDC006372. The sequence continues at coordinate 15,349 of NZ_JBEXQJ010000034.1, read as the reverse complement.
GATGTCCGCACGTGACAGGGAAAAGGGCACCTCGTTGCGTGTCTGCACCTCGCCCTCCGCCCGCGTCCCGCTCAGCAGCGGGTGCTCTATCACCCCTCGTACCCGGACACGGCCGGACACGTCCGTGAGCGGTGACGGCGACTCGAGGACGGCTTGGGCCCAGCGCCCGTCAGGAGACAGCGTTCCACCGGTCTGCGGCGCTTCGAACATCCAGCGCAGGCGGTTGCGGCCGAGCCCGAACGCGGTGACGCGCGCTCCGTCGGGCCCGCCCCACCCGGCTCCGGGTCGCAGGTCCAGGGCCCTCAGGCTCTCGTCGTCGAAGGTGACCGCCAGCTCGATCTTCCGGTAGCCGCACCCGGCGGGCATCTCCTCCAAGTCGAACGGGAAACACAGCAGCAGCGTCGCCATGTCGGCCATCGGAAGGGCGTATGCCAGGGGGCGGCCGAGTGCGACGCCCGCACGCCACATCCGGTCCCTGGGTCTCAGTGCACCGCCGGCCACCAGCTCGGCGGTGGCCAGCAGGTCATGCGGCACCTGGCCGGTGGAAGCGTCGTGTCCTTCAGGTGTATCTGCGCCCACTGGCCGGTCCAGCCCCCTCGTTCCTCGACTCTCGTCCGCGCTTCACGATGACGGCGGCTCAACGGTGGTGTGCCAGCCGAACACCCGGTACCGCAGCTCCTTCGCGGTGATCGACTGACGTGAGTCCCGGACGCCTTCGCACACCTCTTCCAGCAACGCGCTCAACGCGGCGGGCTCCGACCGGTGGTGGCGTGCGGCACCGCCCAGCGCGCTCAGGTCCAGTTCCCGGTCTCCGACCAGCAGCAGCACGCTCTCCGGACGGCCGGCCACCTCCGGTACGTCCTCCGGCCACCAGATCTCCACCGGCCCGGACCGCCACCGGACCTCCACCGGCCCGGGACGGTCTCCGAACCCGCCGTCGTGCCCGGTGTCCGGCTCCATGGAGATGCCGCTGGGCTGGTCGTGGGTCACCAGTGAGGTGCGGCCGCTCAGACCCACGCCCAGCAGCCAGACGTACAGGGGCGTGAGGGTGCGGCCGGCGACGGAGACCCGGTAGCGGTCCCCGGCCCGCAACACGTCACCGGGCCGGAACTCGCGGAAGTCAAGGCTGCCCGGAGTCGCCTCGACCTCCATCCAGGCCCGCAGGTCCTGCGCGGTGAAGCCGTCAGGCCCTGGGTCCGCGAGCCCGCGCAGCCGCTCGCCCCGCGCGATCGTCTCCAGCAGTTCGACGATCTTCCGGACCGCGGAGGACGTGCCGCGTCCGCCGGCTCCCGGCCCTGCGACGCGGCGCGATCCGGGACTTCGCTCCGCAGGGCGGCTGCCGCCTCCTCGAACCGCGCGGCCCAGCGTGCCTCCGCCTGGAGCCAGCCCCGCACCGCTCGTCGCGCGGCAGGCTGCCCGGCGGCGCTGTCGAGGGCGTGCACGGCCTCGAGGAAACCGGAGCGAGCGCGCTCCGCGGTGGCGAAGGCCACGGTTTTCCCACCGGGCAACTCCCACTGAGACAGCACGGCCGTGTGATAGGCGCGGGCCACCACGGGGTCGTCGGCCGACGCGGCCCGCAGGGTGTCCCGCCCCATCCTCGACCGGTGTTCCTCGTAAACGGTGACCGCCTCCAGAGCCCGCTCGGCGGCGCGCCGTGGGTCGCCGAGGGTGAGCGACGCCTCTGCCGCGATCGCGGGCCTCTCCCAGGGCTTCACCGGCTCCGCGCCGTCCGCTCCGATGCGCCGCTCCGCCGCGGCGGCCCGTTCCGGCTGTCGCAGGCGTATCCGGAGCGCCGCCGACTGCTGTGCCGTGAGCGCCCCGTGTGCCTCCAACTCGTCGGCCTCCGCCCGCGCTTCCTCCGAGCGGCCCAGTTCCACCAGGAGCGCACAGCGCGCGAAGGAAGGCGGCGCGCCACGCTCGATCAGCGCCTCCGCCTCCCGGGCGGCGCGTTCCGCCGGGGCCCGCAGACCTGCCGTCCTGAACCGGCGCAGCCGGTGCAGTTTCTCGACGGCATGGGCCGAGAGCAGTCCGGCGTGCAGCCCCTCCAGGGAATCGCGCAGAGCCTCCGCCACGGCTGTGTCTCCACCCTGCCCGCACTGCAGTCGCTGTCCGAGACCGATCACCCGTGCGAGCCGGGGCCGTGCGGTGGCGACGAGGTCGGGGTCGCCCAGTCCCACCGCCTCGTTGAGGAAGAGTTCGGCTGCGAGCGCCGTGGACAGCCAGGCGTTGACCACGGGGACGGACCGCGTGGCCTGCCCCTCTGCGTCCTCCCGGCACATGTCCTGCAACTGCCGCTCCCGGGTGCGGAGATCGAGGTCGGCGAGGACGAGAGAGGACAGCCGGTGGCGGGCGTCGTGATACGCCCCCAGCGAGCCGGTCATCGGCCCCGTCGTCAGGCGGACGGCAGGGGGGACGGGCCCTGCCACGTCCGCCGCCGCGACCTGTTCCACGAGCCGCTGTGCCAGGTCGCCCGCCTCCCGGCCGCGGACGATGTGCCCCTGCCGGGTCCAGTCGCCGGCCCGCGCGGCGACGAGGTGTGCCAAGCCCAGGAGCCAGGAACCGCTGCCCACGGTCGACGCCCAGCGGCGGACCTCCTCCACGTCGTGCCCGGACGACGGCCTGCCGTCCTCCACGGCGTCCAGCATGCTGTGCACCTTGAGCGCGCCACGCACGCCTGGTCACCGGCGTCCGCGGCCAGCGTCAGTGCCCGGTCGAAGCTTGCGGTGCGGTCGCCGGTCTTCCGCCGCAGCCGTGCCACGTGCGCCAGGCGCAGCGCAGCCGCTGCCCGCCCGCGCGCCGCGCCGGCGTCCCGGAACAGCGCGTCCGCGGCGGCGTAGTGCTTCGCGGCTCGGTCGAGTGTCTTCCGCCCTGCGGGGAGGGGCAGACAGCGTTCCGCCGCGCCGGGCGTCCCGAGTTCCCCGTCACCCGCCAGCAGCGACGACAGGGCGGCGAAGGCCGGGTCTGCGGGCACGAGCCGCAGCGCTTCCCGACGCAGCGCCTCGCACCGGCGCCGGTCCCCGGCCCGTGCCCGCACGTCTCCCGCGATCAGCAAGTGGTAGGCGACCGGGCCGACGAGACGCCCCTCGGCGATCTCGCGCGGCACCTCGTCGAACCACCGCACGGCCTCGCCCACTTCTCCGGCCCCACCGACCGCCGCGATCACCTCGGGAGGCTGAGCGGCGAGCGTCTCCCCGCTCCGCAGGACGGCACGGGTGACCAGCAGGTCGGGGAGGTAGCGGGCCGCCAGGAAGGCGGCGAGCCGCAGGCCCGGGTCTCGGGCGAGGACGGCCAGGCGGCCGTGCGTTCCGTCCATGGCCTTCAGCAGCGCCGCCTCGCCCTGGGCCGGCAGGGCCCAGCCGACCGCGCCGCCGGGGCCCCAGTTGACGTCCATGGCGGTGGTCGCGGTCCGCAGGGTCCGTGTCACCAGGTCGTCGTAGGTCTCCTCGGGTTCGGGGTCGTCCAGCACGGCCAGCGCCCGCTTGGGCTCGCCGGCGGCCAGGGCGGCCCCCGCGGTCAGCCAGCCCCGCACGGGTTCGGCCCAGAGCTCCGGCCTGACGGTGGCGGGATCCACGCCCCGCAGATCGGTCATCAGGAGCTGGACGAGCAGACGGATGCCGTCCGCCGTGTGCCGGCCCTCGTAGGTCACTTGAGCTTCCTGATGACCAGGAAGACAAGGACGGTCAGCAGGATCGCTCCGGCGGTTCGCGCCAACCGCCGGGGCCTGCCTGACGCGGGATGTCCCGCTCCTGTTCCCCCGCCGCGAGCCTGCTCAGGAGATACAGGATTCTTTCCGCCCTCTCCAGGTACGGAGTCCCCAGCGTCAGCAACCTGTCGATCAGGGCGCAGACCGAGGGCCGACAGGACAGCGGACAGGAGCGCTCGGGCGATTCGCGGGATGCGCGATGGTCGACGGCCCGGGTGGGCCGTCACAGTGCTCCCTTCCGAGGGGGAGGGCTCCGTGAGGTACGGGTCGAGGTCCACGACCCGTAGGGTCTCGCCGGTCTCCGGTGCGGCGAACGACGGGCAGGGGCTCACCGGGTGGGCAGTGGTGTCGGCTTCGAAGAACGCCCGTACGTCCGCTCGGCATCGGCGATGGACGTCGGCGAGGAGCTCCTGGGTGGCGGGCGCTCCGGGAGGCGTCCTGCAGACGACTCCTTCGATCAGAGGGGTGCGCCGGGGTCCGCTCATCGCGTATTCGCCGTCCTGGCCCACATCGGCGGCCTTGAGATAGACGACCCGGTACAGCAGGAACAACGACTCCGACCCGCGTCCCCGGTACTCACGTCGGTAGACCGCGTCCTCCGTGGGGTCGCCGGCCGTCACGTCGTGGAGCAGGGAGTGCCTGTGCTCGTCCACGAGGAAGTCGGGCGCGGCCACGATCCGGAAACCGGTTCTCACGGACCGCGTGAGGGCGAACGGCCATACCTCGACGGATGAGGAGTGCTTCATGCCGTGGTCCACGACGATTCCTCCCTGATGAACCGCGAGCCCGGATGCTCGGCCTCGAACTCGGCGAGTTTGGCGTGGAAGAGTGCGACCAGCCCGGCGAGCGCCTCCTTCTCGGAGGTGGCCCGCAGCATGCGGTCACGCAGCTGCTTGATGTCCTGTTCGACCCGGTCGCCGTAGGCGGTCACCTGGGTCTCCACGAACTGGAGAAAGACGTCGGCCATGTGGTCCCGCACCAACCGCATCACGGGTGACCTCGTGGCGGCCGTGTTCAGCAGCGTCCGTACGAGCGGCACCCTGTCCTTGACCATCCGCATCCACGCGAGCCGCTGGTTGCTCCGCTCGATCTGCTGGGATTCGGGTGGCGCGTGACGCTCCATCTCCTTCAACTGGGCCTCGAAGAGGTCCATCAGCACCGCCATGAACGGAATCTCCACGTGCAACGGCGTGGGGAATCCGCCCTTCTTGACCATGGTCACGCCGTCCGGACCGAGAGTCGCGAAATCCAGCCCGACGGAACTGACGGGGATGAAACGCACTCCCTTGGCGCTGCCCGGGGACCGCAGCTGGGTCTCCACCGTGTCCCTGAAGTCCGGGTGCCGCATGAGGCAGTCTTTGACGGCCTGCACCGTGTGCCCCGCCGCCACGAGGACGTCCCACTTGGTGATGACGAAGTGCACGATGCCCCGGCTCTTCAGCATGTGACTGAAGACGGCGACGAGATCCTCCATCAGCGTGAGGTCTCCGTCCAGGAAGCGCAGCACCTTGACGCCGTCCAGCAGGACGAGGAGGAACTCGGACTCCTGGATCCGGCTGAGGACCCGGTTGCCTGCCTCCACCCGCCCGTCCGGTTCGGTGAGGTGCTCGCCCGAGTAGTCCAGGTACGTGATGGAGAAGGGGCTGTAGGTCTCGTTGCGCGCGGTGCGGACGGAGCAGGTGAACTCCCACTCCGATATGTCGTGCCGGCGCTGAGGGTCCGGCCAGGCGTCGGGGCTCGTGATCTGCTGGTAGATCCTGTTCAACCTGGTCGACTGTTCTGGTGGCAGCTGGACGTGGAACCCCAGGTCCGGTCGCGGGATCGCGAGTCTGCGGAACAGACTGGCGAGGTAGACGGTCTTGCCGGACTCGGCGGGGCCGAGCACGGTGACGGGAATGGTCGGCATGCAGTGCCTCGCAGCGCTTCACATGGTGGTCTCGCCTGACACACAAGCGAATACGGCGAACCGTGCGTGACGCTCCCCCGTACTCCTGGCCCGTAGTGAAGCCGTCCGACGACCGTCCGAACCGGTCGCAGTGCGGGTTCGGGCCAAGGTCGGCCAAGAAAACGTTTCGGCCAGGTCCTCTCAGCGGAGACGCCGCCGACCGGGCCGCGCGGTCAGTGAGCGGCGGCGATTCTCCGCAGTACGGGAACCGAGTGGACGGTGAGGCGGCAGCGTCCGTAGCTGACGGCTCGCGAGGCCCTCAACTCCTGTAGCGCATGCTGCACACGCCGCTCCCGCGCTCCGATGAACTCGCCCCACTCCGCATGCGTCAGCCCGGGCCTGACCGACACACCGTCCGGTGTCGGGGCTCCGTACTGCTCCGTCAGATCCAGTACGGCACGGCACAGACGCGCGATGACAGGACCGCGCGTGAACTCGGTGCGGCGACGCACCGCGGTACGACTGCGATGGGCCAGACTCCGGCTGACGGCCAGCCCGGCGGCCTGGTGCCGGGCGAGCCAACCCAGCCACTCCTGCTGCGATATGCGCCGCACGAACAGCCGCTCGGCTGCCGTGACCGTGGCCGAACGGGGTTCGTTGTCGAAGGCCGCGGTTTCTCCCGTGACATCACCGGCGGCACGGATGTCCACGAGGGAGGTCGCGCCCTGATCATCGGTCGTCGCCACCTTGGCGAAGCCGTTCAGCAGCACGAGCACGAACGTGTCCGTGGCGCCTTCGAGCAGCATGATCTCGCCGGCCTCGTAGGTGCGCACGGTGCCGGCCTGCAGCAGGGCCGACCGCGCCTGGTCGGCAGCTCCGCCGTGCGCCTCGGCCACTCCGTTCAGCTCCCGCAACAGCGTGCCTCGCGGGTATGCGGTCTGTGCCTGACGCAGTGCAGACCCGCGCTCCCCATGTGGTTCCCACACACTGGGCACACCGTCCCCCTCGCAGATGTCCCGTCTGCGTGAATTTTATCCAGCCGGCGGGACATACGACGCAAGATGTGAATTTGCGTATCAAATGATTGCCGCTCTGTTCCCCGTCGTTGCGACGCCGACCGATTCGTGGCCCTCCTGTTTGGAATTCGGCTCCCGCTTGACGTGAACGGGCCCGCTGAAAGAGACGGTTCTTTCACCCCGCCTCCCCTCAACCGGTATCAACGGCAGGTGTAGGAGAAGGACGCGGACGCGGTGTGCCGGCTGGGGGACTTGATGACCAGCCACGCCGTCGCCTTGCTGGTGCCCTTGCCACGGAAGGTCCACAGCAGGCGCAGACGCGTCTCCTCCTGCCCCTTGCCCAACCGCTCCTCGCGCGGGCCCGAGGAGGTGCCGTCACTGCGGTTCCACTCGTAGGTGAACGCGCCGGCCGCCCCGTTCGTGTGCACCACCGCGACCACCTCGGCGGTTCCGTCACATCCGAGGACGCTGCTCGTCTGTGCCGTGACCTCGGTGATCCTCAGGTCCCCTGTCTGCCGTTGCCAGAGCAACCAGGCCAGCCCGACGACCAGGACGGCCGCCGCCAGGCCGTATCTGCGCAGCCAGTGCGGCCGTCCGCGGGAAGCTTTCCGGCTCATGTGCTTCCCCGTGCCGCGCCAGACGTCGACGGCGGTGTCCGTCAGTCCCAGGGGCGGGACGCCCGGCCCGAAGTGCAGGACTTCGGACTCGGGCGCGGGCTCGGGCTCGGGATCCGGCGTGGGCGCGGGCGCGGGCTCGGGATCCGGCGTGGGCGCGGGCGCGGGCTCGGTACTGGTCCAGTGGGCGTCGAGCGCGGTCGGAACGTAGGTGGCGTCGACGACGTCCCTGATGGTCGGTTGCACATCCGGATCCTGCAAGGTCGGCTGCAGGCCCGTCTCCGGTAACTCCCACGGCACCACCGGGCGTTCGCCGCGGTCCGTCATCCTCGCCCTCCGTTCGACTCGCTCTCAGACACTCAGCCGGACAGGCGTCAGCCGGGCTCACCCTCCACGGCCACCGGGGTCCCCTGCCGCGGAGTCACCGCCGATGTCCCCGCCGAACCCGAGCCGGCGTCGCCGCCGCTGCCGCCGACGGAGGTACCGGAGTCGGTGCTGCTCTGGCTGGTGGCGTGTGACTGCGTGCTGGGGCTGGGGCTTGTGTCACCTTCCGGGCCCGTGCCCCCGCCGGTCACAGGGCCGCCCGCTGACCCAGGTACACCGTCGCCGGTGCCACCGTTCGAGTGACCGTGTCCCGGCCGCGGGGTGTTCTCTCCGGTGCCGGGGCCGGGGCCGGAGCCGTCCTGTCCGGATCCGGGCTGGTCTGTGGGGCCTGTGCTGGATCCCCTGCCCTCATCAGGGCCCCTGTCGTCCGGCTTGCCACCCGGCGTGTTTCCGTCCTCAGGGGAAGCACTGTCGCTGGGTTCGACGCGGCTGGGGTCGGTGTCGCTGGGCTCGGTGTCGCTGGGGTCGGTGTCGTTCTCCACACCAGGGCCCCCGTCCACGCCTTCGTCGGCATCGGTTCCGGTGTCACTCGGCCCGCCACCGCTCTTCTCCGTACCCCGGCCGGTATCCCCCTCCCGAGGCCGGGCGTCCGTGCCACTGTCCCCGGCCTCCCCGCCGGAGCCCGAGTCGGAACGGGTGCCACCATCGGCGGGCGCTGCGCCCGCCCCGTCGGAGTCCTCGACAGCCTCGGGCGTGCGGTCACGCTCGCTACCCCGCGTCTCGTTCGACGAACCGGTGTCCTTCAGCGCGTCGACCCTGGTGACGGCCTCGGTGTGCGCACCGGCGTGCGCTTCGGCCCCGCCCGCCCAGCCGTTGGGCATCACGCTCAGCAACCCCGCCACCGCCACGGCGGCCGCGCCGGTGAGTACATCGCCCCGCCTGCGCAGCCGCTTGCGGCGCCGTGCGGTCAGCACGGTGCGGGCCAGTTCGGCCGAGGAGCCCACCAGTCGAGCGTCCAGGCGTGAGATCGCCACCGGCACCAGGGCCGCCGCGACCGCGGCCAGCCGACTCTGGCCGCGTTCCTCCCAGTCGGCTCCGTACGCGTTCTCGGCCACCCACTCCAGCTCCCGCAGGAAGTCGAGAGCGCCGGCGGGACGGAGCGCCGGGTCCTTGGCCATGCCGTGCAGGACCAGCCCGCGTACCTCTTCCGGCACCCGCTCGATCGGCACCGGCTCCTCGACGTGCTGGCGCAGGAAGTCGACGGGTTCCGGCCCTTCGAACGGACGCGCACCGGTCAGACACTCGTAGAGGGTGGCGGTCGCCGCGTACACATCGCCGGCCGGCGTGGCGGCTTCCGTCTTCCACTGTTCCGGGGGCATGTAGGCAAAGGTGCCGCACAGGTTGTGGCGGTCGCCGGTGCGCGCCGAGATCCCGAAGTCCACCAGCTTGGTCTGGCCGTCCCAGTTCACCAGCACGTTCTCGGGCTTGAAGTCGCGGTGCACGACGCCGACACCGTGCGCGGCGGCAAGCCCGCGCAAAGACCCCTTCAGCACGACGAGTGCGGCCTCGGGGTGCGTGTGTCCCTCTTTCTTCAGCAGCGCGCGGAGTGCGGCACCGTAAACCAGTTCCATGACGATGGCCGCGCCCTGCTCGGCTTCGACGTACTCGTACAGCCGCGTCACATGAGGCGATGTCAGACCACTGAGGAGCCGGGCCTCATTTCGCAAGGCAGTGCGAAATTCCGTCTTCGAACAAAGTTCCTCATTGAGGTATTTGATCGCGACGTTTCGGCTGGTCGCTTCGTGACGGGCGATCACTACCCGCCCATTCCCACCCTTACCCAGATTCTTCAGATCGACATATCCGGGAACGGTCCACGAATCGTCATCCCGTTCGACTTTCCATCCGCCGCGACCGGTCACTCCTGCCACGTTTCCCCCTGGTGTTCAGTTGCGCTGCGGCTCCTCGAACGAGGCAACCAAGGGGGAATTCTTCCAGCGGGAAAAGATCCAATACAGCGAAAAGTTTCACAGTTCTGCAACCGTCATTGCTGACGGAAATTCAAGTGATAGTGACGACAGTGGCGAATCGTACCGGCCGCCCGGCAGCCGGTACGGTTCAGTTCCTGTCAGCCGACGCTCCCACCGCAGGCAGCGGCCCTGGTCACCAGACGGCGGTGCGGCCCAAGGAGCAGCACGTCCCAGTACAGGTTGTCGTAGCCCAGGCTGAAGGCCACGACGTCCCGGCTCATCAGCCGCTTGTAGAACGCGTTCTCCGGGGCCGGGTCGGTGGCCTTGTCCGCGAACCACCCGTCGTGGTTGTAGCCGTAGAGCAGGTGCTCCCTGTACATCGGGGAGAAGAGGCCGGCATCGTTGAGCCGGTCCCGCGTGCTCCTGCCGTCGGTGCCGACGAAGCTGAGCCGCCCCATCCTGCTCATGTCGGCCGCGTGGCTCCTTGCCACGTCAGACGCGCGCTCGGAGATCCGAAGCGCCGGCAGGCCCTGACCGGCCCGCTCCTTGTTGATCTCACACGTGATGTAGTCGATGTTCGGGCTGTACTGGGGGCGCGGTGCGGCCTGGTGTGACCGGGAGCCCGCCCGGGCCCCCTGGAGGGGCTCCGCAGCCCCGGCGGCGGGCAGCGGAGAGACCAATCCGAACATGGCGGCCATCGCAAGCACGGCAGCCCTCATCGTCAGGCGATTCACGTGGGCACCTCTCTGGGCAGCACACCGGGCCGAGCGACCCGTCGGCCGCAGTGTGCCCGCGCCGACCGGACCCCGACGCACAAGACAAGGCCAGGTCACACGGACGAAGCAACGTTTGAGGACAGATGGGCGTGCCGGTGCCGGCGAGGCCGGCAGGGACGCTGAGGTCGAAGAAGGCGCCGGGGACGACTACCGGCTACTCGGGACCGGCCTGGACAGTCCTGCGGGCGCCCGAGCGCCGAGCGAACGTCACACCGGCGCCTAAGACATCTGGTCAGCCGGGAGCTTTACAGGCTCCGGGAGCCTGGCCGAAGACCCTGGGCGTCATGCGGGCGTCACGTCCGGCCCGAGCTACGCATCAATCCGCCGAACGAACAGATCCCGAAAGAACGGGATCAGTCTGCCCGGCAGAATGCATGGAGCCGGCTGCCACTTTCGGAACTCCGTTTCGTCCCCGCCGCACGATGTCGAACGTCAAGAAGCGGGGAACCAGGTCGAGAGGCGCTTGGCGATGGCCGGTACATCGATGTCGTCCTGTGCGACTGCCTCGACGAACGGGCCGGCAACGGAGACGGGCGGCGAGACGGTACTGGCGCTGACACCGTTGAACCGCAGGAAGACACGCATGGCGAGCCAGGCGGTGGGCTTGTTGCCGTCGATCAGCGCGTGATTGCGGGCGACGGAGTGCAGCAGTGCCGCAGCCTTCTCGTGCAGCGTGGGATACGACTCGGCTCCGAAGACGCTGGTCCGGGGTCGCTCGATCGCCGACACCAGAAGGCCCATGTCACGCACGCTGTGCTCGGTACCGTTGACCGTGCGGGCGATTGCCAGGATCTCGTCGATCTGGATGTAGCGCACGTCCGTCACTTCAGGTAGTCCAGGATCTCCGCATCGCTGTCCATGAGCTCGGCCAGAACGTCATCGACCTTCAGCTCGGCTCGGTTCTGGGCGTCACGGATGACCTCAATGGCTAGTTCCTGCTTGCTGCGGCCCTCCCGACGAGCCCGCTCGGTGAGCTTTGCGTCAAGGTCGTCGGGGAGTCGGAGTGGCATCGCCATGCAGTCATGATGCCGGGCTGGTATCAAGGCGGCGAGGTCATAGCAGCCACTCGGCCTCACGCTTCTTGAGGTTCCCGATTCGAGCATCACGCATCACGCGAGCGTCGAGAATCTCAGGACGAGACCTTGACGGTGTCCTCCGATGCAGCGCCTCCCCCATGAGTGCACAGGCCAGGAAGGTCGCGAGGGACGCCGTCCGCTCGAACGCCGGTACTTCGTGAAACAAGTGGAACACCATCGGCCGGGTGCGGCGGCCACCGGTCCGGCCGAGCCGACCAGCGAGGCAGACGGTCTGCCTACTGCCCTTGATCAGCCCGCGCGGTCAAGGCCGCGTGCGCGGCGGCGAGGATCTCCCCGGAGAGCGGGGAGCCCTTGGTGGCCCGGGACAGGACCAGCGCACCGAACAGGGTGCAGAGCCGGACGATGCCGTCCTGGTCGTCACCGGCCAGGAAATCGGCGAAGTCGGCCACCCCCTCGGCGTAGACGCGACGGGCCTCGCGCCCCCCGCCCTCGCGCGCGATGTCGGTGGCGAGCGCGGCGACCGGGCAGCCGTCCGCCGGGTCGTCGCGGTGCTCGACGGAGAGGTAGGTGTCGATCAGCGCCTGCTGGGCGGCGGCGCGCTGCCCGTCGTGCCGCTCGAGCCCGGCGCTGTAGCGCTGGGCGAGCTCGGCGAAGGCGTGGGCGGTGGCCTCGTCGACGAGCGCCTCCTTGGAGGCGAACTGCTTGTAGAAGGCGCCGTGTGTCAGACCGGCCGCCTTCATCAGGTCGGCGACGCTGACCTGCGTGCCCTGCTCGCGGAACAGCCGGGACGCGGTGTCCACCACCCGCCTGCGATTCTCCTCCGCCTGCGCCTGCGATACGCGGCCCATGACCACCTCCCATTTGGATGTCGACTGGCATCTATCATAGACCCCGTGTTTAGATTGCATTCGTAATCTAATTCCTGCGGGTGGCCGACGGCACCCGCCACGACCAGGAGCGAGCATGGAACTGAAGAACGCGGTCGCGGTCGTCACCGGCGCCAACCGGGGCTTCGGGCGGCACCTGGCCGCCCAGCTCGTCGAGCGCGGCGCGAAGGTGTACGGCGCGGCCCGACGCCCCGAGACGGTCGACGCGCCGGGCGTCATCCCGCTGCGGCTGGACGTCACGGACGAGGCCTCGATACGAGAGGCCGCGCGCGTGGCGTCCGACGCGACACTGCTGATCAACAACGCGGGTATCTCCACCGGCGCGTCGCTGATCGGAGGCGACGTGGCTGAGGTGCGCCGGGAGATGGAGACCAACTTCTTCGGCCCGCTCGCCGCGACCCGATCCTTCGCCCCCGTCATCGAGGGCAACGGCGGCGGCGCCATACTCAACGTCCTGTCCGCCCTGTCCTGGTTCCACCCGGCAGGACTCGGCTCCTACGCCGCGTCCAAGGCCGCCGCGTGGGCGCTGACCGGTGCCACCCGCGAGGAGCTGGCACCCCGCGGCATCGCCGTCTCGGCGCTGCACGTCGGCTATATGGACACCGACATGGCCGCCGGCGTGCCGGCCGATCAGAAGGTCTCCGCCGCCGATGTCGCGGCCCAGGCCCTGTACGGCATCGAGACCGGCCTGCCCGAGATCGTCGCCGACGAGACCAGCCGGTACGTCAAGCGGAGCCTGTCCACGGCACCCCAGCCGAACGCGGGCTGACGCTCACCCCTCCACCCGGCGCGACCACCTTCACACCCCTTCACGCAAGGACATCTCATGCGTTACACGACCTTCGGCCACCGGACCGGACTGCGCGTCTCCGAGTACGCGCTCGGCACCGCGAACTTCGGCACCGGCTGGGGCGCAGGCGCCGAGCCGGACGAGGCACGCTGGATCTTCGACCGGTTCGCCGAGGCCGGCGGCACCTTCCTCGACAGCGCGGACGCCTACCAGTTCGGCGAGTCGGAGGAACTGACCGGAAAGCTGATCTCCGCCGACCGCGACCACTTCGTCCTGGCCACGAAGTTCGCCCTCGGCGCCGGCCCGCAGCCCGGCATCTCCAGGACCGGCAACAGCCGCAAGAACCTGGTCGCCTCGGTCGAGGCCAGCCTGAAGCGCCTGAGCACCGACCACATCGACCTGCTGTGGGTGCACTTCCCCGACGAGCTCACTCCTGTGGAGGAACTCCTGCGCGGACTCGACGACCTGGTGAGCGCGGGCAAGATCCACCACGCCGCGCTGTCCAACTTCCCCGCCTGGCGCGTCTCGCGCGCGGTAACCCTCGCGGACCTGAAGAACTGGGCCCCGATCGTGGGCATCCAGCACGAGTACAGCCTCGTCGAGCGCACCGCCGACCGTGAGCTCCTGCCCATGGCCGAGAGCCTCGGGCTCGGCGCAGCCCTGTGGTCCCCGCTCGGCGGCGGACTGCTCACCGGCAAGTACCGCAGCTCCACCGAGGGGCGCCTGAGCGACCTGGGCATGGTCATTCACACCGAGAGCACCGGCCAGAAGACCGCCGTCGTCGACACCGTTCTGGCGATCGCCGAGGAGACCGGTATGACGCCCGCCCAGGTGGCGGTGGCCTGGGTGCGCGAGCGCGCCGCCCGTTCCGTGGCCACGCTCGTCCCGATCATCGGGCCGCGCAATCTCTCCCAGCTCGACAGCTACCTCGGCGCCCTCGACGTCCACCTGACCGATGAACAGTACATCCGCCTGGCCGAGGTCAGCGCGGTGCCGCTCGGTATGCCCCACGAGGCGATCACCGCCTCCCTGGACCGCCTCCAGGGAGGCGCCGCCGACCGCGTCACCGCTCCGGTCGTGCCGGTGGCCTGATGGGTGAACGCGCCTGAGAACGCGGTGCGCCCGCGCGCCCAGAAAAACAACACAAACTGCCCTGCACTGGGTAAAACCCGGGGCAAACGGCTCCCCGGCCTTTCATGGACGGGAAACGGAAGGGAGACGACGATGAAGGCTTTCATGGTCGAGAAATACGGCGACCAAGCCAGGATGCGCGCCGCCGAAACACCCGACCCCCAGGTAGGTGCCGACGACGTCCTGGTCAAGATCCACGCGGCGAGCGTCAACCCCCTGGACCTCAGGATCCGCAACGGAGACTTCAAGGCGTTCATGCCCTACCGTCTCCCGCTCGTTCTGGGCAACGACCTCGCAGGGACGGTCGTCCGGATCGGCCCGTCCGTCACCCGCTTCGCGGTGGGCGACGAGGTCTACGCCCGGCCCGACAAGGACCGCATCGGCACCTTCGCCGAACTCATCACCGTCCGCCAGGACGACCTGGCACCCAAACCGGCCACCCTCACCATGGCCGAGGCCGCCTCCCTCCCCCTGGTCGGCCTGACCGCATGGCAGGCACTGGTCGAGCGGGCACGCGTGCAGCCGGGCCAGAAGGTCCTCATCCACGCGGGCGCCGGCGGCCTCGGCTCCATCGCCGTCCAGCTGGCCAAGGCGCTGGGCGCGCACGTGGCCACCACCGTGAGCACCGCCAAAGTCGATCTGGCCAAGGACCTCGGCGCGGACGTCGTCGTCGACTACCGCACCCAGGACTTCGAAGAGGTCCTCGACGGCTACGACGTCGTCCTCGACAGCCTCGGCGGCGAGAACCTCGCCAGGTCCCTGCGCGTTCTCAGGCCCGGCGGCACAGCCATCAGCGTCGCGGGCCCGCCCGACCCGGCCTTCGCCCGCGAACTGGGCGCGAACCCGATCCTCCGCCTGGCCATGACCGCCCTCAGCTTCAAAACCCGGCGCAACGCCAGGCGTCACGGTGTGACGTACTCGTTCCTGTTCATGAAGGCCAGCGGTGACCAACTGCGCGAACTCACCCCCCTCATCGACACCGGGAAGATCCGCCCCGTCATCGACCGCGTCTTCCCGTTCGAAGAAACCCTCCAGGCCATGGAATACGTCGAAAAGGGACGGGCGAAGGCCGGCAAAGTCGTCGTCGCGATGACGTAAGGGCGGGAACGACTCCCAGGCGCCAGTCATTTCCGGCAACAAGAAGACCCTGCACACCTCGCTCCCCACTGGGGGGGGGGCGGGGGGCGGGCCCGGCCCCGGCGGGCCGGGCCGCGCC
>NZ_JBEXQJ010000033.1:0-108167 GCF_040612515.1 Streptomyces sp. NPDC006372 | reverse complement strand
TTTGGCACGCTGTTGAGTTCTCAAGGAACGGTCGCTTCCTTTGTACTCACCCGAGAGACTCTCTCGCGGCTTTCCTCCGGGCGCTTCCCTTCGGTCTTGCGTTTCCGACTCTAGCAGACCTTTTCTCGGCCCGATTCCCTGTCGGCGGGTTTGCCGTGAGGCTTTGGCTTTCGCTCGTCGGCCTTTCGACATTCACTACGTTAACCGATTCGCCGTCCAACTCATAATCGAGTCCGTTGACGCCGAATTCAGGCATGCGGGCACGCCGAATTCGCCCCTGCTGAGGGGGATGTAGCTAGGTAGTGGGTTGGCCGCTTCCGGCTGCTGGCGAATGCCGTACCCGGGTCAAGCGGCTCGGGCTACATTACGCACCTCGGGAGGGCACGTCAACTTCGTCGGCGCCTCGGGACGTGGGCTCGATAGGGGCTCACCGTCGGGTCGTTGGCGGTCCAGAAGCGCCAGGGGTGCGCGGCTCCCTCGCCGCCCACACCGGTGCGGGGGCCGGTGAGTACCTGGTCGGAGGGCACGGGGGTCCCGCTCAGCATGCGGAGAGGGGTCTCCTGCGAGGTGCACGCGTCCGTGCCGTCGAGGGAGCGGTCCACGCCCAGGGCGGTGGCCAGACGGGCCGGGCCTTTGGCCAGTTCCTTGTCGTTGCGGGCCGAGAGTCGACGGGTGCGGGCCAGTTCGGCGCCCTCGATGATCTCGCCCGCGCGGAGCAGGACCGCACTCGCCTTGCCCTCGGGGCCGCACACGAGGTTCATGCAGAACCACATGCCGTAGGTGAAGTAGACGTAGACGTGCCCGGGTGGACCGAACATCACGCTGTTGCGGGCCGTGCGGCCGCGATACGCGTGGGAGCCGGGGTCGTTCTCTCCGTCGTAGGCCTCGACCTCCGTGAGGCGGAGGGCGATCGGACCGTCCGGGGTGGTGCGGACCAGGATGCGGCCCAGGAGGTCAGGGGCGACATCGAGGACGGGCCGGTCGAAGAACTCCCTGGGCAGGGGCGTACGGTCGGGGGTCGCGATCATGCCGTCCGAGGGTACTAAAGACGGGTGGCGCGGCGGGGTGGCAGGCGGGCACGGGCCTTGCCAGGGTGAGCACATGGAACCGGCCACGGCCGGATCGCGTTTGTAGTGATCAGGGATCCACCCGTAGTGGGCGAGAGGGAGAGACATGGCGTTCAAGAAGCTGCTCGCGAGCCTGGGGGCCGGCGGGGCTTCGGTCGAGACGGTGCTGCACGAGGTCAACGTCGTGCCGGGCGGTGTCGTCCAGGGTGAGGTGCGGATCCAGGGTGGGTCCGTGAACCAGCAGATCGAGGGGCTCTCGGTCGGGCTGCAGGCCAAGGTCGAGGTGGAGAGCGGCGACCAGGAGTACAAGCAGGACATCGAGTTCACGAAGTCGCGGCTGGGCGGGGCGTTCGAGCTGCAGGCGGGCGCGGTGCACGCGGTGCAGTTCGGGCTGGAGATCCCGTGGGAGACGCCGATCACGATGATCGACGGGCAGGCGCTGCGCGGGATGAACATCGGGGTGTCCACGGAGCTGGAGATCGCGCGCGCGGTGGACTCCGGTGACCTGGACCCGGTCAACGTGCACCCGCTGCCGGCGCAGAAGGCGATCCTGGACGCGTTCATCCAGTTGGGCTTCCGGTTCAAGAACGCGGACATGGAGCGGGGTGTGATCCGGGGTACGCGGCAGCGGCTGCCGTTCTACCAGGAGATCGAGTTCTACCCGCCGCAGCAGTACCGGGGCCTGAACCAGGTCGAGCTGAGCTTCGTGGCCGACGAGCACGCCATGGACGTGGTGCTGGAGATGGACAAGAAGCCGGGGCTGTTCAGCGAGGGCAGTGACACCTTCCGTTCGTTCCAGGTGGGACTGAACGACTACCACGGGACCGACTGGACCGGGTACCTCAACCAGTGGCTGTCCGAGGTCGGCAGCAAGCGCAACTGGTTCTAGGCTCGGAGGCGACTGCAAGAACCGATCAGGAGGTACCGAGGTGACCGAGCTCAAGCGGCGGCCGCTCCCCCACGACTTCCATCCGCCCGTGCCGTCGTTCACGGTGACGAGCAAGGACATCGAGGAGGGGGCGACGCTCCAGGACGCTCAGGTCCACGCGGCCGGCAACACCTCGCCGCAGCTGCGGTGGGACGGCTTCCCGCCCGAGACCAAGAGCTTCGCCGTGACCTGCTACGACCCCGACGCTCCGACGGGCAGCGGGTTCTGGCACTGGGTGGTGTTCGACATTCCGGCTTCGGTGACCGAGCTGCCCGCGGGTGCGGGCAGCGGCGGTTTTGAAGGGCTGCCGGAGGGGGCGATCCACGCCCGGAACGACTTCGGCAGCAAGGACTTCGGTGGCGCCGCGCCGCCGCCCGGGGACGGACCGCACCGGTACGTGTTCACGGTGTATGCCGTGGACCAGGAGAAGCTCGGTCCGGACTCGGACGCCAGTCCGGCCGCCGTGGGCTTCAACCTGCGGTTCCACACCCTCGGGCGGGCTCAGCTCATCGGTGAGTACGAGGTGCCCGCCGAAGCCTGATCCCCGCTGCTGCGCATTCTCGGCGTTCACGCAACGTTTGCCCGCTCCTGGTCTTGGAATTGATCAGGAGCGGGCATTTTTGTTGCCGGGGGTCATGGGGGTCACCCCCCGTGGGAGCAGCAGATATTGCGTTGTCCATCTCGGCGTGCCCGGCCAGAGTTGATCCCAGCCCGCCAGGGGGTGGGCCGGTGCACACGGGAGGTGGGCTGGTATGCGGGACACGCTGGTACTCAACGCGAGCTTCGAGCCGCTGTCGACGGTGACGCTGAACCGAGCCGTCGTTCTGGTGCTTCAGGACAAGGCCGTCGTCGAGCAGGCCCACCCCGAACTGCGGATGCGGGGAGCCGCGGTCGACATACCCGCGCCGCGGGTGATCAGGCTCTGCCAGTACGTACGGGTGCCGTTCCGAAGACGAGCGCCGTGGTCGAGGCGGGGTGTGCTGGTCAGGGACCGGCATCGGTGCGCGTACTGCGGGAGGCGGGCGACGACCGTGGACCACGTGGTGCCGCGGTCGCAGGGTGGGCAGGACACGTGGCTGAACACGGTGGCCTCCTGTGCGGAGGACAATCACCGGAAGGCGAACCGGACTCCTGTCGAGGCGGGTATGCCGCTGCTCCGGGAGCCGTTCGAGCCGACGCCGGCCGATGCGATGTTGCTGGCGCTGGGGCAGGACGACCTTGCTGCTCTGCCGGATTGGCTGGTGCTGGATGCTGCGTGACCAGTCTCCGTGGGGCGTTGGGTAGTTCCTCGGCTGCCGGTTGAGTGTGGTTGTTCGCGCAGTTCCCCGCGCCCCTGAGAAAGACAGGGGGGTGCGGGGAACTTGCTTTGTGGGTGCTGTCAGTCGATGGACGGCTTCTCGCGGCGTTCCTGGGCGGGAACCGTGGTGCCGGGGGTGCCTCCGTTGCCGCCGGAACCGCCGCCGATGCCTCCGAAGTTGCCCATCGCCCCGGAAAGGCCCTTGAGGGCGTCGCCGATCTCGCTGGGGACGATCCAGAGCTTGTTGGCGTCGCCCTCGGCGATCTTCGGGAGCATCTGGAGGTACTGGTAGGAGAGGAGCTTCTGGTCCGGGTCACCGGCGTGGATGGCCTCGAAGACCGTACGGACGGCCTGGGCCTCGCCCTCGGCGCGCAGGGCGGCCGCCTTGGCCTCACCTTCGGCGCGCAGGATCTGGGACTGCTTCTCACCTTCGGCGCGCAGGATCTCGGACTGCCGGACACCTTCGGCCTGGAGGATCGCGGCGCGCTTGTCGCGGTCGGCGCGCATCTGCTTCTCCATCGAGTCCTGGATGGAGGTGGGCGGCTCGATCGCCTTGAGTTCGACGCGGTTGACGCGGATGCCCCACTTGCCGGTGGCCTCGTCGAGGACGCCGCGCAGGGCCGCGTTGATCTCCTCGCGGGAGGTCAGGGTCCGCTCGAGGTCCATGCCGCCGATGATGTTGCGGAGCGTGGTGACGGTGAGCTGCTCGATCGCCTGGATGTAGCTGGCGACTTCGTAGGTGGCGGCGCGGGCGTCGGTCACCTGGTAGTAGATGACCGTGTCGATGTTGACGACCAGGTTGTCCTGGGTGATCACCGGCTGCGGCGGGAAGGGCACGACCTGTTCACGCAGGTCGATGCGGTTGCGGATGGTGTCGATGAACGGAACGACGATGTTGAGGCCCGCGTTGAGTGTCCGCGTGTAGCGGCCGAAGCGCTCGACGATGGCCGCGCTGGCCTGTGGGATGACTTGGATCGTCTTGATCAGGGCGATGAAGACCAACACCACCAGGATGATCAGGACGATGATGACCGGTTCCATCGTCGTTCCCCGTACCTCTCTCCGCCTCGGCGCCTTCGGCAGATCTTATGGTTGTCGAAGATCTTGCTGGTCGAGTCTGACAGACCGTCGCGTACCTCGCGAGAGGTTCTCTTCAGTTACGTCGTGCGAGGTCACATGATGATCGCGGTGGCTCCCTCGATGTCCACGACATCCACTTCCTGGCCTACTTCGTAAGCACGGCCGGTGTCGAGGGCGCGGGCCGACCAGACTTCTCCGGCCAGCTTGATCCGGCCACCGGAGGCGTCGACGCGTTCCAGGACGACGGCTTGTCTGCCCTTCAACGCATCGACGCCGGTGGCGAGTTGGGGACGCTGGGCACGATGCCGGTTCGCGATGGGCCGTACGACCGCGATGCCGGCGGTCGAGACGACGGCGAAGACGACGACCTGGGCGACGGCTTCGCCGCCGAAGACGCCCGTGACCAGCGCCGCGGCGATCGCACCCACCGCGAGCATGCCGAGTTCGGGCATCGCGGTGACCACGAGCGCGATGCCGAGCGCCGTCGCGCCGATCAGCCACCACAGCCATGCGTCGATTTCCACGTGGTCATGGTAGGTCCGCGGGCCCTGTCGCCGACAGGGCGCCCGACGTGTGAAATGCCGTTCTCACCCTGGAATTTGCGGGGCGCGGGAGCCTGGTCAGGACATGGAGAGGCCCTGGGCGGTCCAGCGCTCGCCCACCTGTTCGACGACGAGCGGGAGGCCGAAGCAGAGGGAGAGGTTGCGGGAGGTGAGTTCGAGCTCCAGCGGGCCGGCGGCGAGGACCTTGCCCTGGCGGATCATGAGGACGTGTGTGAAGCCCGGCGGGATCTCCTCGACGTGGTGGGTCACCATGAGCATCGAGGGGGCGATCGGGTCGCGGGCGAGGCGGCCGAGGCGGCGGACGAGGTCCTCGCGGCCACCGAGGTCGAGGCCGGCGGCGGGCTCGTCGAGGAGCAGCAGCTCGGGGTCGGTCATCAGGGCGCGGGCGATGAGGGTGCGCTTGCGCTCGCCCTCGGAGAGCGTGCCGAACCTGCGCTCCAGGTACTCGCTCATGCCGAGGCGGTCGAGGAAGGCACGGGCGCGCTGCTCGTCGATCTCCTCGTAGTCCTCGTGCCAGGTGGCGGTCATGCCGTACGCGGCGGTCAGCACGGTCTCCAGGACCGTCTGGCGCCTGGGGAGCTTCTCGGTCATGGCGATGCCGGCCATGCCGATGCGCGGACGCAGCTCGAAGACGTCGGTGCCGGGCTTGCCGAGGGTCTCGCCGAGGATGGCGGTGGTGCCCGAGCTGGGGTAGAGGTACGTGGAAGCGAGGTTGAGGAGGGTGGTCTTGCCCGCGCCGTTCGGGCCGAGGATGACCCAGCGCTCGCCCTCCTTGACCGACCAGGAGACCTGGTCCACCAGAGCCCGGCCCTCGCGGACCACGGATACGTCCTGAAGCTCCAGAACATCGCTCATGAGCGCGTTGTCTCCCCTTGCAGTGTGGCCGGTCTCGGCTGTTGCGTACGCCTGTGGCTCGGTCCGCCGCGCCTGTGGGCGCAGCCCTCCATGAAATCTACGCCACCGGTCGTACCGGGCGTTCCCTCGGTCCGGTCCTTGGAGGGTCCTAGGGTGTGGGCATGCTCTCGGAACCGCGCGCTGGACGCCTTGCAGCTTGGGGAAATGCCCTTTTGGCCGGACTTGTCTCACCGGACGACGCCGTGCTCGCCATCGTCGGCGAGGACGCGGTGCATCGGGTGGAGGGGCTGCCCGGGGAGCCGGCGCCGGTCGGGCTGACGCTTGCGCTGGGGCGGCTGCGGACGCTCGGGGTGACCGGGCTGCGGGTCGCGCTGCCCGCGCCGGGGCATCCGCTGGGGCTGAGCGGGCCGCCGGAGTTCAATGCGCGGGCGCTGGACGCCGAGGAGGCGGTGGTCTGTTACGGGGCCGCGTTCGGGCTGGTGCCGGAGGTGTACGAGGCCGGGCCCGACGGTGATGTGCATGTCGAGGTGGTGTGGCATGTGCTGGGTGTCCGGGAGGCGCCGCCTGCGGATGTGCCGTCGCTGGGTGAGGCGGAGCGGGAGCTCGCGGAGGCCCTCCGGGAGGCGACCGAGGTGCTGACGCGGCTGGATGTGGCCGGGTCGGGGCCGGTGGCGGAGGCGGCGGTCGACGCGTATCGGGCGCGGGCCGAGCGGGGGCGGGAGGTGCTGGCTCCGGGGTATCCGTCGCGGGCGGTGCGGGTGCTGGAGTTGGCGCAGCGGGTGGGGGTGCTCATCGCTGTGGCGACGGAGCGTGGGCACGGGGGTGCGGTGAGTTCGTCGGAGATCTTTGCGCGGAGGGAGGCGTTGCGGGGGGTGGAGCGGACGGCTCGGCGGGCGCAGGTGGCTGCGTACAACTCCGTTGTGGAGGAGCGGGAGCGGGGGGTGCGGTGACTGTCGGTCGTGCTGGTACTCGGGGTTGGTGCTGAGGCGGGATGTCGCGCAGCCCGGCGTGGCGGGGTGCCTCCCCCAAGCTCTCGGCTTCGCTCGAGCAGGGGGGACCCCCATCGCCCACCCGTGCCGCCCCAGCGGCACGACTGCCCGCAGGCTCAGCAGAACGGCCTCCCGGGTGGGCCGGGAGGCCGGTGGTCACCTCCGGCTCGGAGACGGAGGGGGCGTCAGTGGTTGACGG
This sequence comes from Streptomyces sp. NPDC006372, assembly GCF_040612515.1. Lineage (NCBI taxonomy): Bacteria > Bacillati > Actinomycetota > Actinomycetes > Kitasatosporales > Streptomycetaceae > Streptomyces > Streptomyces sp. NPDC006372. The sequence goes on along the minus strand of NZ_JBEXQJ010000033.1, from coordinate 101,189 downwards.
CCAGGTTGCCGAACGCGGGGTTCAGGACGCCGATGACGTTCACGCTGTTGCCGGACACGTTGACCGGGACGTGGACCGGGGCCTGAACGAGGTTGCCCGAGACGACACCCGGGGAGCCCACGGCCTTGCCGTCGGCGTGCGCGCTGGTGGCGGAGGCCATGCCCGCGCCCGCGGCCAGCAGGCCACCGGTCACCATCGTCACGGCCGCGGCCTTCTTCAGGTTCTTCACTTCTGAGCCCTCCTTGCGATTGCCGCGGCAGGCGCCGCAGCACGCACTGGAGAACGGCGGAGATCCCTTGAGGATGCGCCATCCGGGGGACATTCCCACGACGGTATGAATCTCTGCCTGGAATGGAACCTTCCGTGTGGCCGCGGGGGTGCGTGTCAGCCGGTCACGCCATGGCGAACGGCCCACAGGGCCGCCTGTGTCCGGTCGGACAGGTCGAGTTTCATCAGGATGTTCGAGACGTGCGTCTTGACGGTCTTCTCGGAGAGGACGAGCGCGCGGGCGATCTCCCGGTTGGAGCGGCCGTCCGCTATCAGGCCGAGCACCTCCCGTTCCCGGTCCGTGAGTGAACCGGCTCTGGCCGGCCCCGAGTTGGCCTCCTCCTGGGACAGCAGGGCACCGGCGACCTCCGGCTGCAGGAGGATGTGCCCGGCGTGGACCGAGCGGATGGCCCCGGCCAGGGCGTCGGGGTCCACGTCCTTGTAGACGTATCCGGCGGCGCCGGCCCGCAGGGCGGGGACCACCGTGCGCTGCTCGGTGAAGCTGGTGACGACCAGTACGCGCGCGGGGTTGTCCAGTTCGCGGAGTCTGCGCAGGGCGTCGACCCCGTCCATGCCCGGCATCTTGACGTCCATGAGGATGACGTCGGGCTTCAGCTCCTCCGCCCGGTCGACCCCTTCGGCGCCGTCGGCCGCCTCGCCGACGACCTCGATGTCGTCCTGCACTTCGAGGAACGTGCGCAGACCCCGGCGGACCACTTGGTGGTCGTCGACGAGCAGCACCTTGATCGGCTCAGCCACCGGGCACCTCCATCTCGATCGTGGTGCCCTTGCCGGGCGCCGATTCCACGGTCAGCGTGCCGCCGGCCCCGTTCGTCCGGTCCCGCATGGAGACCAGGCCCAAGTGGCGTCCCGCGCGGCGGACCGCGCTCGGGTCGAAGCCGCTGCCGTCGTCCGTGACGCGCAGGACGGCTCCGACGCCGCGGCGGTCCAGGGTCACGTCCACGTGGTCGGCACCGGAGTGGCGCAGGGCGTTGTGCAGGGCTTCCTGGGCGACGCGCAGGACGGCCTCCTCCTGGGAGGCGGGCAGGGCCTTCACACCACGGCCGGCGAAGGTCACGCGAGCGGAGTGGGCGCGATCGAGGACCTGGATCTGGGTGCGCAGGGTGGCGACGAGGCCGTCCTCGTCGAGGGCGGCCGGGCGCAACTCGACGACGGCCGCACGCAGTTCGTCGGCGGCCTCGGCGGCGAGCGCGGCCACCTGGTGCAACTCGCCCTTGGCGCGGGCCGGGTCGCGGTCGATCAGGGCGGCGGCCGCCTGGGCCGTGAGGCGCAGGGAGAAGAGCTTCTGGCTGACCGCGTCGTGCAGTTCGTGGGCGAGGCGGGAGCGCTCCTCGGCGATCGTGAGTTCACGGCTGCGTTCGTAGAGGCGGGCGTTGGTGAGGGCGATCGCCGCGTGCTGGGCGAGGATGCCGAGCAGTTCCTCGTCGTCCTCGGTGAATCCGCAGCCGCCTTCGGGCCTCTCGCAGTTCTTGTTGGCCAGGAAGAGCGCGCCGATGACCTCGTCGCCGTCGCGGATCGGCAGGCCCAGGAAGTCGACCAGGTCGGGGTGGGCCTTCGGCCAGCCCTCGAAGCGGGGATCCTTGCGGACGTCGGCGAGGCGCTCGGCCCTGGCCTCGTGCAGCATCGCGGCGAGGATGCCGTGCTGGCGCGGGAGGGGGCCGATGGCCTTCCACTGTTCCTCGCTGACCCCGTCGACCACGAACTGGGCGAAGCCGCCGTGGTCGTCCGGCACACCGAGCGCGGCGTACTGCGCGTCGAGCAGCTCGCGGGCCGAGGCGACGATCGTCTTGAGGACGTCGCGCACCTCGAGATGTCTGCTCATGGCCAGCAACGCGGAACTCACCGCGGCGAGGCCGGACCGGGGACGGTGGCTCATGTCCTCACGGTACCGGCGGGCTGTGACGGTGCGGATCGGGCCGGTGGCCGCGGGTGCCCGGTCCGGTGGGCCTAGGTCGCGGGGCCGAGGCGGCCGGGCGGTGGGGCGTAGGACCAGGGGCGCCGGGCCCGTGGCGTAGGGCGAAGGGACCCGGTGGGTTGCGGCCCGCGTCCGAGGCGGTCCGGGCGGCCCCGTTCCTACGTTGTGGGCACACGATCACGACGAGGGAGCCGATCATGCCGGTTGCGATCATCACGGGGGCCTCGAAGGGGCTGGGGCGGGCGCTCGCGCAGGCCCTGGCGGGGCGGGGCTGGGACCTGGTGCTCGATGCCAGAGGTGCGCGGGCCCTGGAGGGCGCGGCCGAGGCCGTTTCCGCGTACGGCACGCACGTGACCGCCCTGCCCGGGGACGTCACGGACGCCGGGCACCGGGCGGAGCTGGTGGCGGCGGCGTGGCGGCTGGGCGGCGTCGACCTGCTGGTGCACAACGCGAGCGCGCTGGGCGCCGAGCCGCTGGTGCGGCTGGAGGAGCTGTCCCTGGAGGGGCTGCGGCGGGCGCTCGAGGTGAACCTGGTGGCGGGGCTGGGGCTGGTCCAGGAGGCGCTCCCGCTGCTGCGGGCTTCCCGGGCGGGAAGCGTCGTCGCGGTCAGTTCGGACGCGGCGGCGGAGGCGTACGAGACCTGGGGCGGCTACGGGGCGTCCAAGGCGGCGCTGGACCACCTGGTTGCGGTACTGGCGGTGGAGGAGCCGGGGCTGCGGGTCTGGGCGGTGGATCCGGGGGACATGGCCACGGACCTGTACGCGGCGGCCGTACCGGACGATGACGATCCGCGGCCGGAGCCGGCCACGGTGGTGCCGGGGTTCCTGCGGCTGCTGGACGAGCGGCCGGCCAGCGGACGGTACGGCGCTCAGGCCCTGGTGGACGGGGCGCGATGACGCCGGCCGTGCGGGTTCCGGAGGAGCTGTCGGCCCGGGTGCCGGTGGAGCAGCGGGGGCCGGGGCTGGACCGGGACGCCGTACGGATGCTGGTGTCGCGGGGTGCCGAGGTGGCGCATCACACGTTCACGGAGCTGCCGCGGTTGTTGCGGGCGGGGGATCTGCTCGTGGTCAACACCTCGGCCACGCTGGCGGCTGCCGTGGACGGGCGGGCCGGGAACGCGCGTGTGGTGGTGCATTTCTCCACGCGTGGGGACGACGGCCGCTGGGCGGTGGAGCTGCGGGAGCCCGACGGCCGGGGCACCACGCGCGCGCGTGCGGGTGGGCCCGCGGGTACGGAGGTGTCTCTCCCTGGGGGCGTGCGGCTGGTGCTGGAGGAGCCGCTGAGCGGGCGGAGCGAGCGGCTGTGGTGGGCGCGGGTCGCAGGGCCCGGTGTGCTGGGGCTGCTGCGGGAGCACGGGCGGCCGATTCGCTACGCCTACACGGAGCGGGACCAGCCGTTGTCCGTCTACCAGACGGTCTTCGCGCTGCCGTCCGCCGACGGGGCGGGCAGTGCGGAGATGCCGAGTGCGGCGCGGCCCTTCACCGCGCGGCTGGTGGCGGAGCTGGTGAGCAGAGGGGTGCAGTTCGCGCCTGTCACGCTGCACACGGGGGTGGCTTCGGCGGAGGCGCACGAGCCGCCGTATCCGGAGCGTTTCGCGGTGCCCGGGGCCTCGGCGCGGCTGATCAACGCGGCGAAGGGCGGTGGCGGCCGGGTCGTGGCGGTCGGGACGACGGCGGTGCGGGCGGTGGAGTCGGCGGCGGGTGCCGACGGGGTGGTGCGGCCGCGCGCGGGGTGGACCGGCCTGGTGGTGACGCCGGAGCGCGGGGTGCGTGTGGTGGACGGGTTGCTGACCGGGCTGCACGAGCCGGAGGCCTCGCATCTGCTGATGCTGGAGGCGGTCGCGGGGCGGGTGGCCATCGAGCGGGGGTACGAGGCGGCGCTGCAAGGCCGCTACCTGTGGCACGAGTTCGGGGACGTGCACCTCGTACTGCGCTGAAAAGGCCTCACACAGAGCATCGCTTGTGCAACCAGCAGTGAGACCGGACTCCGTCCGATGTGAGCCCTCGCATAGGACCCACGTCACGTACGAAAGGACGTAGGAGACAAAGTCGACCTTTTGAGCGGCGCAGACGGTCCAGTCTGCCCCGATTTGCCCCTCCCTGATCCACTATCGCCTTTCGTACGTCACACCTTTGCCAGGCATTTTTGCGACCGCTAAGAATGGCTGCCGTCGCTCAGCGCCGTGGGTTCACCTCCGCGGCGTTCGTGTCGGAAACACACCGAGTCCAACGCCGGACGCCGAGCGACTCCCGCGCTATTCGAAGAGGTCCACACCACCATGCCCAAGAACATCTTCAGCCGTGTTCAGAGTCGTAACCTGACCCGTCACCACAAGATCGCCATGGCGGGTGTCGCCACTCTCGGCGCCGCCGCCATCGGGTTCTCCGCGGTGCCGAGCGGTGCGTCGACGAAGACCACGACCGAGGCCGCTCAGCCGGCTGCGGTGGCGTTCAGCACCGAGCAGATCAAGGACGTCAAGGCCAGCGTCACCGACCAGATGGCCGGTGCCAGCCTGAAGGCGGAGCAGATAGCGGCCAAGAAGAAGGCCGACGCCGCTGCCGCCGCCAAGAAGAAGGCCGAGGCCGAGGCCGCGAAGAAGAAGGCCGAGGCCGAGCGCAAGGCCAAGGAGGCCGCGAGCCGCGCCGCCAAGCGCGCCGAGGCCAAGAAGGCCGCCAAGAAGACCTACCCGAACAACCTCGACGGCTGGATCCGCGAGTCGCTCGCCATCCTGAAGAAGCACGACATCCCGGCGTCCTACGACGGCATCCACCGCAACATCATCCGGGAATCCTCGGGTAACCCGAAGGCGATCAACAACTGGGACATCAACGCCATCAACGGCATCCCGTCGAAGGGCCTGCTCCAGGTCATCCCGCCGACCTTCAAGACCTGGCACGTCCCCGGCACCTCCTGGGACATCTACGACCCGGTCGCCAACATCACCGCCGCCTGCAACTACGCGGCCGACAAGTACGGCTCGATGGACAACGTCGACAGCGCTTACTGAGGTGGCGCGGACCTCTGCTCGCTGAACCGAACGCCGAAGGGCGGCACCCACCTGACGGGGTGCCGCCCTTCGGGCCGCGATCGAGCGAAGACCGCGGTCGCGCGACTACTTGCGCATGACCTCCGGCTCGTGGCGGCGCAGGAAGCGCGCCACGAAGAAGCCGCAGATCACACCGAGGGCGAGCAGCGCGCCCATGTCCATGGCCCAGGCGCCGACCGTGTGCTCCCACAGCGGGTCGTTGTCGCCGGCCGTCTCCGGCGGGCTGATCTTGTTGAAGTCCAGCGTGGCACCGGACGCGGCGACCGCCCAGCGCGAAGGCATCAGGAACGAGAACTGGTTGACGCCGATCGAGCCGTGCAGCGTGAACAGGCAGCCGGTGAAGACGACCTGGATGATCGCGAACATCACCAGCAGCGGCATGGTCTTCTCGGCGGTCTTGACCAGCGACGAGATGATCAGGCCGAACATCATCGACGTGAAGCCCAGTGCCATGATCGGGATGGAGAGCTCGACCAGGGTCGCGCTGCCGAGGACCAGGCCCTCCTCGGGGATCTCCCGGCTGGAGAAGCCGATGACACCGACCAGCAGACCCTGCAGCACGGTGATCATGCCGAGCACGAACACCTTCGACATCAGGTACGCCGAGCGTGACAGGCCGGTCGCGCGCTCCCGCTCGTAGATGACCCGTTCCTTGATCAGCTCTCGGACCGAGTTCGCCGCCCCCGCGAAGCAGGCGCCGACCGCGAGGATCAGCAGGACGGTGGTGGCCGTGCCGTTCGGGATGATGCGGCCGGTCTGCGGGTTGGCCGGGTTGGGCAGCAGGCCCCGGTCCGCGTCGATGAGCAGGCTCACCGCGCCGAGTACCGCCGGCAGGATCACCATCAGGGCCAGGAAGCCCTTGTCGGAGGCGATCACCGAGACGTAGCGCCGCACCAGGGTGACGAACTGCGACATCCAGCCCTGCGGCTTCGGCGGCTTCATCGCCTGCATCGGCGGGACCTGTACGGACTGCGGCGCGACGGCGTCGATGTCCGCGGCGTACATCTGGTAGTGCTGCGAGCCCTTCCAGCGGCCCGCCCAGTCGTAGTCGCGGTAGTTCTCGAAGGCGGAGAAGACATCGGCCCAGGTGTCGTAGCCGAAGAAGTTCAGCGCCTCCTCGGGCGGCCCGAAGTAGGCGACCGCACCGCCCGGTGCCATCACCAGGAGCTTGTCGCACAGGGCCAGCTCGGCCACCGAGTGGGTGACCACGAGGACCGTACGGCCGTCGTCGGCGAGGCCGCGCAGCAGCTGCATGACATCGCGGTCCATGCCCGGGTCGAGACCCGAGGTGGGCTCGTCCAGGAAGATCAGCGACGGCTTGGTGAGCAGCTCCAGAGCCACGGAGACACGCTTGCGCTGGCCGCCGGAGAGGGACGTGACCTTCTTGTCCTTGTGGATGTCGAGCTTGAGCTCGCGCAGCACCTCGTCGATCCGGGCCTCGCGCTCGGAGGCCGTGGTGTCGGCCGGGAAGCGCAGCTTGGCCGCGTACTTGAGGGCCTTCTTGACGGTCAGTTCCTTGTGCAGGATGTCGTCCTGCGGGACCAGACCGATGCGCTGGCGCAGCTCGGCGAACTGCTTGTAGAGGTTGCGGTTGTCGTAGAGGACCTCGCCCTGGTCGGCCGGACGGTAGCCGGTGAGCGCCTTGAGCAGCGTCGACTTGCCGGAGCCGGACGGGCCGATGACCGCGATCAGGGACTTCTCCGGGACGCCGAAGGAGACGTCCTTGAGAATCTGCTTGCCGCCGTCGACCGTGACGGTCAGGTGACGGGCGGAGAAGGACACCTCACCGGTGTCGACGAACTCCTCGAGCCGGTCGCCGACGATACGGAACGTGGAGTGGCCGACGCCGACGACGTCGGTCGGGCCGAGCAGTTGCGTACCGCCCTTGGCGATGGGCTGGCCGTTGACGTACGTGCCGTTGTGGGAGCCGAGGTCGCGGATCTCCATGCGGCCGTCGGGCGTGGCGTGGAACTCGGCGTGGTGCCGGGAGACCTGGAGGTCGGAGACGACCAGTTCGTTCTCCAGGGCACGGCCGATGCGCATCACGCGGCCGAGGGAGAACTGATGGAACGTGGTCGGGCTGCGGTCGCCGTGGACCGGCGGTGCCCCCGCGACACCGCCGGGGCCCTGCTGCTGGGGGATGGGGGCCGCTTGCTGCTGCGGCTGCTGCCATCCGGCCTGGGCCTGCTGCTGCGGCACCTGGTGCTGCGGCTGCTGGTACGGGGCCTGTTGCGGCGTCTGCTGGGCGGGGGCCTGCTGCGCCCAGCCGGCGTTCGCGCCCTGCGCGGCGTACGGCTGCTGGGGCTGGGCCTGCGGCGTGGCGACGGAGGCCGCGGCGCCGGAGAGGTTCAGGCGCGGTCCGTCGGTGGCGTTGCCCAGGTTCACCGCCGAGCCCGCGCCGAGCTCCATCTGATGGATCCGCTGCCCCTGCACGAAGGTGCCGTTGGTGCTGCCATGGTCCTCGATGACCCAACTGCGGCCGTTGAAGCTGACCGTGGCGTGACGCCAGGAGACCCTGGCGTCGTCGAAGACGACGTCCCCCTGCGGATCACGTCCGAGGGTGTATGCCCTGGACGGATCGAGCGTCCAGGTACGTCCGTTTGATTCCAGTACGAGTTCCGGCACTCCATGCCCCACTGAGTTGTCCCCCGAGTTACCCCCGACATGGGGAGTCTAGGGATGTCGAACATCGGGGGGAACTATTTCAGGAGCGGCCCTCTGACCGAAAGTCGGGCCTTGTGAAGACCGCCTTCGGACGCATCAGCCGTTTCCGTTGACGGGGTTGAAAACGGGCCGGAGAGTGGTATTTCGACGCGAGGGGGACATGCGCGGTGTTCCCGCCGTGCAGCGGATCGGGGGGTCTGCCATGGGTGCTGCCACAGGTGTCGAGACGGCGAGGGACGGCACACACGTGCCGTGGGGGGACGTGCTGCTGACCGCCGTCGCCTCCGTGAGCTGGGCGTTGATCGGAATGGCGGGTACGGCGGCGCTGGGCCTGCGTCTGCTGGAGGCGGACGCGGCGGGCTCGTTGGGGCCGATGACCGCGGCGGTGGTGGCGCTCGGGGCGGGTGGTTCGGTCACGCCGTCCGGTGATGTGTCGGTGTTCGGCCTGTCGGGCGCGGAGGCGGACACGGCCATCGAGATCACGCCACTGGGAGTGAGCCTGGTCGGAGCGGTGCTGCTGTCGTACTTCTTCCTGCGGTCCTTGCGTGCGGCGGGAGTTGTGATCTCGCCGGCCGAACTCCTCGCGCGTGCGGGCGCGGTGGTGGCGCTGTTCGTGGTGATGCTGGGCGGGCTGGCGTGGGCGGGGCACGACGTCATCACGATCGACGGTGGCTCACTGGGACTGGACGACCTGACCGGCGGTGGTGGCCTGGAGGTCCCCGGGCTGGGGGACATCGGCGGTCTGCTGCCGGACCGGCTCGGCGACCTGGTCGACGCGCAGGCGGCGGTCGGCTACACGGTCGACACCGCGCCCACGCTGCTCGGTGGTCTCCTCTGGTCGGCCGGGATCCTTCTCGTCGCCCTGCTGGCCTCGCGCCGCACGCCGCTGCCGCGGGGCTGGGAGGCCGTGCACCGGGTCGTACGGCCCGCCGTGTCCGCGGTGGTGACCGTGCTGCTGGTGGCGGTGGCTGCCGGGCTCTCGGCGGCGGGGTACGCGGCGATCGTCGACGACCATCCCCGGCGTATCGCGGGGGCGGCACTGCTCGGGGCGCCGAACGGGGTGTGGCTGGGTGTGCCGGTCGGCTTGTTCGTGCCGTGGGACGGCCGGGCAACGGGTGAACTGACCCGTTTCCTGCCGGACCCGCTGGACGATCTGCTCGCCGTCGGCAGCGGTCAGCCGGTGACGCTGGGGCGGCTGGCCGAGCTGGACGGGCGGGTGTGGCTGCTGGCGGTCGCGGCGGCGCTGATGATGCTGCTCGCGGGGGTGCTGGTGGGCGTGCGGACGCCGGTGGGGAGTGCGGCGGGGGCGGCCGGTTTCGCGGGCCGATGTGCGCTGCGACTGGGGGTCACGACCGCGGTCGCCCTGCCGTCGCTGGCCTGGCTGACGGACGTGTCCGTGACCGCCTCCCTCTCCGTGCTCGGTTTCGACGCCTTCGGCGCGGGTGCCGAGCTGCACGGGCACCGCGGCGCGGCGCTGCTGCTCGGTGCGGTGTGGGGCGCGGGGGCGGGGGCCGCGGGGGCGTTGCTGGCCTGGGCGTGCGGGGCGGCGGGGCGATCGGCGGCGGTGTTCGCCCGGGAGGGCGGGGGGACCGGGTCCGGTGGGACGGGGAGGCAGGCGAGCGGGGCCGGCGGGGAGAGGCGTGTCGGGCAGGCGGAGCAGGGTGCCCTGGGTGCCGGGCGAGGCGGCTACGACCCCGGTACCGGATCGCCCGGGGACAGGGACGGGTGGGGCTCCCCCCGCGCGCCGCACGAGGAGGGGGCCGGGCCGTACGCCCCGGGCACGCCGTACCGGCCGCCGAACCCGGCCACCAATCCGTATCTCCGGGTCCCCGACGAGCTGCGCGGACCGGAGGACGCGGGGCCCGCTGAGGGACGATGGCGGGGTGCGGCTCCGGACGCGCCGCGCGAGCCGGAGGATGCCCGGCCCGCCGGGGAACGACAGCCGGGTGATGCCCAGCATCGACCGGGCCAGACCAACCGCCTACCGGACGACACCGTCCGGCGGCCAGGTGAAGCCGGCCCGCCGGACGGGACACGACCGGGTGGCGAGCCCAGCGGCCCCGGGGACGGCGACGTCTACGGCGCGCCCACCGTGGCGCGGCCGGTCGGGCCGCCTCCGCGAGGGCCGCGGCAGCCGCCTGGGCCGAGGGGCGGCAGCCGTCCGCCGGCCGGGCGGGACGACGGGCCGCCGCCCCCACCGCCCCCTCCCCCGCCACCGCGGAAGCCGCGTGGCGGGAGGTGACCTCCGGGGCGCCGGGACGCGGGACCAGTACGTGACGCGGGACCGGTACGTAAGGTTCACGCCATCACCGCGACACCCACTGTTCGCTGTCCGCAAGGCGGACCTCAGGGGCGGTACGACCGGCCTGCCGGATACGGTGGAACCACCATGAGCGCTTCGCAGACCTCGTCTTCCGACGTCCCCACCCTCCTTGTCAAGATCTTCGGCAAGGACCGGCCGGGCATCACGGCCGGCCTCTTCGACACCCTCGCCGCCTACTCCGTCGACGTCGTCGACATCGAGCAGGTCGTCACCCGGGGCCGCATGGTGCTCTGCGCGCTCGTGACCGAGCCGCCCCCCGGAGTCGAGGGCGATCTGCGGGCGACCGTGCACAGCTGGGCCGAGTCGATGAAGATGCAGGCGGAGATCATTTCCGGCCTCGGCGACAACCGGCCCCGTGGGTCGGGCCGCTCCCTGGTCACCGTGCTGGGGCATCCGCTCACGGCGGAGGCGACGGCCGCGATCGCCGCGCGGATCACGAAGACCGGCGGCAACATCGACCGTATCTTCCGGCTCGCCAAGTACCCCGTGACGGCGGTCGAGTTCGCCGTGTCCGGCGTGGAGACCGAGCCGCTGCGCACCGCCCTGGCGACGGACGCGGCGAAGCTCGGCATCGACGTGGCGGTCGTCGCCGCCGGGCTGCACCGGCGCGCTCAGCGCCTGGTCGTCATGGACGTCGACTCCACGCTGATCCAGGACGAGGTCATCGAACTGTTCGCGGCGCACGCCGGCTGCGAGGACAAGGTGGCCGAGGTGACGGCGGCCGCGATGCGCGGGGAGCTGGACTTCGAGCAGTCCCTGCACGCGCGGGTGGCGCTGCTGGAGGGGCTGGACGCCTCGGTCGTGGACAAGGTGCGCAGCGAGGTGCGGCTGACGCCGGGCGCCCGCACTCTGATCCGTACGCTGAAGCGGCTCGGCTACCAAGTCGGTGTGGTCTCGGGCGGTTTCACCCAGGTCACGGACGATCTGAAGGAGCGGCTGGGGCTGGACTTCGCCCACGCCAACACGCTGGAGATCGTCGACGGCAGGCTGACGGGCAAGGTCACGGGCGAGATCGTCGACCGCGCGGGCAAGGCCCGGCTGCTGCGCCGGTTCGCCGCCGAGGCGGGCGTGCCGCTGTCGCAGACGGTGGCGATCGGTGACGGTGCGAACGACCTGGACATGCTGAACGCGGCCGGTCTCGGTGTCGCCTTCAACGCCAAGCCGGTGGTGCGCGAGGCCGCGCACACCGCGGTGAACTTCCCCTTCCTGGACACGGTCCTGTACCTGCTGGGCGTCACCCGCGAAGAGGTCGAGACGGCGGACACCCTCGACACGGTCTGACCCTGCCGGGAGGGCCCGGTACCGGCGTGGTGCCGGGCCCCTGCCGGGCTCAGAGGGTCACTCGGCCGGCGCCCAGTAGTCCTGCAGCGTGGCCACACCCGGCTCCACGCTCTTCCACGAACCGGTGAAGGACAGCACGGCGAAGGCGGCGGCCGGGAATCCGCGGCGGTCCATCCGCTCGCGGGCGTCGTCCTCGGCCGATCCCGCGAGGATCTCCGCGAGGCCCTGGACGCCCGGGTTGTGACCGATCAGGAGGACGTTCTGGGCGTCGTCGGGGGTCTCGTTGAACACGGCGATCAGTTCGCCCGGCGAGGCCTCGTAGATCCGCTCCTCGTAGACGGTTTTCGGCCGGTGCGGGAACTCCTGGACGGCGAGCTTCCAGGTCTCCCGGGTCCGGACCGCGGTGGAGCACAGGGCCAGATCGAAGGGGACGCCGGTGTCGGCGAGCCTCCGTCCGGCCTCCGCCGCGTCCTTTCGGCCCCGGTCAGCGAGCGGACGCTCGTGGTCGGTCACCTGTGGCCAGTCGGCTTTCGCATGGCGGAAGAGGACAATCCTGCGGGGTTCAGCGACGCTCATGAGATCCAGCTTCGCATGAAACACGCCATGTGGCGCAGGGAGTTGACCACCGGCTCCGGCCGTGCTCAGCGGGTTATCAGCTGCTGCACACGCTCGAAGAGGTGGGTGATCGCGGGGTCAGCGGTGGCCGCGTGGGCGTCGGACGGGTTCAGGATCAGGGCGAGCAGCGCGGCGAAGGCGAGCGTGGGCAGGGCAAGGGCCCACCAGGGAAGCCGGCTGCCGGCGCCGGCCCGGGTGGCCGGGTGGGGCCGGGTGTGCGTAGGGGCCGACATGGGTGCCTCCGCTCTTCGAGTGGTCGGTGGCCCGCGTCTCGCGGTCACACATCGAAGCTACGGAATCGGCGGCCGCCGGCCCATCCGGTGATCCACCCACTTGACCCTGACCCTCACCCCCTAGGGGATAGGGGGGCCAGCCCCACCATGGGCCGCCTACGGGCCGCTTGCGGGCCGGTCGGCCGGACGGGCGGCGGTCATGGCGAGGCGATCGTCGCGATCACGGCGATGACGATGAAGATCGCGAAGAAGGAGCCGAAGACGAGCAGCATCTTCTTCTGACCGTGCTGGGGATTCGGGTCGAGCACTGGCATGGGGCAAGTCTCGCACCCGCCGCCCGCACCGGCCGCCCCGGGGTGAGTTCGACGCCCAGGGACGGGCTCAGCGGCCCGCCTCGGCCTCCACCGTGCGGTCCCGGCCCGCCAGGAAGCCGACCACCATCTGCGGGATCATCAGGGCGCTCATCAGCGCGATCGGCAGGCCCCAGCCACCGCTGTGCTGGTACAGGACGCCCACCAGGAGCGGGCCCGGGATGGAGATCAGGTAGCCGGTGCTCTGCGCGAACGCCGACAGCTGGGCGACGCCCGGCCCGCTCCTGGCCCGCATGCCCACCATGGTGAGGGCGAGCGGGAAGGCGCAGTTGGCGATGCCGAGCAGCAGCGCCCAGGCCCAGGCGCCGGCGGCCGGCGCGAGGTACAGACCGGCGTAGCCGGCGAGGCCGCAGACGCCCAGGGCGAGCACGATCGGGCCCTGGTGCGGCAGCCGCGTGGCCAGGCGCGGTATGACGAAGGCCAGCGGGATGCCCATCGCCATGGTGACCGCCAGCAGCAGTCCAGCAGTGCCCGCGGGTACACCGGCGTCCCGGAAGATCTGCGCCATCCAGCCCATGGTGATGTAGGCGGCGGTGGCCTGGAGTCCGAAGAACACGGCCAGTGCCCAGGCGGTCCGGCTCCGGGTGATCCGCAGCCGCGGCGCCTCCTCGCGCGCGGGGTCCCCCGAAGCGGAGGCCTCCGTCCGCTCGGAACGGTTCCCCGTTCCCGGGGCCGGCACGCGTCCGCGTACGAACGGCAGCCACGGCAGGATCGCCGCCACCGCGAGGCCCGACCACAGGGCCAGGCCGGACTGCCAGCTGCCGCCCAGCGCGTCGGTCAGCGGCACCGTGACCGCGGCCGCGAGGGACGTGCCCAGGGCCAGCGCCATGGAGTACAGGCCGGTCATGGACCCGACGCGGTCGGGGAACCAGTGCTTGACGATGACCGGCATCAGGACGTTGCTGACCGCGATGCCCATGAGGGCGAGGGCACTGGCGGCCAGGAAGCCCGCCGTGCCGCCGGCGTACGGGCGGATCAGCAGGCCGGTGGCGATGGCGACCATGCCGGCGCACACCACGGCGCCGGGGCCGAAGCGGCGGGCGAGCCGGGGGGCCATGACGCCGAAGACGGCGAAGCACAGCGGTGGCACGGAGGTGAGCAGCCCGGCCACGCTGCCGCTCATGCCGAGCCCGTCGCGGACCTCCTCCAGGAGCGCGCCGAGGCTGGTGATGGCCGGGCGGAGGTTCAGCGCGGACAGCACGATGCCGAGGACGAGCAGCCGTTTCGTCCACGCGTGCGTGGACGGACCGCCGCGTTTCCCGGCGTCGCGCGCGGCCGAGCTGCGTACGGTCGGGGGCGTTATCGTCCGGGTTTCCTCACTAGCCATGAGACCCATCATAGAATCATAGGATGATTGACTGTCCAGTCCGTCCGAACCCCGGACGCCCACGGGCGTCCCGGTCGTGCGAAGGTGAGTCATGCCCCTGAGCCATCCCCGACGCTCCGCGCTGTCCGAGCAGGTCATCGCCGCACTGCGGGCGCAGATCACCTCGGGCGAGTGGCCGATCGGCTCCCGTATCCCGACCGAGCCCGAACTGGTCGAGCAGCTGGGCGTCGCCCGCAACACGGTCCGCGAGGCCGTCCGGGCTCTCGCACACAACGGCCTGCTCGACATCCGGCAGGGTTCCGGAACCTACGTCGTGGCCACCAGTGAGCTGGCCGGAGTGATGCAGCGGCGTTTCACCGGCGCCGATCCCCGGCACATCGCCGAGCTGCGTTCCACGCTGGAGTCCGCCGCCGCCAGAATGGCCGCCGAGCGGCGCACGGAGAAGGACCTCAAGCAGCTCGACGCGCTGCTGCTGCGGCGTGAGGAGGCCTGGGAGTCGGGTGACGCGGAGGCGTTCGTGGCCGCGGACGCCACCTTCCACCTGGCCGTGGTGTCGGCCTCCCACAACGAGGTCATGACCGCCATGTACGCCGACCTGGGCGAGGTACTGCGGGACTGGCTGCGCGAGGACGTCGGCGAGGAGCTGACACCGGAGACCTACATGGAGCACGGGCGGCTGCTCGAAGCGATCCGCGAGGGGGACGCGGCGCAGGCGGCGGAAGAGGCCGCCCGCTACCCGTTCCTGTGCAGACTGGCCGGGGTCAGCTCCCCCGCTGGTGACTGATCCACGCCTGGTCGACCTCCTTCCAGCAGCGTCCCGTCAGCCGCACGGTCAGCGCGGGCCAGGTCTCCACCGGGGAGCTGTCGGTGTCGATGTCCCACCAGCGGGCGCACTCGACGTGCAGGCTCACGCGGTCGACCGCCGGGTACGGGTTGTGGCAGTAGGCGGTGACACGGGAGCCGGTGACACGGATCCGGCACGCGGCCCCGAAGGGCTCCGCCGCCGCCTGCTTGCCGGTGGGCACGCGCGCGTGGGGCACCGCCTCGTAGGTCAGGGTCATCAGGAGAGCGACGACGGCGAGGGACAGCGAGGCCGTTCGGCGGGACAAGCGCACAAGGGGACCTCCTCGGCCGTGCTGGGGAGGGGACCGCGTGGTGAAGGCGTACTTCAGAGTGACCGGTCGTGAGCCTCCCCGCCCGGCCGGATGGGCCGAACGAGTGACGCCCCGTTCCCCTCGCGCTGCGGGGAACGGGGCGTCGGCGTCGCGTCGACGCGAGCGGAGATCAGGCTCCGATGGCGTGCAGACCGCCGTCCACGTGGATGATCTCGCCGGTGGTCTTCGGGAACCAGTCGCTCAGCAGGGCGACGACACCGCGGCCGGCCGGCTCGGGGTCCTTCAGGTCCCACTCCAGCGGGGAGCGGGAGTCCCACACCGAGGCCAGCTCGCCGAAGCCCGGGATGGACTTGGCGGCCATGGAGCCGAGCGGACCGGCCGAGACCAGGTTGCAGCGGATGTTCTGCTTGCCCAGGTCACGGGCCATGTAGCGGCTGGTGGCCTCCAGGGCGGCCTTGGCCGGGCCCATCCAGTCGTACTGCGGCCAGGCGAACTGCGCGTCGAAGGTCAGACCGACGACGGAGCCGCCGTTCTGCATCAGCGGCAGGCAGGCCATGGTGAGCGACTTCAGGGAGTACGCCGAGACGTGCATGGCCGTGGCGACCGACTCGAACGGCGTGTTGAGGAAGTTGCCGCCCAAGGCGTCCTGCGGGGCGAAGCCGATGGAGTGGACGACCCCGTCCAGGCCGCCGAGCTCCTCGCCGACGATGTCGGCCAGGCGCGCGAGGTGCTCGTCGTTGGTGACGTCGAGCTCGATGACCTTGGTGGGCTTCGGCAGCTTCTTGGCGATGCGCTCGGTCAGCGTGGGCCGCGGGTAGGCGGTCAGGATGACCTCGGCGCCCTGCTCCTGGGCCAGCTTGGCGGCGTGGAAGGCGATGGAGGCCTCCGTCAGCACACCGGTGATCAGGATGCGCTTGCCTTCGAGAATTCCGCTCATGGTGATCAGTGACCCATTCCCAGTCCGCCGTCAACGGGGATGACGGCTCCAGTGATGTACGAGGCGTCGTCCGAGGCGAGGAACCGCACCGTCGCGGCGATCTCCTCCGGCTGGGCGTACCGGCCGAGCGGGACCTGCTTCACGATGTTCTCGCGCTGCTCGTCGGTGAGCGCCTTGGTCATGTCGGTGTCGACGAAGCCGGGCGCGACGACGTTGAAGGTGAGGTTGCGCGAGCCCAGCTCACGGGCGAGGGAGCGCGCGAAGCCGACCAGGGCGGCCTTGGACGCGGCGTAGTTGGCCTGGCCCGGGCCGCCGTAGAGGCCGACGACCGAGGAGATCAGGACGACGCGGCCCTTCTTGGCGCGCAGCATGCCGCGGTTGGCGCGCTTGACGACGCGGAAGGTGCCGGTGAGGTTGGTGTCGATGACCGAGGTGAAGTCCTCCTCGGACATGCGCATCAGGAGCTGGTCCTTGGTGATGCCGGCGTTGGCGATCAGGACCTCGACGGGGCCGTGGGCCTCCTCGATCTCCTTGTAGGCCTGCTCCACCTGCTCGGCGTCGGTGATGTCGCACTTGACGGCGAGGCAGCCCAGTTCCGTCAGGGCGGCCGGCGGCTCACCCGAGCGGTACGTGATGGCGACCTTGTCGCCGGCATCGGCGAAAGCGCGGGCGATGGCGAGGCCGATGCCCCGGTTGCCTCCGGTGACGAGAACCGAGCGGCTCAACGGATCACCCTTTCCATAGCGGTCTGATACCCCGCCCGGGCGCCTGGACGACAGGCGGCGATGACAGGCGGCTTCATCGAAAACCTATCGGTCCGGGCACGCCCGCGGACAATCGGGCACCCACAGTGGCGTACGGGACTCACTGTCGGGTCCCTACAGAAACCCATACTCCCGGGGCCGGAAACTCATGGCCCGCGCGCGGGATGGACGACATGATCGGAGCAGTCAGGAAGCACGGCAACCACGGTCACCTCGACAGAAAGAGACGGCGGTGCCTCATACCATCGACGAGGCCTTCACGGCCCTCCCCCTACGCGCCCTCGCCGACGCGGCCCTCGCACGCGCGCGTGCGCTGGGCGCCGAGCACGCGGACTTCCGGTTCGAGCGGATCCGTAACGCCTCCTGGCGGTTCCGGGACGCCAAGCCCGCCGGGTCGTCGGACACCACCGACCTCGGGTACGCGGTGCGCGTGGTGCACGGCGGTACGTGGGGTTTCGCGTCCGGTGTCGACCTCAGCATGGACGCCGCCGCCAGGGTCGCCGGGCAGGCGGTGGCGATGGCGAAGCTGTCCGCCCAGGTGATCAAGGCGGCCGGGTCGGACGAGCGCGTGGAGCTGGCGGACGAGCCGGTGCACGCCGAGAAGACGTGGATCTCCTCGTACGAGATCGATCCGTTCACCGTGCCCGACGAGGAGAAGGCCGGGCTGATCGCGGAGTGGAGCGCGCGGCTGCTGGCGGCCGACGGGGTCGACCACGTCGACGCCTCGCTGCTCACCGTCCACGAGAACAAGTTCTACGCCGACACCGCCGGGACCGTGACCACGCAGCAGCGGGTACGCCTGCACCCGGTGCTCAACGCCGTGTCGGTGGACGAGTCGAGTGGCGAGTTCGACTCGATGCGCACGCTCGCGCCGCCCGTGGGGCGCGGCTGGGAGTACCTGCGGGGCACCGGCTGGGACTGGGAGAGCGAGCTCGAGCAGATCCCGGAGCTGCTCGCGGAGAAGATGCGCGCGCCGAGCGTCCGGGCGGGCCTGTACGACCTGGTCGTCGACCCGTCCAACCTGTGGCTGACCATCCACGAGTCCATCGGGCACGCCACCGAGCTGGACCGCGCGCTCGGCTACGAGGCCGCGTACGCCGGCACCTCGTTCGCCACGTTCGACCAGCTGGGCAAGTTGCGCTACGGCTCGGAGCTGATGAACGTCACCGGTGACCGTACCGCCGAGCACGGGCTCGCCACCGTCGGCTTCGACGACGAGGGTGTCGAGGGCCAGTCCTGGGACCTGGTGAAGGACGGCACGCTCGTCGGCTACCAGCTGGACCGGCGGATCGCCAAGCTGACCGGGTTCGAGCGGTCCAACGGGTGCGCCTACGCCGACTCCCCCGGGCACGTGCCGGTGCAGCGCATGGCCAACGTGTCCCTGCGGCCGGACCCGGCCGGGATGTCGACCGAGGATCTGATCGGGGGCGTGGAGCGGGGCATCTACGTCGTCGGCGACCGGTCCTGGTCGATCGACATGCAGCGGTACAACTTCCAGTTCACGGGGCAGCGCTTCTACCGGATCGAGAACGGGCGGCTCGCCGGGCAGCTGCGGGACGTGGCCTACCAGGCGACGACGACCGACTTCTGGGGCTCCATGGCCGCCGTGGGCGGGCCGCAGACCTACGTCCTGGGCGGCGCCTTCAACTGCGGCAAGGCCCAGCCGGGGCAGGTCGCGTCCGTGTCGCACGGCTGCCCGTCGGCACTCTTCAAGGGCGTCAACATCCTCAACACCACCCAGGAGGCCGGTCGATGAGCGCGCGTTCCAGCAAGCCGCACGAGATCGTCGAGCGGGCCCTCGAACTGTCCCGGGCGGACGGGTGTGTCGTCATCGCCGACGAGCAGTCCACCGCCAATCTGCGCTGGGCGGGCAACGCGCTGACCACGAACGGTGTCACGCGCGGGCGCACCCTCACCGTCGTCGCCACGGTCGACGGCAAGGAGGGCACGGCCTCGGGCGTGGTGTCACGGTCCGCCGTGACCGCCGACGAGCTGGAGCCCCTGGTACGGGCCGCCGAGGCCGCCGCGCGCGGCGCCGGGCCGGCCGAGGACGCGCAGCCGCTGGTCACGGGCGTCGCGCGGGCGCCGGAGTTCACGGAGGCGCCCGCCGAGACCTCCTCCGCTGTGTTCGCCGACTTCGCGCCGGCCCTCGGCGAGGCGTTCGCACGCGCGCGTGCGGGCGGCCGGGAGCTGTACGGCTTCGCCAACCACGAGCTGGTGTCGACGTACGTGGGGACGTCCACCGGGCTGCGGCTGCGGCACGACCAGCCGAACGGGACGCTGGAGCTGAACGCCAAGTCGCCGGACCGCACCCGGTCGGCCTGGGCAGGGCGCTCCACCCGGGACTTCAAGGACGTCGACCCGGCCGCCATGGACGCGGAGCTGGCCGTGCGGCTCGGGTGGGCCGAGCGGCGTGTGGAGCTGCCCGCGGGCCGGTACGAGACGCTGCTGCCGCCTACGGCCGTGGCGGACCTGCTGATCTACCAGATGTGGTCGGCGTCGGGCCGGGACGCGGTCGAGGGCCGCACGGTGTTCTCCAAGCCGGGGGGCGGCACCCGGATCGGCGAGAAGCTGACCGACCTGCCGCTGACCCTGCGCAGCGACCCGCACGAGCCCGGTCTGGAGTCGGCGCCCTTCGTGATCGCCCACTCCTCCGGGGGCGACCAGTCGGTGTTCGACAACGGGCTGCCGCTGACGTCCACCGAGTGGATGCGCCAGGGCGAGCTGCGGCACCTGACGACCAGCCGGCACAGTGCGGGCCTCACCGGTCTGACGGTGGCGCCGGGCATCGACAACCTGATGCTCGACGGGGGCGAGGACCGCTCGCTGGAGGAGATGGTCGCGAGCACCGAGCGCGGACTGCTGCTGACCTGCCTGTGGTACATCCGCGAGGTCGATCCGGCGACACTGCTGCTGACGGGCCTGACCCGGGACGGCGTCTACCTCGTGGAGAACGGTGAGGTGACCGGCGAGGTGAACAACTTCCGGTTCAACGAGTCGCCGGTCGGTCTGCTGGGCCGGGCCACGGAGGCGGGACGGACCGAGAAGACGCTGCCCAGGGAGTGGGGCGACTGGTTCACCAGGGCGGCCATGCCCGCGCTGCGGGTCCCGGATTTCAATATGAGCTCTGTCAGTCAGGGCGTATAACCTCGTAGTCGGCTGTCACCCGACTGCCCGAAGATCATCAAGGAGACACGAGAACCGTGACGGACATCGTCGACGAGCTGAAGTGGCGCGGGCTGTTCGCCCTGTCCACTGACGAGGACGCTTTGCGCAAGGCGCTCGCGGACGGTCCCGTCACGTTCTATTGCGGCTTCGACCCGACGGCCCCGTCGTTGCACGTGGGGCATCTGGTGCAGGTGCTCACGGTGCGCCGGCTCCAGCAGGCCGGTCACCGGCCGCTGGCGCTGGTGGGCGGTGCCACGGGCCTGATCGGCGACCCGCGTCCGACCGCCGAGCGCACGCTGAACGACCCGGAGACGGTCACCGGCTGGGTCGCCAAGCTGCGCGCGCAGATCGAGCCGTTCCTGACCTTCGAGGGTGAGAACGCGGCCGTCATGGTCAACAACCTCGACTGGACGGAGAACCTCTCCGCGATCGAGTTCCTGCGGGACATCGGCAAGCACTTCCGCGTCAACAAGATGCTCACGAAGGACTCCGTGGCCCGCCGTCTGGAGTCCTCCGAGGGCATCAGCTACACGGAGTTCAGCTACCAGCTGCTCCAGGGCATGGACTTCCTCCAGCTGTACCGGAGGTACGGCTGCACGCTCCAGCAAGGCGGCAGCGACCAGTGGGGCAACCTCACGGCCGGCCTCGACCTGATCCACCGGCTGGAGCCGGAGGCCACGGCGCACGCCATGGCGACGCCGCTGATGACCAAGGCGGACGGCACCAAGTTCGGCAAGACCGAGGGCGGCGCCGTCTGGCTCGACCCGGAGATGACGACGCCGTACGCGTTCTACCAGTTCTGGCTGAACGTGGACGACCGGGACATCTCGAAGTACATGCGCATCCTGTCCTTCCGGTCCCGCGAGGAGCT
The DNA here is from genome assembly GCF_040612515.1 of Streptomyces sp. NPDC006372. Taxonomy (NCBI): domain Bacteria; kingdom Bacillati; phylum Actinomycetota; class Actinomycetes; order Kitasatosporales; family Streptomycetaceae; genus Streptomyces; species Streptomyces sp. NPDC006372. The sequence continues at coordinate 80,271 of NZ_JBEXQJ010000033.1, read as the reverse complement.
GGAGGAGCTGGAGCGGCAGACCGAGGAGCGTCCGCAGGCCCGTGCCGCGCAGCGCGCGCTGGCCGAGGAGCTGACGACGCTGGTGCACGGTGCCGACCAGACGGCCGCCGTGATCGCCGCGTCCAAGGCCCTGTTCGGGCAGGGCGAGCTGGCGGAGCTCGACGAGAAGACGCTGGCCGCGGCCCTGTCGGAGGTGCCGCACATCCAGGTCGCCGAGCTCGCTCCGGTCGTCGACCTGTTCGCCGAGGTCGGCCTGGTGGCCAGCAAGTCGGCCGCGCGCCGCACGGTCAAGGAGGGCGGCGCCTACGTGAACAACGTCAAGGTCGCCGGCGAGGACGCCGTCCCCGCCAAGGAGGACCTGCTGCACGGCCGCTGGCTGGTGCTGCGCCGGGGCAAGAAGAACCTGGCGGCGGCCGAGGTCACGGGCGGCTGAGAGGTCGAGGACACGAGGAAGGGGGCGGTCTCCGGTGCCGGAGGCCGCCCCCTTCGCCGCGCGTCCCGTCATGCAGCCGCGCGTCCCCTCATGTCGCCGTGTGTCCCGTCATGCCCTGCGTTTGCTTGCCGGGGTCGCCGTCCAGGCCCGGTCGCCGAGGCCGACGAGGATGATCGCCATCACCAGCTGGAAGGCGTGCCGCCACCAGTCGATACCCGATGTGGCGTCGACACCGGCCGCCCGGGCGATGGCGTTGCCGGCGATGGCGCCGATCATGCCCAGGATGACGGTCAGCCACAGGGGGATGTGCTGCTTGCCCGGGATGATCGCCTTGGCGATCAGGCCGAGCACCAGTCCCACGATGATCGCCCAGAACCAGCCCATCGCTGCCTCCTCGCACGGCTAGACGTGAGCACTACGCCCAGTGTCGGCCCAGGCGCCCTGCGCCGCATGCCGGGGACACGCGTCGGCGGCACGGCTCGGACGCCTCACCCCGGCCCCGGACCCGCCCCGGTCTCGTGGCCGACGCAGGCGCGGCGTACCGTGGAAGCTGTCCTGGTCAGGTTCCCCGGCCGACCGGGGACGGCTACGGGGCGGGGAGAGTACGGGCGGATGGTGGATGCGATGCGGAAGCAGCATGGCGGCGGGCACGTCCAGGTTTTCCGGATCACCGGCGCCCGGGCGGGGCTTCAGGACGACGTCCGCGGGCGGCAGCGCCGCTATGTGATCTCGATGACGGTCCGCACCATCTCCGTGATCCTCGCGGCCACGCTGTGGAACGTCGAACGGCACGTGGCCATCGTGGCGTTGGTGCTCGGGCTGGTGCTGCCGTACATCGCGGTGGTGATCGCGAACGCGGGGCGCGAGAACGCGCCGTCTCTGCCGTCGACGTTCATCGCGCCGCCGGTGCGTCCGATGATCGCGCCGCCGGGGCCGGAGGACGCCCGGGCGGAATCCGCCGCGGAAGATGCCGCGTCGGGGCCGGGGCCTGGGCACGGAGCGAGTCGCGGGAGCGGCAGGGCCGCCGGGGAGTGATCGGAAACGGAAGTCGGCTTCCCGCCAAGCTCAAGAAAAGCTCAGATCAATCATGTTGTTCAGGTGCCGGGCTCGGGGTTACCCGTGACATACTTCGTACGCGCTCCGCATCCCCCGTCGGAGCGACGGACCGACGCCGGGCAGCTCCCCCCGTGGCTGCTCGGCGTCGCCTTTTCTGTGTGCAGTGGTGAGACGAACCTGTGAGTGACGAGACGCCCATCTGTTCCGCGAAGGGCTGCCGTGTCGATGCGGTGTGGGTGCTCGCGTGGAACAACCCCAAGATCCATACGCCGGAGCGGCGCAAGACCTGGCTGGCCTGCGAGGAGCACCGCGAGCATCTGTCGCAGTTCCTCGGGGTGCGGGGGTTCTTGAAGGACGTGGTTCTTCTGAAGGAGTGGGAAGCGCGGGACGTCTGACGCGTTCGGATGCGGGTGCGTCGTGGCTTGTCGCGCCGCACCCCGCGCCCCCTGGGTGTCCCTAGCCGCCGATCGCTGACATGGGGCGGTCGGGCTGTACGAACGTCGGGTCGTCCAGGCCCGCTCCCGCCTTCTTGCCCCACATCGCCAGGCGCCAGATGCGGGCGATCTCCTCGTCGGGGGCGTCGGAGCGCAGGGCGGCGCGGAGGTCGGTCTCCTCCTGGGCGAAGAGGCACGTGCGGACCTGGCCGTCGGCCGTGAGGCGGGTGCGGTCGCAGGCCGCGCAGAAGGGGCGCGTGACGGAGGCGATGACACCGACCACGTGCGGGCCGCCGTTCACCAGCCAGCGTTCCGCCGGGGCGGAGCCCCGCTTCTCCTCGCCCTCGGGGGTGAGCTCGAAGCGCGTGCGCAGGGAGGTCAGGATGTCGCCGGCGGTGATCATGCCGTCGCGCTTCCAGCCGTGCTGGGCGTCCAGGGGCATCTGCTCGATGAAGCGCAGCTCGTAGTCGTGTTCCACGGCCCAGGCGAGGAGGTCGGGGGCCTCGTCGTCGTTGAGTCCCGGCATCAGGACCGAGTTGACCTTGACCGGGGTCAGGCCCGCGTCGCGTGCGGCGTGCAGCCCTTCGATGACGTCCTTGTGGCGGTCGCGGCGGGTCAGGGTCTTGAAGACGTCCGGACGGAGCGTGTCCAGGGAGACGTTGACCCGGTCCAGGCCCGCCGCCTTCAGGGCCTCGGCCGTGCGCTTGAGGCCGATGCCGTTGGTCGTGAGGGACATCTGGGGGCGGTGGTCCAGGGCGGCGACGCGCTCGACGATGCCGACCAGGCCGGGGCGCAGCAGGGGCTCGCCGCCGGTGAAGCGGACCTCCTCGATGCCGAGGGAGGTGACCGCGATGTCGATCAGGCGGACGATCTCGTCGTCCGTCAGCAGATCAGGCTTGGCCAGCCACTGCAGTCCCTCCTCGGGCATGCAGTACGTGCAGCGCAGATTGCACCGGTCGGTCAGTGAGACCCTCAGGTCGGTCGCCACTCGGCCGTAGGTGTCGATGAGCACGTGGGCCCCCTCCCTCGACGCGGATCGTGCCCGGAGCACGCTGTCTCCGACACCTGCGAGCCTACGTGACACCACTGACAACTCCCCAGGCCCGATCCCACGACGCGGGACGCGGCCGCGCCGCAGGGACCTGGAGGTTCCTACGACGCGACCGCGTGCGGGGGTTCGTGCTCAGTGGGCGCCGGTGCCGGTCAGGGACCTGACCTCCAGCTCCGCGTACTTCTTGGCGTCCGGCTCCTCCTTCGACAGGATCGTGCCGAGCCAGCCCATGAGGAAGCCGAAGGGGATCGAGATGATCCCCGGGTTCTTCAGCGGGAACCAGGCGAAGTCGACCTCGGGGAACATCGCCTTGGGGTCGCCGGAGACCACGGGCGAGAACAGCACCAGGCCGACCGCGACGATCAGACCGCCGTAGATCGACCACAGGGCGCCCTGGGTGGTGAACCGCTTCCAGAACAGGCTGTAGAGGATGGTCGGCAGGTTGGCGGAGGCGGCGACCGCGAAGGCGAGCGCGACCAGGCCGGCCACGTTCAGGTCGCGGGCGAGGGCGCCGAGGCCGATGGAGACGACGCCGATGAAGACGGTCGCCCAGCGGGCCGCGCGGACCTCCTCGGCGCCGGACGCCTTGCCCTTGCGGATGACGTTGGCGTAGATGTCGTGCGCGAAGGACGAGGACGAGGCGAGGGTGAGGCCGGCGACGACGGCGAGGATCGTCGCGAAGGCCACCGCCGAGATCGTCGCCAGCAGGATCGCGCCCCAGGTCGAGTCGACCCCGCCGAGGTGCAGGGCGAGCAGGGGCGCCGCCGTGTTGCCGGAGGGGTTGGAGGCGATGATCTCGTCCTGGGAGATCAGCGCGGCGGCGCCGAAGCCGAGGGCGATGGTCATCAGGTAGAAGCCGCCGATGATGCCGATCGCCCAGTTCACCGACTTACGGGCGGCCTTGGCGTCGGGCACCGTGTAGAAGCGGATCAGGATGTGCGGCAGGCCGGCGGTGCCGAGCACCAGGGCGATGCCGAGGGAGACGAAGTCCAGCTTGGAGGTGCCGGTCATGCCGTACTGGAGGCCGGGCTCCAGGAAGGCGGCGCCCTTGCCGCTGTTCTCGGCGGCCTGGCCGAGCAGGTCGGAGATGTTGAAGTTGAACTTCAGCAGCACCAGGAAGGTGATCAGGATGGTGCCGCCGATGAGCAGGACGGCCTTGACCATCTGGACCCAGGTGGTGCCCTTCATGCCGCCGATGGAGACATAGACGATCATCAGGAGACCGACGAGGGCGACGATGAGGATCTTGCCGGCGTCGGAGGTGATGCCGAGCAGCAGCGAGACGAGGACTCCCGCGCCGGCCATCTGGGCCAGCAGGTAGAAGATCGACACGACGATCGTGGACGTACCCGCGGCGGTGCGGACCGGGCGCTGGCGCATGCGGTACGCGAGGACGTCGCCCATGGTGTAGCGGCCGGAGTTGCGCAGCGGCTCGGCCACCAGGAGCAGGGCGACCAGCCAGGCGACCAGGAAGCCGATGGAGTACAGGAAGCCGTCGTAGCCGAAGAGGGCGATCGCGCCGGCGATGCCGAGGAACGACGCGGCCGACATGTAGTCGCCGGAGACCGCGAGGCCGTTCTGGAAGGCGCTGAACTGGCGTCCGCCGGCGTAGAAGTCCGCGGCGTCCTTGGTCTGGCGGCCGGCCCAGACGGTGATGCCGAGCGTGGCCAGGACGAACAGCGCGAACAGGGTGATGATCAGCGGGCGGTGCTCGCTGGCCTCGTTCGCGGCGAGCAGGGTCTGCTGTGCGGGGCTCATGCGCCGCCCTCCATCCGGGACTTGATGGCCTCGGCCTTGGGGTCGAGCTTCGCGGCGGCGTGCCGCGAGTACCACCAGGCGATGAGGAACGTGGTGACGAACTGGGCGACGCCGAGGAGGAGCGCGACGTTGATGTTGCCGAACAGCTTGGTGCCCATGAAGCCGCCCGCGTAGTTCGACAGCAGGACGTACAGCAGGTACCAGGCGATGAAGGCGACGGTCAGCGGGAAGGCGAAGGAGCGGTACGAGCGGCGCAGTTCACCGAACTCCGCGCTCTCCTGCACCTCGGTGAACTCCTCGGGTGAGGGGAGTTTGTGTTGCTCTTTCGAGGGGGGCGGTGCATCGGTGGCCACGGAGTCTCCTCGCAATGACGGAAGCGGTTGGTACGGGGACGGAGGCGAGTGTCCTCGCGCTCCCTGTTCAACGTCACGGCGGCACGCGAGAACCGGTTCAACGGCCGGGCGTTCTTTCCGAAGTCGTTTCGGCAAAACGTTGCTGGCCAGCGAGAGCGCGGGATAGCTTCACCCTGCACCACCCCGTCATGTACCTGCCCGAGCACCACCTGTGCCTCGGGCCGGTTTCGTTTCCGGATGATGTGGAGACCCCATGTCCCAGCTGCGTTCCAGACGCCGGCTCGCTCTCGCCGTGCCCGTCGTGCTGTCGCTGACGGCCTCGCTCGGCTTCCTGCCCGCCGCCGCGTCGGCGGCCCCGGCCGCTGAGTCGACCGCGCGGACGGCGGACGCGCCGAAGCTGGCGTACGTCGTCAACACCAAGGTGGACCGTCGCACGATCGCGTCGGTGAAGAAGGCGGTCGACGCGGCCGGCGGCTCGGTCGTGGCCGCGTACGAGCGGATCGGCGTGCTCGTCGTGCACTCCTCGAACGCCGACTTCGCCAAGAAGATGCGCACGGTGCGCGGGGTCCGGTCGGCCGGTGCGACGCGGACGACGCCACTGACCGCCGCGGGCACCACGGAGGAGGGGGCGGCGCAGCTCCTGACGGACGCCCAGGCCCGGCGTGCGAAGGCGGCCTCGGCGAAGACGCCCGAGAGCGAGCCCCTCGAAGCGGACCAGTGGGACCTGCGCGCGATCGGCGCCGACAAGGCCGCGAAGATCAACCCGGGCAGCCGCAAGGTGACCGTCGCCGTGATCGACACCGGTGTGGACGACACCCACCCCGACATCGCCCCGAACTTCTCCGCGTCCCAGTCCGCCAACTGCGCGGGCGGCAAGCCCGACACCACCGCGGGCGCCTGGCGGCCGTACACCGCCGAGGACTACCACGGCACGCACGTCGCCGGTGAGATAGCCGCCGCCCGTAACGGCATCGGCGTCTCCGGCGTGGCCCCCGGGGTGAAGGTCTCCAGCATCAACGTGACCGACCGGGCCAACGGCCTCTTCTACCCGGAGAGCGTCGTGTGCGCCTTCGTGTTCGCCGCCGACCACGGCGTCGAGATCACGAACAACAGCTACTACGTGGACCCGTGGCTGTACAACTGCATGGACGACCCGGACCAGCGGGCCATCGTCGACGCGGTCAACCGGGCGCAGCTGTACGCGCAGAAGAAGGGCACGCTCAACGTCGCCGCGGCGGGCAACTCCAGCCACGACCTGGACTCGGACGCGATCGTCGACGACTCCAGCCCGGACGACTCCACCCCCGCCCCGCGCACCATCGACCCGCACGAGTGCTTCGACGTGCCGAACCAGCTGCCGGGTGTCGTCACCGTGAGCGCGACGGGCGTCGACAACCTCAAGTCGTACTACTCGTCGTACGGCAAGGGTGTCGTGGACGTCGCGGCGCCGGGCGGCGACGGGCGCTACCAGACGCCGGACACGCCCTCGAAGAACGGGCGCATCCTGTCCACCCTGCCGAACGGCGAGTACGGCTTCCTGCAGGGCACCTCGATGGCCGCGCCGCACGCCTCCGGGGTCGCCGCGCTGCTGAAGTCCAAGCACCCGGGGGCGTCTGCGGCCCAGCTCCAGGCGCTGCTGAAGGCACAGGCCGACCGGACCGCCTGCCCCACGTCCTACGACCAGGACGGCGACGGCACCCAGGACGCGGTGTGCCAGGGCGGCAACGTCAACGGCTTCTACGGGTACGGCATCGTCAACGCGCTGCGCGCGGTCAAGTGACCCGTACCCCTGCGGCCTTCCGCAAAGTCCGCTCGTACCGCGAACGAACTGGAGACACCATGACTGCGCCGCACGCGCGCCACCGGCGCGCCGTCGCGATCCCGGCCGGGATGGCCATGGCCACGGCCCTCGCGTTCCTGCCGAACACCGCGGCCACGGCCGCGGATCAGGCCCCCGCGGCGGTCTCGGCCGACGCGACCCCGCTCAGCTACGTCGTCAACGTGAAGGCGGGACACGGCACTTCGGCGTACGTGAAGAAGGCCGTCGGCAAGGCCGGCGGCACGATCGTGACGTCGTACGACCAGATCGGCGTGATCGTCGCCCACTCGTCGAACCCCGACTTCGCCAAGACCGTGCGCAAGGTGCGCGGGGTGCAGTCGGCGGGAGCCACCCGCACGGCGCCGCTGCCCTCGGCGGCGACGACCGACCTGGGCGCGCCCAAGGTGCTGAGCGCGGCCGAGGTCGCGAAGACCGAGGCGGCGGCCGGTCAGGACCCGCTGGAGTCCCTGCAGTGGGACCTGCCCGCCATCAAGGCGGACAAGGCGCACGAGAAGTCGCTGGGCAGCAAGAAGGTCACGGTCGCCGTGATCGACACCGGCGTGGACGACACCCACCCCGACATAGCGCCCAACTTCGACCGCAAGGCGTCGGTCAACTGTGTCTCGGGCAAGCCGGACACCGCCGACGGGGCCTGGCGGCCCGCCGCCTCGGAGAGCCCGCACGGCACGCACGTGGCGGGTGAGATAGCGGCCGCCAAGAACGGCGTCGGCATGACCGGTGTCGCGCCGGGCGTGAAGGTCTCCGGCATCAAGGTGTCCAACCCGGACGGCTTCTTCTACACGGAGGCCGTGGTGTGCGGCTTCATATGGGCGGCCGAGCACGGCGTCGACGTGACGAACAACAGCTATTACACCGACCCCTGGTACTTCAACTGCAAGGACGACCCGGACCAGAAGGCGCTGGTGGAGGCCGTCACGCGCGCCTCGCGGTACGCGGAGAAGAAGGGCGCGGTCAACGTCGCGGCGGCCGGCAACGAGAACTACGACCTCGCCTCCGACGAGATCACCGACCCGTCGTCCCCGAACGACACCACCCCGGGCGACCGGGTCGTCGACCCGTCGAAGTGCCTCGACATCCCGACCCAGCTGCCCGGTGTCGTCACGGTCGCGGCGACGGGAGCGAAGGGCATCAAGTCGTCCTTCTCCAACCACGGGCTGGGCGTGGTCGACATCGCCGCGCCGGGCGGCGACTCGACGGCCTACCAGAAGCCGGAGCCGCCCGCCACGAGCGGGCTGATCCTGGGCACGCTGCCGGGCGGTCAGTGGGGCTACATGGCCGGTACGTCGATGGCGTCCCCACATGTCGCGGGCGTCGCGGCACTCATCAAGTCGACGCACCCGAAGGCGTCCCCGGCCCTGGTCAAGGCCCTGCTGTACGCGGAGGCCGACGCCACGCCGTGCACCGACCCGTACGACATCGACGGCGACGGCAAGGTCGACGCGGTGTGCGAGGGCTCGAAGAACCGCAACGGCTTCTACGGCCGGGGCATCGCGGACGCGCTGGACGCGGTGACCAAGTAGAGCTCGTGTGAAGGCTGTTCGGGCCGGGCGGGGGCACCCGTCCGGCCCGCTGCGTTCCTGCGGCAGGATTCCTCGTCATGGACGTGTACGAGGATCGTTCGACCTGGACAGCCGAACCGGTGCGGCCGCGGTGGCAGTTGGCCCTGCGGTTCGCCGGGAGTGTGGTGTGGTTCCCGGTGGTGTGTGTGCTGGGGGCGGCGGTGATGGCCGCGTTTCTCGTCGTCGGCATGTTCGCCGAGGTGATCACGGTCTTCAGCAGCAGGCTCGAACGCGGGTACCTCAACGCCATGGGCAGCGCGCTGAAGCGTGTCGGGTGGCTGGCGTCCTGGTGTGTGTCCTGGCCGGAGCTGCGTCATGAAGGTGACGCCGACTTCTACAAGGCGCGAGTGGGCAAGGTGGTCGGACGGTGGACCGCGCGGGCCTCGGCGCCGCGCAAGCCGAACATGCCGCCACCGCCGGTCGAGTGTGCGATACCCCTGCGGAAATACCGCGGCGTCGGCGGGTGGTACGTCGCCGAGGTCGCGCTCTCGCAGGGGTGGGAGCTGCGGCCGACGGACGTGAGCAAAGAAGTGCGGCTGTGGTGGTCGGCCGCGTCGAAGGCCGACTGAGTTCCTCCTCCTGGACTTGCCGGGCCGTGTGAAGGCTGGTGAAGATCCTGGGGTGACCTCGACAAGACCCACGCCCGGGCCGGCCGGCGCGCACGGGCCCGTCCGACGGCCCACCGGTACGGGCCGGTCCGTCGCCGTCCTGGTGCTGGTGGCGCTGGCCACGCTGGTCCCGCTGCTCGGCCCGTCCAGCGCGCTGTACGGCACCGGTGAGGCCGCCGCGCCCGGTTCCGGGGGCATAGCCCTGCTGCGGACCGTGCTGTTCGCGGCGCTGTGCCTGCCGGTCGGCGAGCTGTTCGTGAACCGGCTGGCGCGTTCCGTGCCGGGTGCTCCGGAGAAGCCCGCTGACGGGCGTCACCCGCCCGTCCCCCGCAGTTGGTCGCCCTTCGCGGCCGGTGCCGGCTTCGTCGCCGCTCTCGGGCTCGCCTCGGTCGTGGCAACCGGCAATCTCGTCCCGGGCGGCCTGTCGGACATCGACGTCGGCGGGCTCTACGCGTCCCGGGACGGCAAGCTCGCCCTGCTCGAGGTCAACGCGTTCCTCGTGGCGGGGCTGTGTGCGGTGTCGCGCCGGCCCGCCGCGCAGATCTGGCCGCTGGGCGCCGTGGTCGTGGCGGAGGCCCTGCGCGCGCACCCGGTGACCGAGCAGGGCCCATTGACCGGTTCGGCGCTGACGCTGGTGCACCTGGCCTGCGCGGCGCTGTGGGTGGGCGGCCTGCTGCACGCGCTGCGGACCCTGCGGCTGTGGCACGGCCGCTACGGCACCGAGGCGGGCGCGGCCCTGCTGGGTCTCTACGCGCGCGTGGCGGCCGTTCTGCTCGCCGCCATCACCGCGACGGGCGTGTGGAGTTCACTGCGCCGGATGCCGCCCGAGACGGTCCTGGAGCAACTGACGGGGACGGCGTACGGGCGGGCCCTGCTCGCCAAGGCGCTCCTCACGGCCGCGGCCGCCGGCCTCGCCCTGTGGGCCCGGCGGCGGCTGCGCCGGGCGGCCGACCCGCTGACCGCCTGTGTGCCGGCCCGGGCTGAGGTCGTAGCGCTGGGCCTCGTGGTCGCGGTGTCCGGCCTGCTGACGGCTCTTCCGGTGCCGATCCGCTGGTGAGCCTCACACGGCGCGCATCTCGCCGTACGTCGCGGCCGGTGCCCGGCGGGCGTTGAGCGCGCCGAGTGCGCCGCCGGCGAGCAGGGCCTGCGCCGCGATGTACGTGAGCATGATCCAGAAGTCCGGCCTCGGCGGCTGCGGCCATGCGGCGACGCCGGTCGCGATGAGTGTGTCGGAGAGCAGGAACAGGGCGCCGCCGAGCCCGGCGAAGAGGCCGAACCGGGTCGCGGCGCCGTACGCCATGGCCGTCAGCAGGAGGCTGTACACGGCGACGGGCGCACGGAGGTCCGTGCGCAGGTCCGGCCAGAGCAGCCCGACCGTCAGGGCGAGGGCGGTGGCGTAGCCGAGGGCGAGCAGGCCCGCACGCGCGCGTGGGACCGCGTACCGGCTGCCGTTCCTCGCGAACAGGACGAGGTAGCAGACGTGGCCCGCGGCGAAGGAGGCCATGCCGGCGAGGAAGGCCGGTTCGGCGTCGGACAGCAGCAGGACGTCGCCGCCCCAGCCGAACAGGAGGGCGGCGAGGAGCGGCCGGGGCGCCCGGCGCAGGGTGGCCCAGAGGGCCAGAAGCGGCATCAGCAACGGCTTGGCGACGAGGTGCCCGGGGCCGAAGTCGGCCGCGAGGGAGACGAGGTCGGTGGCGACGGCGAGGCCGAGGGCGAGGAGGAGGACGCGGGAGAGGTTCACGCCGACGTGCTCTCACCGACCGGCGTGCTGCCACCGGCCGGCGCGCCCTCGCCGACCGGCGAAGCCGCCGGTGATGCCGACTGTGATGCCGCCGGTGACACGCCCGGTGACGCGGCCTCCGCCCTGGCCGGTCCCGGCCCCGGCCCCCACCCCGGCCCCCGGAACACCCGCCCGGCGCGCTCGCGCCAATCGCGGGCCGTCCTCAGGTCCTTGGCGATGGACACGTACTCGTGCGTGGCCACCTTGAGCAGGTTGTACGTGTCGATGTTCTTGGTCAGCCCGTACACCGGCCGTGTGGTCTCGGCGACGAAGGATCCGAACAGCCGGTCCCAGACGATGAGGATGCCGCCGAAGTTGCGATCGAGGTAACCGCCCTGGGAGGCGTGGTGGACCCGGTGGTGCGAAGGGGTGTTGAGGACGAACTCGAACCACCGGGGCATCCTGTCGATCCGCTCGGTGTGGATCCAGAACTGATAGACGAGGTTGGCGGACGAGCAGAACGCCAGCGCGGCCGGGTGCACGCCGGCGGCGATGAGGGGGACGTAGAAGGGCCACACCGTCAGGGACGTCCAGGGCTGGCGCAGCGCGGTGGTGAGGTTGAACTTCCGGCTGGAGTGGTGGACGACGTGGCAGGCCCACAGGATGCGGATGACGTGGTGGCCGCGGTGGGACCAGTAGTAGAAGAAGTCCTGCCCGAGCAGCATCAGCGGGACGGTCCACCACAGCACGGGCACACGCAGGGGCGTGAGTTCGTAGACGGCCGTGTAGACGGCGAGGATCGGGATCTTCCAGAGGAAGTCGAAGACGAGGCTCCCGAGCCCCATGCCGACGCTCGTCGCGGCGTCCTTCGCGTCGTAGCCCTCCGCGTCCTCGTCGGGGTGGAGACGGACGCTCACCATCTCGACCACGGTGAGCAGCACGAAGGCGGGTATCGACCACAGCACGACATCGGGCAGGTTCGGCATGCATGCACCGTAGGACCGCTGTCCTGCCCCGACTAGACGTTGTTACCGACAAGTATTACCGACGGTACGCGCTTGCTTCTTGGCGATCTCCACCAATCCCCGGGACCGGCGGCGGAGCACCTGAGCATCGATCAGACGTACGCCCCGCGAACGGACAGACCGGACAAGACGCCTGAGGGGGCGTCGGAAGGGACGGACGGACGCCCCTGACGGACGGCGGTGTCAGTCATGGCCCGTATCCTCAGGGACCATGCTCGAAGACCTGACCACCGCAGCGCTCTCTTCCACATCGTGGCCGACCGCGTATCCCAAGGGATATGCGGTCGTTGACGTGGAGACCACGGGCCTGGCCCGGGACGACCGCATCATCTCCGCGGCCGTCTACCGGCTGGACGCGCGCGGCGAGGTCGAGGACCACTGGTACACGATGGTCAACCCGGAGCGGGACCCCGGCCCCGTGTGGATCCACGGACTGACGAGCGAGGCGCTCGAGGGCGCGCCCCTCTTCCAGGACATCGCCGAGGAGTTCACCACGCGGCTGGAGGGCCGCGTGCTCGTCGCGCACAACGCCGTCTTCGACTGGCAGATGATCGCCCGGGAGTACGCACGCGCCCGGCGCGAGGCTCCGGTGCGGCAGCGGCTGTGCACCATCGCGCTCTCCAAGGAGCTCGGACTGCCGCTGCCCAACCACAAGCTGGAGTCCCTCGCCGCGCACTACGGCGTCGTCCAGCGGCGGGCGCACCACGCGCTGGACGACGCGCGCGTCCTCGCGGAGGCGTTCCGGCCCAGTCTGCGGGCCGCGGCGGCCGGCGGGGTACGGCTGCCGCTGCTCGAGTGCCGGCCGCTGACGGAGTGGTCCGACCGCCCTGCCACACCCCGGATCGGACAGCAGGCGGGCTACGGCGGATACCGGCAGACGACGTGGCGCCCCTCCCGGAAGCGGCCCGCGTGCCCGTACCCCAACCCGGGGCGGTACGAACCGGGCGGGCGGCTCAAGCAGGGCATGCGCGTCGCCTTCTCGGGTGACACGTCGACCGAGCGGGAGCTGCTGGAGGACCGGGCCGCCGACGCCGGGCTGCACGTCGCCACCAGCCTGTCCCGGCTGACCAGCCTGCTCGTCACGAACGACCCCGACTCGGGCACGTCCAAGGTGGTCAAGGCCCGGCAGTTCGGTACGCCGATCCTGGACGAGGCGGCGTTCGGGCAGCTCCTGGCCGATGTGGAGCCGGCGTCGGAGGGGTGATCCGTACCCGGAACGGCCACCGGAGGGATAATCGTACGGACGGGTGATTGGCGGGCGACTCGCCCGGCCACCGCTCGCCCGGGCCCCGGTGACGGCTCACCCTGTGGCGCATGGCGACCTGTGAGGTATGTGGCAATCAGTACGGAATGACCTTCGAGGTGCATGCGCAGGGTGCGGTGCACGTCTTCGACTGCTTCGCCTGCGCGATCCACCGCATGGCCCCGATCTGCGAGCACTGCCGGGTACAGATCATCGGCCAGGGCGTCGACGTCGACGGCCACTGGTACTGCGGTGCCCACTGCGCCCGCGCGGAGGGAAAGGTGGGAATTGTCGACAAGGTGTAAACCCGTACCCGCCTGAATGCACCCCGCGACCCGGTTGTACGGTCGTGGGGTGTACCGCTTCCTGATGTCCCGGCAGTGGGTGATCCTGACGCTGATCGCCCTGCTTCTCATCCCCACGATGATCAGGCTGGGCATCTGGCAGATGCACCGCTACGAGGAGCGCACCGCCCGGAACCAGCTGGTCACGGACGCGCTGGCGGCCGAGCCGGTGCCCGTCGAGAAGCTCACCACGCCGGGGCACACGGTCACCAGCGCGGAGCGGTACCGGACCGTGACGGCGAAGGGGCACTTCGACACGGAGGACGAGGTCGTCGTCCGCCGCCGCACCAACTCCGACGACGAGGTCGGCTATCACGTCCTGACCCCGTTCGTCCTCGACGACGGCAAGGTCCTCCTGGTCAACCGGGGCTGGATCCCGTCGGACGGCCCGAGCCAGACCGCCTTCCCGAAGGTTCCCGCACCTCCGGCCGGCGAGATGACGGTCAAGGGCCGGCTGATGCCCGACGAGACGACCGAGGCGAGCGGCATCAAGAACCTCGAGGGACTGCCGGACCGGCAGGTCATGCTGATCAACAGCGAGCAGGAGGCCCGGCGCCTGGACGCCCGGGTGCTCGGCGGCTACATCGCGCAGACGGCGCCCGAGCCCAAGGGCGACACCCCCGAGCTGCTCGGCAATCCCGGCAAGGAGGACGCGGCGCTGAACTACGCGTACGCGATCCAGTGGTGGCTGTTCTCCGCCGCCGTCCCGGTGGGCTGGGTGGTCCTGGCCCGCCGCGAGGCCCGGGAGCGCACGCGGAAGGCGCCCGGAGCGGCCGACTCCGAGAAGGCGGAACCGGCCGCGGTGTGATGGGCCGCCGCCGCGGCTTCAGCAACAGCGCCCCTGACGGCACTCCTCCCGGTGCGACCGGTTCAGCACCTCCGTCAGCTCCCGCACGTACCAGCACACCGCGCGCGCCCAGCGCACCGCCCTCACGAACGGGCCCCCGCCAGCGGCTCGGCCGGTTCGCCGGGCACGTCGATACGGGACTCCACGTACGGCGCCTCGGCGAGCGGCAGGGAACCAGGGGCCCTGACGGCCCGTACGCAGACCACCGCCGCGTTGCCGAGCACGACGGCGACCAGGAGCAGGAACAGGGCGATCAGCACACCGTCGACCGTGGAGTTGGTGACCACGGTGTGCATGTCGTCGAGGCTCTTGGCGGGCGGCAGGACCTGCCCGGCGTCGATGGCGTCCGCGTACCGTGCGCGCTGGGCGAAGAAGCCGACCTTCGGATCGGCGGAGAAGATCTTCTGCCAGCCCGCGGTGAAGGTGATCGCGACCACCCAGGCGAGCGGGACGCCGGTGACCCAGGCCCAGCGCAGCCGCCCGGACTTGATCAGGACGGTGGTGCAGACGGCCAGGGCGATCGCCGCGAGGAGCTGGTTGGCGATGCCGAAGAGCGGGAAGAGCTGGTTGATCCCGCCGAGCGGGTCGGTGGCGCCGGTGTAGAGGAAGTAGCCCCAGGCCGCCACGACGAAGGCGCTGCACAGCCAGATTCCGGGCTTCCAGTTGACCCGGCCGACCGGCTTGAAGACGTTGCCGAGCATGTCCTGGAGCATGAACCGGCCCACCCGGGTGCCCGCGTCCACGGTCGTCAGGATGAACAGGGCCTCGAACATGATCGCGAAGTGGTACCAGAAGGCCTTCATCGCGGTGCCGCCGAAGACCCCGGAGAAGATCTCCGACATGCCGACGGCCAGGGTCGGTGCCCCGCCGGAGCGCGCGATCAGGCTCTGCTCCTCCACGGCCTTCGCGGCCTGGGTGAGCTGGTCGGGGCTGATGGTGAAACCGAGGCCGGCGACGGCATGGGACGCCGACTCGGCCGTGGTGCCGAGCAGGGCCGCCGGGGCGTTCATGGCGTAGTACAGGCCCGGCTCCAGGGTGGCCGCGGCGATCAGCGCCATGATCGCGACGAACGACTCCATCAGCATGGCGCCGTAGCCGATCATCCGGACCTGGGACTCCTTCTGGATCAGCTTGGGGGTGGTCCCCGAGGCGACCAGCGCGTGGAAGCCGGACAGCGCGCCGCAGGCGATGGTGATGAAGAGGAAGGGGAACAGCGCCCCCGCGAAGACCGGCCCGGCGCCCGAGGAGGCGAAATCGCTCACCGCGTCCGCGCGCAGGACGGGCGCGGCGACGACCACGCCGACCGCGAGCAGGGCGATGGTGCCGATCTTCATGAAGGTGGAGAGATAGTCGCGCGGCGCGAGCAGCATCCACACCGGCAGGACGGAGGCGACGAAGCCGTAGCCGACCAGGCAGAGGACGAGGGTGGTGGGGCTGAGGGTGAAGGCCGGGGCCAGCGACGACTCCTGGACCCAGCTGCCGCCGACGATGGCGAGCAGCAGCAGGACCACCCCGATCAGGCTGGTCTCGACGACCCGGCCCGGCCGGATGACGTGCAGCCAGAAGCCCATGAACAGGGCGATGGGGATGGTCATCGCGACGGAGAAGGTTCCCCAGGGGCTGTGGGCCAGGGCGTTGACGACGACCAGCGCCAGCACACCCAGCAGGATGATCATGATGGCGAACACGGCGATCAGGGCGGCGGCCCCGCCCGCCCTGCCGATCTCGTCGCGGGCCATCTGCCCGAGGGACGTGCCGTCCCGCCGCATCGACAGGAACAGCACGACCATGTCCTGTACCGCCCCCGCGAAGATCACCCCGGCCACGATCCAGAGGGTCCCGGGCAGGTAGCCCATCTGGGCGGCGAGCACCGGGCCCACCAGCGGCCCGGCGCCGGCGATGGCGGCGAAGTGGTGGCCGAGCAGCACCCGGCGGTCGGTGGGCTGGAAGTCGACACCGTCCTCCAGACGTTCGGCGGGGGTGGCCCGGCGGTCGTCCGGCCGCAGGACGCGGCGGGCGATGAACCGGGAGTAGAAGCGGTAGGCGATGGCGTACGACCCGAGTGCGGCGACGACCAGCCAGACCGCGGAGATCCGCTCACCGCGGGCAAGGGCGAGCACTCCCCAGGCGACCGCGCCGAGCAGGGAGACGGCGCCCCAGAGCAGGAGGGACCTAGGGGATATCCGACGCTTTTCGGGCGCTGGTCGGCCGGATTCGGGCAGGACTGATACGGGCATGGCGGCTCCTCACCGTGACGGTGGTGTGCGACAGGACGTGCACGGGGGTCGGTACGGGTGCGCTTCCCTGAGCCGCGCACCTCTCCCGTTCGCTGTCGGTCTGTGCAAGAGTTGCGCTCCCGCCGGGACCGGATGACACGGCGCACTCGGAAGTTTTCCCGCCGAATCCCTGTCCTCCGGACGGGCCGTCCGCGCAACTCTCGCGCGAGGGCACAGGCACACCAAGGACGGTGACCCATGGCTGACGGCGCCATGACCGCGACGTTCCTCGCCGTGATCGGCGGGGCGTCGCTGCTCGCCGTCACTGCGCGGCGGCTCCGCCCGGTGGACCGGCTGCCCTCCCTGGAGGGCTGGGCGCTGGCCGACCGCGCGCTCGGCCCCGGCTGGACGTGGCTGCTGCTCGGCGGCACGGTCTTCACCGCGTACACCTTCACCGCCGTGCCCGGACTCGCCTACGGCAACGGCGCGCCCGCCTTCTTCGCGGTGCCGTACACGGTGATCGTCTGGCCTCTCGCCTTCGTCCTGCTGAGCCGGCTGGGGAACGTGGCCCGGCGGCACGGCTACATCACCGCCGCTGACTTCGTACGCGGCCGCTACGGGTCGCCGTCGCTGGCCCTGGTGGTCGCGCTGACCGGGATCCTCGCCACCATGCCGTACCTGGCGCTGCAACTGCTGGGGATCCGGGCGGTGCTGACCGCGGGGGGCGTCTATCCGCGGGGCGCTGCAGGGGACCTGGTGATGGTGGCGCTGTTCGCGGGGCTCGCGGTGGCCACCTACCGGCAGGGGCTGCGCGCGCCCACGGTCATCTCGGCACTGAAGGCGGTAGCCGTGTTCGTCTCGCTGACGGCGGTGACCTGGCTGGTCCTGGAGCGGTTCGGCGGACCGGGCCCGGTCTTCGACGGCGCCGCCCGGCGGCTGGGCGGGCCGGCGCTGCTCCTCACCCCCGAGCAGCAGCCCGCCTACGCCACCCTCGCCCTCGGTTCCGCCCTCGCCCTGCTGATGTACCCGCACGTGCTCACCGCCGGGTTCGCCGCCGACGGGCCGCGGACCCTGCGCAAGGTCGCGGTGGCGCTGCCCGCCTGGACCGGGCTGCTCGCGCTGTTCGGGTTCCTCGGCATCGCCGCCCTCGCGGCCGGTGTGCGCGCGCCGCGCGGTGGCGCCGAGGCGGCCGTGCCGATGCTGGTCGACCGGCTGATGCCGGCGCCGCTGGCCGGACTGGTGTTCGCCGCGATCACGGTGGGAGCGCTCGTCCCGGCCGCGGTGATGTCGATCGCCGCGGCCACGAGTTTCGTCCGCAACGTGTACGTCGAGTACGTCCATCCGACGGCCACGCCCAAGCGGCAGGTGCGCATCGCCAAGGCGGTGTCGCTCACCGCGAAGGCCGGGGCGGTGGCGTTCGTCTTCGGGCTGCGCGACCAGGACGCCGTCAATCTCCAGCTGCTCGGCGGCGTGTGGATCCTGCAGATCTTCCCGGCGGTCGCCGTCGGGCTGTTCACCGGGCGGCTGCACCCGCGGGCCCTGCTCGCCGGGTGGGCCGTGGGCATGGCGTCGGGGACGTACCTGGTGGTGCGGGAGGGCTTCTCCCCGATCGTGCCGCTCGGCACCGGCGCCGGGCCGCTGGACGTCTACGCCGGGCTCGCAGCCCTGCTGCTCAATCTGACCGTCGCGGTGGCCGGCACCGCGGCGCTGACCCGCCTCGGCGTCCCGCGCGGCACCGACGCGACCGACCTGCCGTCCCGCCTGACCGTCCGGCGACGCCCGGAGACGGGAGCGAACAACCCGTGAGACCCCGACAGAACCCGACCCTGCCACCGGCGCCGGTGCCGGCCGAGCCGCTCGCTGCCCCGGCCGGCGATCCGGCCGACCTGGAGCGCGAGGCCGGTGTCGCCCACCTCTTCGAGCTGCACTACTCCTCGATGCTGCGGCTCGCCGTGCTGCTCGGCGCCGACGACCCGGAGAACGTGGTGGCCGAGGCCTACTACCAGATCTACCGCAAGTGGCGGCGGCTGCGGGACGTGGCCGCGGCGGAGGCGTATCTGCGCTCCACCGTCTGCAATCTGACCCGGATGCGGATACGGCACCTCCAGGTGGCCCGCCGGCACGAGGAGAAGACACCGGACGAGACGGTCGTCTCCGCCGAGCACGCCGCGCTGCTGCGGGACGACCAGCGCGTACTGATCGACGCGCTCCAGCAACTGCCGCCCCGGCAGCGCGAGGCCCTGGTGCTGCGGCACTGGCTCGGTCTCAAGGAGGGCGAGATAGCCGCCGCGATGGGCATCTCCGGCGGCTCGGTCAAGACGCACACGGCACGCGGCATCGCCGCCCTGACCCAGGCGATGGAGGCCCGGCGATGACACATCGAGACGTGACTCCGTCCCATGGACCCAGTCCGGAGCGGACCGGTCACGACGACACCGAGCAGGAGCTGCGCGAGGCACTGCGGGCACTCGCCGGCGGGGTGCTCCCCGACCCCGACGCGTACCGCACGGCGCGCGGTGAGTGGCTGCGGCGGGAACGCCGGCGGCGGCTCGTGCTCGCCGTGCTGATCGCCGTCGTCTTCACGCTGGCCACCCTGATCGGTCTGTGGGTGCTCAACCAGGCCCCGTCGGACCCGGGGGTGATCTTCTCCGGCACCGGCGCCCCGACCGCCGCCGGCCCGTCACTCCCCCGGCTCCCGGCCTGATTGCCGCGCCGACTTGCCGGGAACCCGCACTCCGTGCACCCCCGCATCGAGGACTACGCGATCATCGGCGACGAACAGACAGCGGCCCTGGTCGGCACGGACGGATCCGTGGACTGGCTGTGTCTGCCCCGCTTCGACTCGGCGGCCTGCTTCGCCAGGCTGCTCGGCGACGAGGACAACGGCTACTGGCGCATCGCCCCCGTGGGGGCGGACCGATGCACCCGGCGCGCCTACCGCCGGGACACCCTCGTCCTGGACACCGACTGGGAGACCGGGCGGGGGACGGTCCGGGTCACCGACCTGATGCCCCAGCGCGACGTCGCCCCCGACATCGTGCGCGTCGTCGAGTGCCTCGACGGCGAGGTGACGCTGCACAGCACCCTCAAACTGCGCTTCGACTACGGCTCGATCGTCCCGTGGGTGCGCCGGTCCGACGGTCACCGCGTCGCCGTCGCCGGTCCCGACTCGGCGTGGCTGCGCAGCGAACCGGAGGTGCGCAGCTGGGGCGAGGACTTCGGCACGCACGCCGAGTTCACGGTCAGGAAAGGGGAGAAGGTCGCGTTCGTCCTGACCTGGCACCCCTCCCACGAGCCGCGCCCGCCGCTCGTCGACCCCTACGAGGCCCTGCGCCACAGCGTCGAGGACTGGCAGGCCTGGGTGGCCCGGTGCCGCTACGACGGACCGCACCGGGACGCAGTGGTCCGCTCCCTGATCACCCTCAAGGCGCTCACCTACGCCCCGACCGGAGGCATCGTCGCCGCCCTCACCACCTCACTGCCCGAGGAGCCGGGCGGGGTGCGCAACTGGGACTACCGCTACTGCTGGCTGCGCGACTCCACCCTCACCCTGGGCGCACTGCTGGCGGCGGGCTACCAGGAGGAGGCCGAGGCCTGGCGGAACTGGCTGCTCCGCGCGGTCGCGGGCGACCCGGCGGACCTCCAGATCATGTACGGCGTGGCGGGCGAGAGACGGCTGCCCGAGTACGAGCTGCCGTGGCTGTCCGGCTTCGACGGGTCCGTCCCCGTACGCGTCGGGAACGACGCCGTGAACCAGCTCCAGCTGGACGTGTACGGCGAGGTCATGGACTCCCTGTCGCTGGCCCGCGTCTCGGGCCTGTCCGCCCAGCCCGACGTGTGGGCGCTGCAGACGGCCCTGATGGACTTTCTGCGGACCCACTGGGACCAGCCGGACGAGGGGCTGTGGGAGGTGCGCGGCGGCCGGCGCCAGTTCGTGCACTCGAAGGTGATGGTGTGGGTGGCCGCCGACCGTGCGGTGCGCACCCTGGAGCGCCATCCGGAGCTGGACGGTGACCTGGACGGCTGGCGCGCCCTGCGCGACGAGGTGCACCGCGAGGTGTGCGAGAAGGGCTACGACTCCGAGCGCAACACCTTCACGCAGTCCTACGGCTCCCGCGAACTGGACGCCGCGCTGCTGCTCATCCCGCGCCTGGGTTTCCTGCCGCCCGACGACCCGCGGGTGGTCGGCACGATCGACGCGGTCCGCGAGGAACTGGACCGCGGCGGCTTCCTGCGCCGCTACACCACCGACGACAGCGCGGACGTCGACGGGCTCCCCGGCTCGGAGGGCACCTTCCTGGTGTGCTCGTTCTGGCTCGCGGACGCCCTGCACATGACGGGCCGTACGAAGGAGGCCCGCGACCTGTTCGAACGGCTGGTGGGGCTCACCAACGACGTCGGTCTGCTCTCGGAGGAGTTCGACCCGGTGTCCGGCCGGCAGCTCGGCAACTTCCCGCAGGCGTTCAGCCACATCGGCCTGGTGAACACCGCCCTCGCCCTGTTCGGGCAGGACGGGGCAGGATAGGGACCATGGATCTTGGACTCAATGACCGGGTGTACGTCGTCACCGGAGCCACCCGCGGCCTCGGCAACGCCACCGCGCGCGAGCTCGTCGCGGACGGGGCGAAGGTGGTCGTCTCCGGGCGGGACGAGAAGAGCGTCGCCGAGACGGCGGCCGAGCTGGGCCCGAACGCGGTGGGCGTGGCCGTCGACAACGCCGACCCCGAGGCGGCGGCCCGGCTGATCGGGGCCGCGCGGGAGCACTTCGGCCGTTTCAACGGTGTCCTCGTCAGCGTGGGCGGGCCGCCGGCCGGGTTCGTCGCGGACAACACGGACGAGCAGTGGCAGGCGGCGTTCGAGTCGGTGTTCCTCGGTGCGGTGCGGTTGGCTCGCGCCGCGGCCGCCGAGTTGGAGCCCGGGGGTGTCATCGGGTTCGTGCTGTCGGGGTCGGTGTACGAACCGATTCCCGGGCTGACCATTTCGAACGGGCTGCGCCCGGGGCTCGCGGGGCTCGCCAAGTCGCTCTCGGACGAGCTGGGGCCGCGCGGGATCCGGGTGGTCGGTGTGCTGCCCGGGCGCATCGACACGGATCGCGTGCGGGAGCTCGACGCGCTGTCGGCGGATCCCGAGGCGACGCGGGCAGCGTCGGAGTCCCGCATTCCGTTGCGGCGTTACGGGGCTCCGGAGGAGTTCGGGCGAGTGGCGGCGTTCCTGCTGTCGCCGGCGGCCTCTTATCTGACCGGGGTCATGGTGCCGGTTGACGGGGGCGCGCGGCACGGGTTCTGAGCGTTGCCGGGTGCAGGTGCGTGGGGATCGGTCGCGCAGTTCCCCGCCCCCTCAAGAACGGTTCTGCCGCACTCAACCCACCCGTTCGGCTCCGTGCTTGACCCCGAGCAGCCGTACCTCCGTGGGAAGTGACGCCAGGCCCGCCGATGTCTTCGCGTGCGCCAGGGGGCCGGTCGTGAAGTCGTGCAGCGCGGTCCCCGGGTTCACGTGCGGCTCCAGTGCGAGGCGTGCGCGGGCCTCGGGGGCGGTGCGGCGGCCCGTCAGCCGGCCCTGGGCGCGGGCCACGCCGTCGATCGTGCCCGCCTCCTGGCCGAGGACGTCCTCCAGGGCCCGGCCGCGCACGAGCGCGCCCTCGTCGTCGCCGGTGTCGACGAGGATCTCGGCCAGGCGGCGTCGGCGAAGCACGGCGACCAGCCACCACAGCGCGAGCAACAGGAGAACGGCGAGTACGGCGATGACGACCGGCCACCACCAGCCCTCGTCCTGCCAGCGGGTGCGTTCGGCGTCGCTCAGCAGGACGTCGTGCTTGCTGTCGTGGATCCACCACGAGGGCGCCGGAGCGCCCAGGCCGACGGCCAGCACGGAGCCGCCCAGCACCAGCAGGACCAGGCCCACGAGCCCGAGGAACACGCGGTTGACGACCCGGAGCACCGCGGTCACCCCTTTCGTCCGGGCCGCCGGACGCGCACCGAGTGCCTGGGCGGCCGGGACAGTCCCAGTCCGTCGACGGCTTCGGTGAGCACGGCGTCCAAGTCGTCGTGCACGTCGTCCAGTTCCCGGAAGTGCGATGTGGCGCGGACGTCCGCCCTGGTCCGGCGCACCCGTACCCGGGCCGACTGCACACCGGCGACCTCCATGGCGCGGTCGCGCAGCGCGGTCGCGGCGGCGTCCCGGTGCAGTCCGGCGCGCACGTCGCTGTGGGGGCGCCGCATCGGGAGCAGATCCCGCAGGCCGGGTGTGGCGGCCAGGATCAGCAGCCAGAGGCCGAGGACGGCGGCGACCCCGGCGCCGACGAGCACCCAGGTGTCGTCGAGGGGCCGTTCGGAGAGCTGGTCGGCCAGTTCCCGGCGCCAGTACATCTCGGGCCGGCCGGCCCGTACGGAGACGATGTCGTAGAGGAACAGTCCGAAGAGGCCCAGGAGCAGCAGCGCGACGATGCCCGCGGGGATGCGGCGCGCCGACCAGAAGCGGCCCTCCCGGCCGTCCTCGCCGTCCCGGACGGTGGGCGGTCCGGTGCCGGGCTCCGGCGTGGACCGGTCCGGTTCGGTGCCGTTCGCCGGCTTGCCGAGGATCGGCAGGCGCTCGGTGGTGCCGTCGGAGGGTTCCGTGCCCTGGGGTTCGCTCATCGCGTCCTCCCCTGTACCGCGCCGGGCGCCGCGACCAGATGCAGCCGCTCCACCTGGACGATGACCTCCGGCACCTGCATTCCGATCAGATCGCCCACCCGTTCGACGACTCGGCGACGCACCCGACGGCAGCGGGCGCCGACGTCGCAGGGGTAGTCGAGTTCGACGTGGACCCGGACGTGGGCGACGTCGTGGTGGACGACGACGGTGGCGGACGGCCGGCCGGCGTCGGGCGGCAGCGTCCCCACGGCCTCGCGGGCCGCCTGCGAGGCGACCTTCGCGACGACCCGGTCGGCGATCCGCGTCGCCCCGCGCTCGCGCGGCGGGACGACCGTCAGGGGTCTGCCGAGCTCAC
The DNA here is from genome assembly GCF_040612515.1 of Streptomyces sp. NPDC006372. Taxonomy (NCBI): domain Bacteria; kingdom Bacillati; phylum Actinomycetota; class Actinomycetes; order Kitasatosporales; family Streptomycetaceae; genus Streptomyces; species Streptomyces sp. NPDC006372. Next base: position 56,797 of record NZ_JBEXQJ010000033.1, on the reverse strand, counting down.
CGGCATCCGTGCTCACGGGCGTCCTCGCCGCCGTTCGTCACGGGTGCGGAAGAAGTCGCCGAAGTCCATGTCCCCGTCCAGGAACCGGCCGACGACGAAGCCGACGGCGCCCAGCGCCGCCACCAGCAGGAAGGCCCCGAATCCGCCGAAGTACCCGGCGAAGGCCAGCGCCATACCGGCGATCATGCCGGCTACGCCCATGCTCATGCGCTCCTCAGCTCCTCAGCCGCTGTGTCGTCCGTGGGCCCGTGCCTCACTGGATCCGGCGCTCCGGTTCCTCTTCCTCCTCGTCCGGCAGCTTCACATCGCTCACCGCGATGTTGACCTCGACGACCTCGAGGCCGGTCATCCGCTCGACGGCGTTGATGACGTTCTCCCGTACGTCCCGGGCCACGTCGGCGATCGACACGCCGTAGACGACGACGATCTCCAGGTCGAGGGCCGCCTGCACCTCGCCGACCTCGGCCTTCACGCCCCGGGTCACCGACTTGGCGCCGCCGGGCACGCGGTCGCGCACGGCTCCGAAGGTGCGGGAGATTCCGCTGCCCATGGCGTGCACGCCGTCGACGTCGCGTGCGGCGAGCCCGGCGATCTTCTCCACGACGCCGTCCGCGATGGTCGTCCGGCCGCGGGAGCCCGGGTCTCCCCCGCTGCGCTTGGCCAGCGGACTCCTGCGTGCCGCCGGTGTCTCGCTCTCCCCGCCCCGGTTCTCGGTCATGTCAGTCATCGCCGTACGTCCTTTTCGGTTGTCGTCCTTCGACCACCGTAAGCATGGTTGCGTGGCGGCGCGCTCCCGATGCGGCAGGCTGGAGGAATGACGGGCGACAGATGGACGCGGGCAGTGAGACATCAGCTGGGTATCGGCAGGTTGCTGCCTCTGGGTGACGCGCGGGACGGCGCGTGGATCGCCGAGCGGGCGGCGGAGGCGGTGCTGCGGGGCGCGGCGGGGGACGCGCCGGGTGTGCGCCTCGACGCGCTGCGCGTCACGCTCGCCGATGTGGCGGACGTCGGGGAGCCGGCCGTACCGGCTCCGCCGAGCGCTCTGCCGCCCGGGCCGCTGCGGGTGACGGCTGAGGTGCAGGCCACGTCCTCCCAGCCGCTGCCGGCGACGGCGTCCCTGCTGCGGACGGCGCTGGCGACCGCCGCGACCGAGCGGCTCGGTCTGACGGTGACGGAGGTGGACCTGCGCGTGACGGGCCTGCTGGACGAGGGGGCGGAACCGCCCGGGCCCGCCGGTCCGCTCCCCGAACCGCCGGGCGCCGCGCAGGCCGTGGGCGGCGACGAGAGCCGTGTGGCGATCGCCGCGCTGGAGGTTCCGGGCGTCCTCCGTCTGACGGGCACACTGGGCCGTCCGGTGCACATCGAGGCGCTCCCCGGCGAGGCCGCGCTGCCGCACCGCCACGTCCGGCTGGAACTCGCTGTCGGTGCCGACCACCGGGCCCGTGACGTGGCCCGCGCGGTCCGCACCGCGGTCAGGAGGACGCTGCCGGACCATCCGACGGTGGCGGTGCTGGTGAGCGCGGTCGGCTGACCGCGCTCACCGTGAGTCCGGGGTCCGTCAGTCGCCGACGCCCGCGAGGTCCCGCAGACGGCGGGCCTGGGACTGGCGTTCCGCGCCGCGCTGGTCCTCGTAGGTGCGGTCCTGGGCGCCGCGCAGCAGGGCCTTGGTCTCGATGACCGCGTCGCGGGGCGCCGCGAGCACGGCCGAGAGGAGGTCCCGTACGGCGTCGTCGAGCTGGCCGGCGGGCACGGCGAGGTTGGCCAGCCCCGTGTTCACGGCCTCCTCGGCCGTGACGAAGCGCCCGGTCACGCAGATCTCCAGCGCGCGGGCGTAGCCGACGAGTCCCACCAGCGGATGCGTGCCCGTCAGGTCGGGCACGAGTCCGAGGCTGGTCTCGCGCATGGCGAACTGCACGTCGTCGGCGACGACGCGCAGGTCGCAGGCGAGGGCGAGCTGGAAGCCCGCCCCGATGGCATGCCCCTGGACGGCGGCGACGGAGACGATGTCGCTGCGCCGCCACCAGGTGAACGCCTCCTGGTATTCGGCGATGGTCGCGTCCAACTCGGCGTCACTGCCGCGCGCGAGGTCGACGAACGACGGTTCGCCGTCGAAGCCCTCGGGAGTGAACGCCTGCCGGTCGAGCCCGGCCGAGAAGGACTTGCCCTCGGCCCGCAGCACCACGACGCGGACGGAGCCCGGCAGCTGCCGCCCGGCCTCGGTCAGCGCCCGCCACAGAGCGGGGCTCTGCGCGTTGCGCTTGGCCGGATTGGTCAGCGTCACCGTGGCGATCGCGTCGTCGACGGTGAGCCGTACGCCGTCCTTGTCGAGTACGGGAACGAGGTCCTTGTCGGGCGAAGCCATAGGACGCCTCCGATGTGTGCGGTCAGCTAAGTGACTGCACAGTAACCACCCGGGCGATCAGCCGAACGACCGGGTGGCCACCATCGGAGCCGAGGGGCCACCCGGGGTCAGGCCGTGGCCTTCTTGCCCCGGGTCGCCCCGCCACGCCCTCGCAGCGTGACGCCCGACTCACTGAGCATGCGGTGCACAAAGCCATACGAGCGGCCGGTCTCCTCGGCCAACGCCCGGATGCTCGCACCGGCGTCGTACTTCTTCTTCAGGTCTGCCGCGAGCTTGTCGCGCGCGGCGCCGGTCACCCGGCTGCCCTTCTTCAGAGTCTCGGCCACCCGTGCCTCCTCATGGGAAGTGCGCTCTGGTCTCCTCATGATCACCCCTCCGGGCCTTGATGGCCACCCATTCGGCAAGGTCCGTGAGACAAGGTTGTGACGACGGGAGCACATCCCCACAAGCGGAATGCAAAATTCCGGAGAGTGATGTCCGTACGCCCGAACGGATGGTGGAGGAAAACGCCTGGTCAGAAAGGCGTCGCGGCCGAGCCCGGAAGAATCGGGGGCTCGGCCGCGAAATCGATGTAGGACACACCTCGGTACGAGGAGATCTCACACAGATGATGGATCACCGCTGGGCCGAATGATCCATACGCCGTTGATCACGTATTCGATCAAGCGGCACTGACGCTCAGGCAGCACTCACACTCAGGCCAGGGCGACGAGATCCGCGTAGTCGGCGCCCCACAGGTCCTCGACGCCGTCCGGCAGCAGGATGATCCGCTCCGGCTGCAGGGCCTCGACCGCGCCCTCGTCGTGGGTGACGAGGACGACCGCGCCCTTGTAGGTGCGCAGCGCGCCGAGGATCTCCTCGCGGCTGGCCGGATCGAGGTTGTTGGTCGGCTCGTCGAGCAGCAGCACGTTCGCCGAGGACACCACGAGCGTGGCGAGGGCCAGGCGGGTCTTCTCGCCGCCGGAGAGGACGCCGGCGGGCTTGTCGACGTCGTCGCCGGAGAACAGGAACGAGCCGAGCGTCTTGCGGACCTCCACCAGGTCCAGGTCGGGGGCGGCGGAGCGCATGTTCTCCAGGACCGTGCGCTCCGGGTCGAGGGTCTCGTGCTCCTGCGCGTAGTAGCCGAGCTTGAGGCCGTGGCCCTGGATGACCTTGCCGGTGTCGGGCTCCTCCGCCCCGCCGAGGAGGCGGAGCAGGGTCGTCTTGCCGGCGCCGTTGAGGCCGAGGATGACGACGCGCGAACCCTTGTCGATGGCCAGGTCGACGTCGGTGAAGATCTCCAGCGAGCCGTAGGACTTCGACAGGCCCTCGGCCATCAGCGGGGTCTTGCCGCACGGGGAGGGCTCGGGGAAGCGCAGCTTGGCGACCTTGTCGGACTTCCGCTCGGCCTCCAGGCCGGCCAGCAGCTTGTCGGCCCGGCGGGCCATGTTCTGCGCGGCGACGGTCTTGGTGGCCTTGGCCCGCATCTTGTCGGCCTGTGAGTGCAGCGCGGAGGCCTTCTTCTCGGCGTTCTGCCGCTCACGCTTGCGGCGCTTCTCGTCGGCCTCGCGCTGCTGCTGGTAGAGCTTCCAGCCCATGTTGTAGATGTCGATCTGGGCGCGGTTGGCGTCCAGGTAGAACACCTTGTTCACGACCGTCTCGACGAGGTCGACGTCGTGGGAGATCACGATGAAGCCGCCGCGGTAGGTCTTGAGGTAGTCCCGCAGCCAGATGATCGAGTCGGCGTCGAGGTGGTTCGTGGGCTCGTCGAGCAGCAGGGTGTCCGCGTCCGAGAACAGGATGCGGGCCAGCTCGATACGGCGGCGCTGACCGCCGGAGAGCGTGTGCAGGGGCTGGCCGAGCACCCGGTCGGGCAGGTTCAGGGCGGCGGCGATGGTGGCGGCCTCGGCCTCGGCGGCGTACCCGCCCTTGGTGAGGAACTCCGTCTCCTGGCGCTCGTACTGCTTGAGGGCCTTCTCGCGGGTGCCGCCCTTGCCGGTCGCGATGCGCTGCTCGTTCTCGCGCATCTTGCGGATCAGTACGTCCAGGCCGCGCGCGGAGAGGATGCGGTCGCGGGCGAGGACGTCGAGGTCGCCGGTGCGCGGGTCCTGCGGGAGGTAGCCGACCTCGCCGGAGCGGGTGATGGCGCCGCCGGCGGGCATGCCCTCGCCCGCCAGGCACTTGGTCAGGGTGGTCTTCCCCGCGCCGTTGCGGCCGACCAGGCCGATGCGGTCGCCCTTGGCGATACGGAAAGAGGCGTTTTCGATGAGGACGCGGGCACCGGCGCGCAGCTCGATACCGGAGGCGGAGATCACGGACAGACTCCAGGGCGGATACGGGGGCGGGATGGACGGCTGAAGGACGTTCCCGCCGTCTAATGCGCGAGGAGAATGGCCATGGGGGACAGTCTAACGGGGGCGTGCAACCACTTTCCCTGGATCCTGGTGCGGTTCTGGTCACGGCGGCCCGGGGGTCGTTGTCAGTGGCCGGTGGAAGACTGAGCAGCGGGCCGGATTCCGCGGCCTCCCGGGGAGCGAGACACGAGGAAGTGATCGCCATGGCAGGCACGTCCGGCGGACGTCCGAGCATTTACCCGACGCTGCTGTACGCGGACGCGAAGGCGGCGATCCGGCAGCTCACGGAGGCCTTCGGGTTCACGGAGCTGTCGGTGTACGAGGGCGAGGACGGCTCGGTGCTGCACGCCGAGCTGGCGCAGGGCAACGGCGCGGTCATGGTCGGCACCAAGGGCCGCGGCGGCGTGTTCGACGCGGCCATGAAGGGCACGGGCAGCGCGGGGGTCTACGTCGTGGTGGACGACGTGGACGCGCACCACCGCCGCGCCGTCGACCACGGTGCGGAGGTCCTGATGCCCCCGACGGACCAGGACTACGGCTCGCGGGACTACATGGCCCGGGACCTCGAGGGCAACGTGTGGAGCTTCGGGACGTACGCGCCCGAGATGGCGGCCTGACGGCCCTGGGCCGGCCGGCCCAGGGCTAGCTGCCGCCGGTGTGCACCTGGAAGGCGGCGCGGCGGACGGCCTTGGCCAGGGCCGGGTCGGGGTGGGCCGCCGCGAGGGCCACCAGGACCTGCACGGTGCGCGGGTGACCCACGGCACGTACCTCGTCGAGGAGCATCGGGATGGTCGGCTGCACCGCGGACTCCAGGTGGCGGACGAGCAGCGGGGCCTCACCGTGGTCGGCGACGGCGGCGGCGGTGTCCACCCACAGCCAGGTCGCCTCCTCCCGGGTGAGGACCTCGTGGGCGTCCTCCGGGTCGGCCCCGTCGTGCTCGGCCAGCCACAGCAGCGCGTAGGGCCGGAGCGTCGGCTCGTCCAGCACGGCGTGGACGTCCGGCTCGGCGGGGGCGCCGACCACGCGCAGCGCCTCGAAGGCGAGGCCGCGCAGCAGGGCGTCCTCGCCGCGGGCGGCGCCGAGGAGTTCGGTGACGGCGCTGCCGACGGGGCGGGCGGCGAGCCAGGCGCGGTACTCGGCGCGGGCCGCGTTCGGGCGCAGCTGGGCGCAGCCGCGGAGCATGTCCTCGGCGCCCTGCTCGATGTTCCCGGCGGGGCTCTGCGCGGCGACGCAGATCTGCTCCAGCTTGACCCAGACGGCCCAGCTGCCGAGCGGGGTGAGCGTGGCCTGGCCGTCGCCGTAGGTGAGGGCGCCGACGGAGGCGAGGGCGCGCAGGGCCCAGTCGAGGAGCGGGGCGAGCGGGGCGTCGGTGGGCTCCGGTTCGGCCACCGTCTCGGGCTGCGGGCCGTAGGGGATCTCGCAGCGTGCGGTGCGCAGTTCGGTGACGCGCTGCTCCAGGAGGTCGAGGAGCTGCTCCACGGGGACGGGGCCGGCGGAGAGCTGGAGGAAGGAGAGCGCTTGCGGCATGGCCGAGACGACCTCGGCGACGGCGGCGGGCTCGTGGTCCTCGGGTTCCGGGTAGGCCAGCGACCAGGCGTCGAAGAGGGCGACCCAGCCGCGCAGGACGGCGCTGTCGTCGCGGTCCCAGGCGCGCAGCCGCCAGCCGGGGCGGGCGCTGTCGCCGTGTACTTCGACCAGGCCGGCGAGACGGGCGGTGTCCCAGTCGGCTCTGACCTGAGCCGGGGTCAGGCCCAGCTCGTCGGCGGCCCGTTCGGCGGTCGCGCCGGAGAGGGTGGCCTTGCCGTCGGCGGTGGCGCTGTCCCGGCCGGGGCCGAGCGCGGCGTCGGCCCAGCGGGCGACGCGGGCCGCGGCGGCCAGACCTGAGCGTGCCATTCTGGCCAGTTCCGCCGGTGCCGGGGTGCCCTCCGGGGGGCGCGGGGCGGGTCGGCGCGAGGGCCGCTGGTTCATCGCTCTGGGGGCGGCGGCCAGGGGTCGGGGGCGGACGAGTCGAAGCCTGGAGTCGCGCGGGATACGGGACGTCACGGGGGCAGTCTTCCGGTTGACGGTCCGAAAACCCAAACGGAATGTCACGGCGGGCGACGGGGATGGCCAATGCACCGGGTCCCGGGGGCGGTCGAGAGCCATGAACAAGCCAGTGGTCCGACGCTAAACGGAATCATCGCGACCGGTCGTCGACGGGTGGGGAGCGGCATGGTTGCCACGGGATGGAGGGGGCCTGAACAGGAGGTGCGTCCGGGGGGTCGCGCGGGCGATGTCACATGAGCGGCACCAGGAAGCGGCGCAGCGCCTCCTCGTAGGCCGGCGGGTCGGCGTTCCACATCGCTCCGTGGGGGGCTCCGGCGACGCGGTGGAGGGCGACCATGTCCGGGCGGTTGTCGGCGAGCTGACGGGAGAGCCGCCAGGGTGCCACCTTGTCGTCCGGTCCGTGGAGGACGAGCGCCGGGACGCGGAGCCCCGCTGCAGCAGGTGCGGCCGCGTCGCGGTCGCCGTACCGGCCGGTGCGGCCCTGCGCGGCGCGGACCGCCAGCGGCAGCAGCGCGCCCGGGGTGTGGCGGGCGGCGGCGAGGGCGCGCAGGGTGGTCTCCCAGCTGAGCACGGGCGAGTCGAGGACGAGCCCGGAGACCCGGTCGCGCAGTTCCGACCGCGCGGCGGCACGCAGGGCCATGGTGGCGCCGGTGGACCAGCCGAGCAGGACGACCTGCCGGGCGCCGTACCGCACGGCGTAGCGGATCGCCGCGTCGAGGTCGCGCCACTCGGTCTCGCCGAGGTGGTTCAGGCCGTCGGGCGGGCGGGGCGCGCCGAGGTCGCCGCGGTAGGCGAGGGCGAGCACCGGGACGTGACTGCGGTGCAGGAACCCCATGACGTTCATGGCGAGTTCCCGGGTGGTGCCCAGGCCGTGGACGGCGATCACCCAGGTGTCCCGGGCGCCGGGCACGAACCACGCGGGCAGGGCACCGAGTTCGCCCGGGACGTCGACGTCGGCGTGCTCGATGCCGAGGGCGGCGCTCGGGTCGCCGACGTACAGGTTCGGGGTGAGCCATGCCTTGTCGCCGGGCTTGAGGGTGCCGTGCGTGATCCGCTCCAGGCGGCGGACGACGGTGTCGGCGGTGCCGGGGGCGTCGGTCAGTACGGGCCCGACGACCGCATGGGAGCCGTCGCCGGAGAGGCCGTAGCGGCCGGGGCGCAGGGCGGCGAGATCCCGGGTGAGGCTGATCCGCCCCGGCGCCGTGCCGTGCACGGTCAGCCGGGGTTCGGTGGGCAGCGGCCTGCCCGGGGGCGCCTTGAGCGCGGCGTCGCTGGCCAAGCGGCCGGCGGCCACGGCGGCGGCGCCGGCTCCGATCACAGCGGTGACGGCGGCGGCAGTCGCTTTGACAGTGCGCATCCCTCCAGTGTCCAGACGGACAGGTGGGGCGACCAGTGGGCGGGGGCGGCGGGGTGAGGCCGGGGGCGCCCGGGTGGCGCCCCCGGCCGGAAGGGTCAGCGGCGCTGGCCGTACCCGCTGAGCCGTTCCGCCACCTCCGCCAGCTGCTCGCCGGACAGCAGGCTCGGGGAAAGGCCCGGCACCGACGCGGCGGTCAGCCACAGCCGGCACATCCATTCCAGCTGGGCGGTGCGGTCGTAGGCCTGGTCCAGGGACGTGCCGTAGGTGATCGTGCCGTGGTTCTGGAGGAGGCAGCCGGAGCGGTCCGCGAGGGCGCGCAGCATGTTCTCGGCCAACTCGTCGGTGCCGTAGGTGGCGTACGGGGCGACCCGGACGGGACCGCCGAGCGCGGCGGCCATGTAGTGGATCAGCGGGAGCTCGCGCACGAGCGTCGAGACGGCCGTGGCGTGCACGGCGTGGGTGTGGACGACGGCCCGGGCGTCGGTCGTGCCGTAGACCGCGAGGTGCATGGGCAGTTCGCTGGTGGGGACGAGCGCGCCGAGGACCTGCCGGCCGTCGAGGTCGACGCCGGTGACGTCGTCCGGTTCCAGCCGGTCGTAGGGGACGCCCGAGGGAGTGACCAGGACCGTGTCCCCGACCCGCACCGAGACGTTGCCGGACGTGCCGACGACCAGCCCCTCGGAGACCGTCCGGCGGGCCGTCGCGACGAGGTCCTCCCAGGCACGTGCCTCTTCGGGGCGCACACCCCTCCGCCCCGGCTCCCCCGCATCGGGTGCGCCGTCCCGGACGCTCCCTGTGTCCCGCTCGTCGCCTCGCCGCTCAGCCATGCGCCGATCCTGCCAGGCGGGGCCGCGACCTGCCGCCGAGTGGGGCAGTTCAGGCCGGAAACCGTTGGGCCGGAGATCTTCGGGCACATGGGCGATCACAGCCCCTCCGACGGGTCACTCGATCGGTTGAAACACTGAGCGCGGGGCGTCCAGTCGGCGGGGGTGCGGGGAGCCTGTCAGCAGGGCGGAACGGCAACCCTCGTTTGTGGACACTCCTGCGCCCCTCCCAGTTCATCTTCCGTTCACTCGGGTTACCTACGTTCGTCCGGCCAACGACCTCGAACGATTGCCTGGGTAAATGGAAAGCTTCTCGCTGATCCTCGCGATTGTGGTGGTAACCGCACTCGCGTTCGATTTCACGAACGGTTTCCACGACACCGCGAACGCGATGGCCACGACCATTTCCACGGGCGCCATGAGACCGAAGGTCGCGGTGGCCATGTCCGCGGTCCTGAACCTGGTCGGCGCCTTCCTGTCCGTCGAAGTCGCCAACACGATCTCCAAAGGCCTCGTCGACGAGGCCGGTATCCGTCCCGAGGTCATCTTCGCCGCCCTGGTCGGCGCGATCCTCTGGAACCTGCTGACCTGGCTGGTCGGTCTGCCGTCCAGCTCCTCGCACGCCCTGATGGGCGGCCTGATCGGCGCCACGATCGCCTCGGCGGGCGTCGGAGCGGTGCACGGTGACGTCCTGGTCACCAAGGTGCTGATCCCGGCGATCGCCGCGCCGCTGGTCGCGGGCATCGCGGCGATGTTCGCCACCCGGCTGACGTACTCCCTCGGGAAGAAGGCCGACGGCAAGGCGTCCAAGAAGGGCTACCGGGCCGGCCAGATCGCCTCGGCGGGCCTGGTCTCCCTGGCCCACGGCACCAACGACGCCCAGAAGACGATGGGTGTCATCACCCTCGCCCTGGTCGCCGGCGGCGCCGTCGCCCCCGACTCCGACCCGCCCATGTGGGTCATCCTCTCGGCGGGTCTCGCCATCGCGCTCGGCACCTACCTCGGTGGCTGGCGCATCATCCGCACCATGGGCAAGGGCCTGACCGACCTCCAGCCGCAGCAGGGCTTCGCCGCCCAGACCAGCGCGGCGACGGTCATCCTGGCCTCCTCCCACCTCGGCTTCTCCCTCTCCACCACCCACTCCGTGTCCGGCTCGGTGATGGGCGCGGGCCTCGGCCGCAAGGGCGGTGTCGTCCGCTGGTCGACGGCGACGCGGATGTTCGTCGCCTGGGCTCTGACCCTGCCGGCGGCAGCCCTGGTGGGCGCGCTCGCCGAGTACGTCACCGGCTTCGGCGACTGGGGCACGGCGGTGGTGGCCGTCTTCCTCGTCGCCTCCAGCGCGGTGATCTGGAAGCTGTCCCGGCGTGAGGTCATCGACCACACCAACGTCATCGACCCCGAGGAGACGGAGCCGGCCGGTGTGGTGACCACGGCGATGGCCGCGGTGACGCCGCCGCCGGCGGGCGGCACGGCCTCGGAGGAGCCGCTGCCCACGTTCCCGGCCCAGGCGGAGGCCGAACGGGAACCCGCCGCCCCGACCACCACGTCCACCCCGGTCTGACCCCGCCCACGCGGTTACAAGGAGAACCTCTGCCATGAAGATCGACTGGGCGGCCCTCGGCTCCGTCTTCGGTGTCAGCCTCGTGGTCACCGTGGCCCTGGTGGGCCTGTTCACCCTGGGCATCACCGGCCTGTCCCGCCACGAGCGGGCGGCCGCGCAGGGCGGTTCGGCGGGACTCGCGGTGACGGGCGCGTACGCGTGCTTCGCGGCGTGCGCGGCGGCCGTGGGGTACGGGATCTATCTGATCGTGGCCTGACCACGACTGTTCGCCGCCGGGCGGCACGGGGCTTCGGTCCTGTGCCGCCCGGTCGGCGTGTGGGGGGCGACCCGGCGTCGTACCGCACCAACCCGGTGTGGGGTTCTGCACACTCTCCCCGCGCAGGTCAACGGCAAGTTGACGGCCGTTCGCGACCGTGGTGGACTGCCGGGGCCAATACGGCGGCAGGAGAGGAAGCCGGTGGAAGTCCGGCGCGGTCCCGCCACTGTCACCGGGGTGGTGAACCCCGGGAGCCAGGAACTCTCACCGCCGGTCTCGTCGAACCAGGGCGTGGACACCCTGAGTGAGGACATATCGCCATGCGCGGCTGCCGATCGAGGTCGATCACCCCGCCCCTGACCGCTCCTGTGGCCGGCTGAGCCCATGGGTGCCGGTCGCGTTTTCGCGTACGGCGCCGCCGCCGGTCTGATCGGTGACCTGCTGCTCGGCGATCCTCGCCGGGGGCATCCGGTTGCCGTGTTCGGGCGGGCCGCGGGCGCCGTGGAGCGGGTGTTGTGGCGGGACCACCGGGGGTGGGGCACGCTGCACGCCGCCGTGTGCGCGGGCGGTGCCGTCGCGCTCGGGGCCGTCGCCGCACGTGCCGTCCGTCCCTCCTCCGCCGCCTCCGTCGCGCTGACCGGTGCCGCCACCTGGGCCGTGGTCGGGGGGACTTCGCTCGCGCGGGAGGCGCAGGCCGTCGGGCGGGCCCTGGAGGCGGGGGACGTCGAAGCGGCCCGTGCGCGGCTTCCGCACCTGTGCGGCCGGGACCCGCAGGCGCTCGACGCCGCCGGGATCGCCCGCGCCGTGGTCGAGTCCGTCGCCGAGAACACCTCCGACGCGGTCGTGGGGGCGCTCGTGTGGGGAGCCGTCGGTGGCGTGCCGGGGCTGCTCGGGTTCCGTGCCGTCAACACCCTGGACGCCATGGTCGGGCACAAGTCCGCCCGGTACCGGCGGTACGGGTGGGCCTCCGCCCGGCTGGACGACCTCGCGGGGTGGCCGGGGGCCCGGCTCACCGCCGTGCTCGCGGCGCTGGCCGGACCGGATCCGCGCGGGGCCGTACGCGCCTGGCGGGCGGACGCGGCGCAGCATCCGAGTCCCAACGCCGGTCCCGTGGAGGCCTCTTTCGCCGGGGCGCTCGGGGTGCGGCTGGGCGGGACGCTCTCGTACGGCGGGCGGGTGGAGCACCGGCCCGTGCTGAACACAAAAGGGCGTGCCGTCGTCACGGACGACGTCGCGCGGGCGGTGCGGCTGTCGCGGCGCGTCACCTGGCTCGCGCTAGGGGTGTGCGCCGGCGCGCGGTTGCTGAAGAGGGGGCAGTGAGTATGAGCGGTGGGCTTCTTGTCGCCGGTACGACCTCCGACGCGGGCAAGAGCGTCGTCACGGCCGGGATCTGCCGGTGGCTGGTCCGGCAGGGCGTGAAGGTCGCGCCCTTCAAGGCGCAGAACATGTCCCTCAACTCCTTCGTGACGAAGGAGGGCGCCGAGATCGGGCGGGCGCAGGCCATGCAGGCACAGGCCTGCCGCGTCGAGCCGACCGCGCTGATGAACCCCGTGCTGCTCAAGCCCGGTGGCGAGCGGAGCAGCCAGGTCGTGCTGATGGGCAAGCCGGTGGGCGAGTTGAGCGCGCGCGGCTACCACGGCGGACGTCAGCAGAAACTGCTCGGGACCGTTCTCGACTGTCTCGCCGAGTTGCGGGGCACGTATGACGCGGTGATCTGTGAGGGGGCCGGTTCTCCCGCCGAGATCAATCTGCGGCGGACGGACATCGTCAACATGGGGATCGCGCGGGGCGCGCGGCTGCCCGTGCTCGTCGTCGGCGACATCGACCGGGGCGGTGTCTTCGCCTCGTTCTTCGGGACCGTCGCCCTGCTCTCGCCCGAGGACCAGGAGCTCGTCGCCGGGTTCCTCGTCAACAAGTTCCGCGGGGACGTGAGTCTGCTGGAGCCCGGTCTGGACATGCTGCACGGTCTCACCGGACGGCACACCTACGGCGTCCTGCCCTTCCGGCACGGGCTCGGCATCGACGAGGAGGACGGGCTTCGCGTCTCCCTGCGCGGGACGGTGCGCGAGTCGGCCGTCGCCCCGCCCGTCGGGGAGGACGTCCTGCGGATCGCGGTGTGCGCCGTCCCCCTCATGTCCAACTTCACCGACGTGGACGCCCTGGCCGCCGAACCGGGTGTGGTGGTGCGGTTCGTGGACCGGCCGGAGGAGCTCGCCGACGCCGATCTCGTCGTCGTCCCGGGCACCCGGGGAACGGTCCGCGCGCTGGAATGGCTGCGTGAGCGGGGGCTCGCCGAGGCGCTGCGGCGCAGGGTCGCCGAGGGGCGGCCCGTCCTCGGCATCTGCGGCGGCTTCCAGGTGCTCGGTGAGCACATCGAGGACGAGGTCGAGAGCCGGAAAGGGAGCGTGGACGGGCTCGGTGTCCTTCCCGTCCGCGTGCGGTTCGCCCCGGAGAAGACCCTCACCCGGCCGGTCGGGGAGGCCCTCGGCGAGCGCGTCGAGGGGTACGAGATCCATCACGGGATCGCCACCGTGGAAGGGGGCGAACCCTTCCTGGACGGCTGCCGGGTCGGCCAGACCTGGGGTACGCACTGGCACGGCTCACTGGAGTCCGACGGGTTCCGGCGGGCCTTCCTGCGCGAGGTGGCGGCCGCCGCCGGCCGCCGTTTCGTGCCGGCGCCCGACACGTCGTTCGCCGCGCTGCGCGAGGAACAGCTCGACCGGCTCGGCGACCTGATCGAACAGCACGCGGACACGGACGCGCTGTGGCGGCTCATCGAGTCGGGTGCGCCGCGAGGTCTGCCCTTCATCCCCCCGGGAGCGCCCGCATGAGCACCGTGTTGTTGCTGTCGACCGCCGACACGGACCTGCTGGCGGCCCGGGCCGCCTCCGGCGCCTCGTACCGGATCGGCAACCCGACCCGTGTGGACGCCCGGGAGGACCTTCCGGCCCTGCTGGAGGGCGCCGACATCGCCGTCGTACGGCTGCTCGGCGGCAAGCGGGCCTGGGAGGAGGGGCTCGCCGCGCTGAAGGCGTCCGGCACCCCGACCGTGCTGCTCGGCGGTGAGGCCGTGCCCGACGCGGAGCTGATGGCCGAGTCGTCCGTGCCGGCCGGTGTCGTCGCGGAGGCGCTGAAGTACCTCGTCGAGGGCGGGCCCGCCAACCTCACCGAGCTGGCCCGGTTCCTGTCCGACACCGTGCTGCTGACCGGCGAGGGCTTCGCCGCGCCGCAGCGGATGCCCGAGTACGGCGTCCGGGGCGAGCGTCCGCGCAACCAGGGCCGGCCGACCGTCGGCGTGCTCTTCTACCGGGCGCACGAGCTGAGCGGCAACACCGCGTTCGTGGACACCCTGTGCGACGCGATCGAGGCGCGGGGGGCCGACGCACTGCCGGTCTACTGCGGTTCGCTGCGCGGGGCCGACGAGGGGCTGTACGAGATCCTCGGGCAGGCCGACGCCCTGGTGGCCACCGTCCTCGCGGCCGGCGGCGCCCACGCCTCGCAGGCCTCGGCGGGCGGCGACGAGGAGGCCTGGGACGTCGGCGCCCTCGCCGAGCTGGACGTCCCCGTGCTGCAGGGGCTGTGCCTGACGACCTCGCGGCAGGCCTGGGAGGCCTCCGACGCCGCCCTCTCCCCCATGGACGCCGCGATGCAGGTGGCCATCCCGGAGTTCGACGGACGGCTGATCACCGTGCCGTTCTCCTTCAAGGAACAGGGCGCGGACGACGTGCCCGTGTACGTCGCCGACCCGGAGCGGGCCGCGCGGGTCGCGGGGATCGCCGTACGGCACGCGGAGTTGAAGCACAAGGCGAACGCCGACAAGAAGCTCGCGCTCGTCTTCACCGCCTACCCGACCAAGCACTCGCGGGTCGGCAACGCGGTCGGCCTGGACACCCCGGCCTCGGCGGTGCGGGTGCTGGACGCCCTCAGGGACGCCGGGTACACCGTCGAGGGACACCCCGACAACGGCGACGAGCTGATCCACCGGCTCATCGCGGCCGGCGGTCACGACGTGGAGTGGCTGACCGAGGAGCAGCTGTCCGCCGCGCCGGCACGGGTGCCGCTCGCGGACTACCGGGCCTGGTTCGAGACGCTCGACCCGGGGCTGAAGGACGCCATGACCGAGGCGTGGGGCGAGCCGCCGGGCAGCCTGTACGTGGACGGCGACGACATCGTGCTGGCGTCGCTGCGGTTCGGGAACGTCGTGGTGATGATCCAGCCGCCGCGCGGTTTCGGCGAGAACCCGATCGCGATCTACCACGACCCGGACATGCCGCCGTCGCACCACTACCTGGCCGCGTACCGCTGGCTGGAGAACAGTTTCGGCGCGGACGCGATCGTGCACATGGGCAAGCACGGCACGATGGAGTGGCTGCCCGGCAATGGCCTCGGGCTCAGCGGTGGCTGCGCCCCGGACGCCGTCCTCGGGGACCTGCCCCTGATCTACCCGTTCATCGTCAACGATCCCGGTGAGGGCACCCAGGCCAAGCGGCGCGGGCACGCGACCGTCGTCGACCACCTCGTGCCTCCCATGGCCCGCGCCGACACCTACGGCGACCTGGCCAAGCTGGAGCAGCTCCTCGACGAGTACGCGCTCGTCTCCGACCTGGACCCGGCGAAGGCCCCGGCCGTGCGCGCGCAGATCTGGACGCTGGTCAAGGCGGCCGAGCTCCATCACGACCTGCACGTCGACGAGCAGCCGGACGACGACGCGTTCGACGAGTTCGTCATGCACATCGACGGCTATCTGTGCGAGATCAAGGACGTGCAGATCCGTGACGGCCTGCACGTCCTGGGCGGCGGTCCGGTCGGCGAGCCGCGCGTCAACCTGGTGCTGGCCGTGCTCCGTGCCTCGCAGGTGTGGGGCGGGCAGGCGAACGCGCTGCCCGGGCTCAGGGCGTCGCTCGCGGAGCACTTCGGGCTGGTGGAGAAGGAGTTGCTGGCCGAGCCGGGCGCTGCGGTGAAGGTGCCGGTGGAGCTGACGGACCTGGTGCCGGGCCCGTCGCGGACCGCGGCCGACGCGATCGACCTGCTGGAGCAGCTGTGCCGGCGGCTCGCGGAGGGTATGGAGGAACGCGGCTGGGCGGCGGCCGAGAGCCCGGGGCTGGTCCGGGAGGTGCTCGGCACCGAACTGCCCGACGCGGTGGCGGTGCTGGAGTTCGCCTGCACGGAGGTCGTGCCGCGGCTGGCCCGGACCACCGACGAGATCGGGCACATCCTGCGGGCGCTGGACGGCGGTTACGTCCCGGCGGGCCCGTCCGGTTCGCCGACCCGCGGGCTGGTCAACGTCCTGCCGACGGGCCGCAACTTCTACTCCGTCGACCCCAAGGCGATTCCGTCCCGGCTGAGCTGGGAGGTCGGGCAGGCGCTCGCGGACTCGCTGGTGCAGCGCCATCTGCGGGACACCGGCGCGTATCCGAAGTCCGTCGGGCTGACCGTGTGGGGCACCTCGGCCATGCGCACCCAGGGCGACGACATCGCCGAGATCCTGGCACTGCTGGGCTGCCGGCCGGTGTGGGACGACGCCTCGCGGCGGGTGACCGGGTTCGAGGTCATCGGCCTGGCAGAGCTGGGACGTCCGCGCATCGACGTCACGGTCCGCATCTCCGGGTTCTTCCGGGACGCGTTCCCGCACGTGGTGGGGCTGATCGACGACGCCGTCCGCAAGGTGGCCGAACTGGACGAGCCCGCCGAGTCCAACTACGTCCGGGCGCACGCCGACGAGGACACCGCCGAGCACGGCGACCGGCGCCGCGCGACCGCCCGGATCTTCGGATCCAAGCCGGGGGCGTACGGCGCCGGTCTGCTGCCGCTGATCGACGCCCGCAACTGGCGCTCCGACGCGGACCTCGCCGAGGTTTACGCGGTGTGGGGCGGCTACGCCTACGGGCGGGGGCTCGACGGCCGGGCCGCGCGCGGGGACATGGAGACGGCGTTCCGGCGGATCGCGGTCGCCGCGAAGAACGTCGACACCCGTGAGCACGACCTGGTCGACGCCGACGACTACTTCCAGTACCACGGCGGCATGGTCGCCATGGTGCGGCATCTGACGGGCGCGAGCCCCGAGGCCTACGTGGGTGACTCGGCGACCCCGGACCAGGTCAAGACCCGCACGCTGGGCGAGGAGACCCACCGCGTCTTCCGCGCCCGCGTGGTCAACCCCCGCTGGATGGCGGCCATGCGCCGGCACGGCTACAAGGGTGCCTTCGAGATGGCGGCGACGGTGGACTACCTGTTCGGGTACGACGCCACGGCCGGGGTCGTGGACGACTGGATGTACGAGAAGCTCAGCGCCGAGTACGTCTTCGACCCGGAGAACCGGGACTTCATGAAGACGTCCAACCCCTGGGCGCTGCGCGGCATCACCGAGCGGCTGCTGGAGGCCGCCGACCGCGGACTGTGGGCGGAGCCGGACCAGGAGACCCTGGAACGGCTCCGGGCGACCTACCTCGAACTCGAGGGAGATCTGGAGGGCGACGCATGAGCGCCGTGGACCACCCCCGCGTCGGCGGGGAGCAGGTTTCGACCATGGCGGGGCCGCGGTTCGGCGGCGAGACGTTCTGCCATGAATGCACCGAAGGAGTGATCAACGCGTGAGCACGCCCTATCCCTTTACCGCCCTCGTCGGACAGGACAGCCTCCGCCTGGCGCTGCTCATCAACGCGGTGAGCCCGGCGGTCGGCGGTGTGCTGGTGCGCGGTGAGAAAGGCACGGCCAAGTCGACGGCCGTGCGGGCGCTGTCCGCGCTGATGCCGCAGGTGGACGTCGTGTCCGAGTGCCGCTTCTCCTGCGACCCCGGCGCGCCCGACCCCGGCTGCCCGGACGGGCCGCACGAGCCGGGGGGGTTCGCCACCCGGCCCGCCCGGATGGTCGAACTGCCCGTCGGCGCCTCCGAGGACCGGCTCGTGGGCGCGCTGGACATCGAGCGGGCGCTCTCGGAGGGCGTCAAGGCCTTCGAGCCCGGGCTGCTCGCCGACGCGCACCGCGGGATCCTCTACGTCGACGAGGTCAACCTGCTCCACGACCACCTGGTCGACCTGCTGCTGGACGCGGCCGCGATGGGTGCCTCGTACGTCGAGCGGGAGGGTGTCTCCGTACGGCATGCCGCGCGGTTCCTGCTGGTGGGCACCATGAACCCCGAAGAGGGCGAGCTGCGGCCGCAGTTGCTCGACCGGTTCGGGCTGACCGTCGAGGTCGCGGCCTCGCGGGAGCCCGACCAGCGGGTGGAGGTCGTCAAGCGGCGGCTGGCGTACGACGCCGATCCGGCCGGGTTCGCGGCCCGGTGGGCGGACGAGGAGGCCGACGTCCGGGCGAGGATCGCGGCGGCGCGGGAGCTGCTGCCGTCCGTGCGGCTGGGCGACGGGGCGCTGCGGCAGATCGCGGCGACCTGCGCGGCGTTCGAAGTGGACGGCATGCGCGCCGACATCGTGATGGCGCGCACCGCGACCGCGCTGGCCGCCTGGGCCGGACGTACGGACGTGCTCGCGGAGGACGTCCGGCAGGCGGCGCTGCTCGCGCTGCCGCACCGGCGGCGCCGCAATCCCTTCGACGCGCCGGGGCTGGACGAGGACAAGCTGGACGAGACCCTGGAGGAGTTCTCCGGGGACGACGAGCCGGACCCGGACCCGGATTCGGACCCCGACCCGGGGCCGGACGGCCCCGGTGGCGGCGGTGGACAGCCGGCGCCCGACGAGGGACCTCAGGGCGGCGACACCGAGGCCCAGCCCGAGGGCGGGGAAGGCGGGCAGCCGCAGCCGCAGCCGGCGGGGGCCGGCGAGCAGTCGGCCGTGCGGGCTGCCGAACCGTTCCGGACCAAGGTGCTGAGCGTGCCCGGCCTCGGCGAGGGCGCCGCCGGGCGGCGTTCCCGGGCGCGGACCGAGCACGGGCGGACCACGGGGGCCCGGCGGCCCAAGGGCGCGCTCACCAAGCTGCACCTGGCCGCGACCGTGCAGGCCGCGGCGCCGCACCAGCGGGCGCGGGGCCGGTCCGGGCCGGGTCTCGTCGTGCGGCGGGACGACCTGCGGCAGGCCACCCGCGAGGGGCGCGAGGGCAATCTCGTGCTGTTCGTCGTGGACGCCTCCGGGTCGATGGCGGCGCGGCAGCGGATGAGTGCCGTCAAGGGGGCCGTGCTGTCGCTGCTGCTGGACGCGTACCAGCGGCGGGACAAGGTGGGGCTGGTGACCTTCCGGGGGTCGGACGCGGACGTCGCGCTGCCGCCGACGTCCTCGGTGGACGCGGCGGCGGCCCGGCTGGAGTCGCTGCCGACGGGCGGTCGTACGCCGCTGGCCGCCGGGCTGCTGCGCGCGCACGACGTGCTGCGCGTGGAGCGGCTGCGGGATCCGGCGCGACGGCCGCTGGTCGTGGTGGTGACGGACGGGCGGGCCACCGGGGGCCCGGAGCCGGTCGCCCTGGCCGGGCGCGCGGCACGGCTGTTCGCGGCCGAGGGTGTCGCGTCCGTCGTCGTGGACTGCGAGTCCGGGCCGGTCCGGCTGGGGCTCGCCGGGCAGCTCGCCGGTGAGCTGGGCGGCACCGCCGTGACGCTGGACGAGCTGCGGGCCGACTCGATCGCCGGGCTGGTCAGGGATGTGCAGGGAACTACGAGGAGGGCAGCTTAAATGCCGCAAGGACAGCCGAGTGTCGTTCCGGACGACGGTCTGACGACCCGACAGCGCCGGAACCGGCCGCTCGTCGTGGTGCACACGGGCGTCGGGAAGGGCAAGTCCACCGCCGCCTTCGGGCTCGCGCTGCGGGCCTGGAACCAGGGGTGGCCGATCGGGGTGTTCCAGTTCGTCAAGTCGGCGAAGTGGAAGGTCGGCGAGGAGAACGCGCTGAAGGTGCTCGGCGCCTCCGGTGAGGGCGGGTCCGTCGCCTGGCACAAGATGGGCGAGGGCTGGTCCTGGGTGCAGCGTGACCTCCAGGGTGACAACTCGAGCAACGAGGAGAAGGCCCGGGAGGGCTGGGAGCAGGTCAAGCGGGACCTGGCGGCGGAGACGTACCGGCTGTACGTGCTGGACGAGTTCGCCTACCCGATGCACTGGGGCTGGGTGGACACGGACGAGGTCGTGGACGTCCTGCGCAACCGGCCCGGCACCCAGCATGTGGTGATCACCGGGCGCAACGCCCCCGAGAAGCTGCTGGACTTCGCCGACCTCGTGACCGACATGTCCAAGGTGAAGCACCCCATGGACGCCGGGCAGAAGGGGCAGAGAGGCATCGAGTGGTGATGTCCGTTCCCCGACTGGTGATCGCCGCGCCCTCCTCGCGGAGCGGCAAGACCACCGTCGCCACCGGGCTGATGGCCGCGTTCGCCGCGCGGGGGCTGGCCGTGTCCCCGCACAAGGTCGGGCCGGACTACATCGACCCCGGGTACCACGCGCTCGCGACCGGGCGGGTGGGGCGGAACCTCGACGCGTACCTGTGCGGGCCGGAGCTGGTGGGGCCGTTGTTCCTGCACGGGGCGCGAGGGTGTGACATCGCCGTCGTCGAGGGCGTGATGGGGATGTACGACGGGGCCGCCGGGGAGGGTGAGCTGGCGTCCACGGCTCATGTCGCGAAGTTGCTGCGGGCGCCGGTGGTGCTGGTCGTCGACGCGGCGTCGCAGTCGCGGTCGGTGGCGGCGTTGGTGCACGGGTTCGTCTCCTTCGACCCGGAGGTACGGGTCGGGGGCGTGATCCTGAACAAGGTCGCCTCTGACCGGCACGAGGCGTTGCTGCGGGAGGCCCTGGAGCAGGTCGGGGTGCCGGTGCTGGGGGTGTTGCGGCGGGCTCCGCAGGTGGACACGCCGTCCCGGCATCTGGGGTTGGTGCCTGTCGCCGAGCGGCGCGGGGAGGCCGTGGAGGCTGTTGCGGCGATGGCCGCGCAGGTGTCTGCCGGGTGTGACCTCGAGGCGTTGGCGGGGCTGGCGCGGAGTGCCGGTGCGTTGTCGTGTGCGGCTTGGGATGCGGCTGAGGTGGTGTCCTCGCCCACCCACCACGCGACACGGTCGGCTGAAGGCTCCACGCCGAGAGTCGCTGTCGCCGGTGGGTCAGCGTTCACCTTCTCCTACGCCGAGCACGCCGAACTGCTCGCCGCCGCCGGGGCGGAGGTCGTGCCCTTCGATCCCCTGCGGGACGAGGACCTGCCCGAAGGGACGAGCGGGTTGGTGATCGGGGGCGGTTTCCCCGAGGTGTACGCCGCCGAGCTGTCGGCCAACGAACCGCTGCGCAAGGCCGTCGCCGTCCTGGCGGAGAGCGGTGCTCCCGTCGCCGCCGAGTGTGCGGGGCTGCTGTATCTGTGCCGGGAGCTGGACGGGCTGCCGATGTGCGGGGTGCTGGACGCCGGGGCGCGGATGACCGAGCGGCTGACCCTGGGCTACCGGGACGCCGTCGCCGTCGGCGACAGTGTGCTCGCGGCGGCGGGGACGCGGCTGCGCGGGCACGAGTTCCACCGGACCGCCGTGGAGCCCGGCTCGGGGGCGGACCCCGCCTGGGGCTTCCGGACTCCGCCCCGGCGGGTCGAGGGTTTCGTACACCGCGGTGTGCACGCGAGCTATCTGCACACGCATTGGGCGGCCGAGCCCGGTGTCGCCCGTCGGTTCGTGGAGAGGTGCCGGACGTCATGAGCAGCAGGCTGGTCGGAGTCGGCGTCGGGCCCGGTGATCCGGAACTGGTGACCGTCAAGGGCGTCAACGCCCTGCGGGAGGCGGATGTCGTCGTGGTGCCCGTGTTGGCCGCCGCCGACGGAACGGACGGCGGTGAGCGCGGGCGGGCCGAGGCCACCGTGCTGCACTACGTGCCCGAGGAGAAGGTCGTCCGGGTCGTGTTCGCGCTGAACGAGCGCAGCGACCGGGCGCGGCGCGAGGCCGCCTGGGACGCGGCCGGTCAGCGGGTCGCGGCGTTGCTGCGCGGGAACGCCGCCGTCGCCTTCGCGACCATCGGGGACCCCAACGTGTACTCCACCTTCACCTATCTCGCCCAGACCCTCACCGAGCTGGTGCCGGGCACCGTCGTCGAGACGGTGCCCGGGATCACCGCCATGCAGGATCTCGCCGCCCGGTCCGGTGCCGTGCTGACCGAGGGGACCGAGCCGCTGACGCTCGTGCCCGTCACCGCGGGGGCGAGCGCGCTGAAGGAGGCACTCGCCGGGCCCGGGACCGTCGTCGCCTACAAGTTCGGCCGGCAGGCGCACGAGGTGGCCGAGGCGCTGCGGGAGACCGGGCGGCTCGACGGCGCGGTGTGGGGGTCGGCGCTGGGGCTGACGGAGGAGTCGATTCGTCCGGCGGCCGACCTCGACGGCGCTCCCCTGCCGTACCTGTCGACGCTCATCGCCCCGGCACGGCGTGACGGCGGACGGGGCGGAAAGCTCTGACCCGCCCGCCCGTCACCCGTCACCCCGCTCCCCACCGACCTGCTGCACGAGAGGACCGACCCCGTGGCCGAAGCCCCCACCGGCAAGGTGACCTTCGTCGGTGCCGGCCCCGGCGCCGCCGACCTGCTGACGTTCCGCGCCGCGCGCGCCATCGCCGAGGCCGATGTCGTGATCTGGGCGGCCAGCCTGGTCCAGGAGGAGGTCCTCCAGCACGCGCGTGAGGACGCGGAGGTCCTCGACTCGGCGTCCCTGTCCCTGGAGGACGTCGTCGCCGTGTACCGGCGGGCCCGGGCGGAGGGGCTGCGCGTCGCCCGGATCCACTCCGGTGACCCCGCCCTGTGGGGCGGCACCCAGGAGCAGCTCGACCGGTGTGCCGAGATCGGTATCGCGACCGAGGTGGTGCCCGGGGTGTCCGCCTTCTCCGCCGTCGCGGCGCTCGCCCGGCGCGAGCTGACGATTCCCGAGGTGGCGCAGTCCGTCGTGCTGACCCGGCTCGGCGGGGGCAAGACGCCCATGCCGCCCGGGGAGGAGGTGCGCGAGTTCGCCCGGCACGGCACCACCATGGCGATCTTCCTCTCCGCCGCCCGCAGCGGGCAGCTCGTGCGGGAGCTGCTGGAGGGCGGTTACCCGACGACGACCCCCGTCGTGGTCGCGTACCAGGCCACCTGGCCGGAGGAGCTGGTGGTGCGGTGCACGGTCGGCACGCTGGAGGAGACCGTCAAGGAGCACAAGCTCTGGAAGCACACCCTGTTCCTGGTCGGCCCGGCCCTCGACGCGCACGGCACGCGCTCGCGCCTCTACCACCCGGGTCACTTCCACGGCTACCGCAAGGCCGACCCGGAGGCCCGCAGGGCCCTGCGCGAACGGGGTGCCAGTACATGATCACCACTGTTCCGGTACGTGGAGCAGAACGCGTCGAAGAAGGAGTCGCTCAGTGATCGGCCTCATCTCCGCCACCGCGGCGGGAGCGGCTGCGCGGGACCGGCTGGCCGCGGCGTGGCCGGACCGCACGCGGGTCTACGAGGGTCCCGTCGGGGACGCCGTGCGAACCGCGTTCGCGCAGTGCGAGCAGCTGGTGTGTTTCCTGGCGACCGGCGCGGTGGTGCGGCTGGTGGCGCCGCTGCTGTCGGGCAAAACGGCCGACCCGGGTGTGGTGTGCGTCGACGAGGGCGGCCGGTTCGCGGTGTCCCTGGTGGGCGGGCACGCCGGCGGCGCCAATGAACTCGCCCTCGAAGTCGGGGAGTTGCTGGGGGCAGAGCCGGTGGTGACGACGGCGACGGACGCCGTCGGGCTGCCCGGCCTGGACACGCTCGGCCTGCCCGTGGAGGGCGATGTGGCCGGGGTGTCACGGGCGTTGCTGGACGGCGAGGCGGTGGCGCTGCGGGCCGAGGTGGCCTGGCCGCTGCCGCCGCTGCCGGTGGCGGCCGAGGGGGCGTACACGATCCGGCTGACCGACCGTCTGGTCGAGTCGGCCGAAGGTGAGGCGGTGCTGCGGCCGCCGTCCCTGGTGGTCGGGGTCGGGGCGTCGAAGGGCGCTCCCGCCGGGGAGGTGCTCGCGCTGGTCGAGGGCGCTCTGCGGGAGGCAGGGCTGTCCGCCGCGTCCGTGGCCGAGCTGGCCACCGTCGACGCCAAGGCCGGGGAGCCGGGCATCGTCGAGGCCGCGCGGCGGCTGGGCGTGCCGCTGGTGACGTACTCCGCCGGGGAGCTGGCCGGGGTGGACGTGCCCAACCCGTCGGAGGCGCCGCTGGCCGCCGTCGGCACCCCCTCCGTCGCGGAGGCCGCGGCGCTGGTGCGCGGGGGCGAACTCCTCGTCCCCAAGCGGAAGTCCGGCGCGAGCCCGGCCATGGCCACCTGTGCCGTGGTACGGCGGCCCGGGCGCGGGCGGCTCGCGGTCGTCGGACTCGGGCCGGGAGCCCGGGACCTGCTGACGCCGCGCGCGAAGGCCGAACTCCGGCGGGCCTCCGTGCTCGTCGGTCTCGACCAGTACGTCGACCAGATCCGCGATCTGCTGCGGCCCGGCACCCGGATCCTGGAGTCGGGGCTGGGCGCCGAGGAGGAGCGGGCGCGCACGGCCGTCGAGGAGGCCCGCAAGGGTCAGGCCGTCGCCCTGATCGGCAGCGGGGACGCGGGGGTGTACGCCATGGCCTCCCCCGCGCTCGCCGAGGCCTCGGACGACATCGACGTGGTCGGTGTGCCCGGTGTGACGGCGGCGCTCGCGGCCGGCGCGATCCTGGGGGCGCCGCTGGGCCACGACCATGTGTCGATCAGCCTGTCCGACCTGCACACGCCGTGGGAGGTCATCGAGCGGCGGGTGCGGGCGGCGGCCGAGGCGGACCTGGTCGTGACGTTCTACAACCCCCGCAGCCGGGGCCGTGACTGGCAGCTCCCGAAGGCGCTGGCGATCCTCGCCGCGCACCGGGCCCCGTCGACCCCGGTCGGCGTCGTGCGCAACGCCTCGCGGCCGGAGGAGTCCGCCCGGGTCACGGCACTGGCCGCGCTCGACCCGGCGACGGTCGACATGATGACGGTCGTGACGGTGGGCAACACGGCGACCCGCGAGGTCGCCGGCCGTATGGTGACGCCGCGCGGCTACCGCTGGCAGGAGGGCACCGCGTGAACCGAGCGTCCCGCCCGGTCGAGCGGGCGCCCGGCCGACGGCCGTGCGCTGCACTCGACGCCCCGCCGCACCACCCCACTTCCGCCGAGGAGAAACCGTGACCACCCCGCCCGCCCTGCTCATCGCCGGCCACGGCACCCGTGACGACGCCGGCGCCGAGGCGTTCCGCGACTTCGTCCGGGAACTGGGGCGCCGCCACCCCGAACTGCCCGTCGCGGGCGGCTTCATCGAGCTGTCCCCGCCACCCCTCGGCGAGGCCGTGACCGCACTGGTGGAGCAGGGCGTACGGCGGTTCGCCGCCGTGCCGCTGATGCTGGTGTCCGCCGGGCACGCCAAGGGCGACATCCCGGCGGCGCTGGCCCGCGAGAAGGAGCGGCATCCGGGCGTCTCGTACACCTACGGGCGCCCGCTCGGCCCGCACCCGGCGCTGCTGAACGTGCTGGAGCGGCGGCTGGACGAGGCGCTGGGAGGCGCAGGGCGCAGGCCGGGTGACCGGGCCGATGTGACGGTGCTGCTGGTGGGGCGCGGGTCGACGGACCCGGACGCCAACGCCGAGGTGCACAAGGCGGCGCGGCTGCTGTGGGAGGGGCGCGGGTACGGGGGTGTCGAGACGGCGTTCGTGTCCCTGGCGGCGCCGGACGTGCCGAGCGGGCTCGACCGGTGCGCGCGGCTCGGCGCCCGCCGGATCGTGGTGCTCCCCTACTTCCTGTTCACCGGCCTCCTGCCGGACCGGGTCCGGCTGCAGACGGAGGGCTGGGCGGAGGCGCATCCGGAGGTCGAGGTGCGCTCGGCCGATGTGATCGGCCCGGAGCCGGAGCTGCTGGACCTGGTGTGGGAGCGGTACGAGGAGGCCGTCCGGGGCGATCTGCGGATGAACTGCGACGCGTGCGTCTACCGCGTCGCCCTGCCGGGCTTCGAGGACAAGGTGGGGCTGCCGCAGCAGCCGCACTTCCACCCGGACGACGAGGGCCACCACCACGGGCACGGTCACCACCACCACGACGCGCACTCGCATGCGCACTGAGGACCCCATGCACACGGAGAGCGGGCACGATCTGAGGCACCACGGGGACGCGGAGGTCCGGGACGACGGCGGCTCGCTGGTCGACCTCGCCGTGAACGTCCGCGCGGACACACCCCCGGTGTGGCTGCGCGAGCACATCGCCGCGTCGCTGACCGGGCTCGCGGCCTACCCGGACGGGCGGGCCGCGCGGTCGGCCGTGGCGGCGCGGCACGCGCTTCCGGTGGAGCGGGTGCTGCTGACGGCGGGCGCGGCGGAGGCGTTCGTGCTGCTGGCGCGGGCGCTGAAGGTGCGGCGGCCGGTCGTCGTCCACCCGCAGTTCACGGAGCCGGAGGCGGCGCTGCGGGACGCCGGGCACACGGTCGACCGGGTGCTGCTGCGGGCGGAGGACGGCTTCCGGCTCGACCCGGCGGCCGTCCCGGAGGACGCGGACCTGGTGGTGATCGGCAACCCGACGAACCCGACGTCGGTGCTGCACCCGGCGGACACCATCGTCTCCCTGGCCCGGCCCGGGCGGGTGCTGGTGGTGGACGAGGCCTTCATGGACGCGGTGCCGGGCGAGCGGGAGGCCCTGGCGGGCCGTGTCGACGTGCCGGGTCTCGTGGTGCTGCGCAGCCTCACCAAGACGTGGGGCCTGGCCGGTCTGCGGATCGGGTACGTGCTGGCGGCGCCGGAGACCGTCGAGGCCCTGGAGCGGGCGCAGCCGCTGTGGCCGGTGTCCACTCCGGCGCTGGCGGCGGCGCAGGCGTGCGTGGGGCCGCGGGCCGTGGCGGAGGCGGCCCACGCGGCCCACCGCGTGGCCGCGGACCGGGCCCACCTCCTGGCGGGCCTCGCCGGGTTCGCCCCGGCGGGGTTGCGGGTGGCGGGGCCCGCGGAGGGCCCCTTCGTCCTCGTCCGTCTGCCGCACGCGGCCGCCGTACGCCGCCGCCTGCGCGACCTCGGCTACGCCGTGCGGCGCGGGGACACCTTCCCCGGCCTGGACGAGGAGTGGCTGCGGCTGGCGGTGCGGGACCGCAGGACGACGGACGGGTTTCTGCGGGCGCTGGAGCGGGCGATGACCCGGTAACAGGCCGCCCACCGAGCGCCTCCGAACGGCAGGCCTACCCGACCACGCGGCCGTTCAGCACCACCCGGCGCGGCGCCCCCAGTACGCGGACGTCCGCTCTCGGGTCCTCGTCGTAGACGACGAGGTCGGCCGGGGCGCCCTCCTCCAGGCCGGGTCGGCCGAGCCAGGACCGGGCCGTCCAGGTGCCCGCCGCCAGTGCCCGCACGGGCGGGATGCCCGCGGTGACGAGTTCGGCGACCTCCGCCGCCGCGAGGCCGTGGGCGAGGCCGCCGCCCGCGTCGGTGCCGACGAAGACCGGGATCCCCGCGTCGTAGGCACTGCGGACGGTGTCGTAGCGGCGTTCGTGGAGCCGGCGCATATGGGCCGACCAGCGCGGAAACTTGTCCTCGCCGCCGGCGGCGAGATCCGGGAAGGTCGCGATGTTGACCAGGGTCGGCACGATGGCGACGCCCCGTTCGGCGAACAGCGGGATCAGGTCGTCGGTCAGGCCCGTCGCGTGTTCGACGCAGTCGATGCCCGCCTCGACGAGGTCCTGGAGTGAGTCCTCGGAGAAGCAGTGCGCGGTGACCCGGGCGCCCAGGCGGTGGGCCTCGGCGATCGCCGCCTCCACCGCGCCGCGGGGCCAGCAGGCCGACAGGTCGCCGAGGTCACGGTCGATCCAGTCGCCGACCAGCTTCACCCAGCCGTCGCCGCGCCGGGCCTCCTGGGCGACGTAGGCGACCAGGTCCTCCGGCTCGATCTCCCAGGCGTAGTTGCGGATGTAGCGGCGGGTGCGGGCGATGTGCCGCCCGGCCCGGATGATCTTCGGCAGGTCCTCGCGGTCGTCGACCCACCGGGTGTCGGAGGGCGAGCCGGCGTCGCGGATCAGCAGCGTGCCCGCGTCCCGGTCGGTCAGCGCCTGCTTCTCGGCGACGTCCTGCGGGACCGCGCCGTGCCGGTCGAGCCCCACGTGGCAGTGCGCGTCGACGAGACCGGGCAGGGCCCAGCCCCGGACGGTGCGGATGTCGCGGGCGCCGGCGGGACGGTCGTAGGAGACACGGCCGTCGACCACCCACAGCTCGTCCCGGACGTCCTCGGGCCCGACGAGCACCCGACCCTTCACGTGCAGCACCGCGTGATCGCTCATGCACCGCACCTTAGTGAGGCACCGGGCGCGGCCCGAAGGGGGCCGGTTCTCGCGGGCCTCGGCTCGCAGGTGGGTGGTACCCGGCGGTTACCCTCGATGCCGTCGGACCCGTGAGTGAAGAGAGCATTGCCGTGACGCACCCCTTCCTGGACCTGGCCCCGCTCGGCGCGGACCGCTTCGCCGCGATCGAGGACCGTGTGGCGCGGCTGCTGCGCACCGAGCAGGACGTCGTGATCATGCAGGGCGAGGCGCTGCTGCCGCTGGAGGGCGCGATCCGCGCCGCGGCCGGTCCGGGCACGACGGCTCTGAACGTCATCACGGGCCCGTACGGTCAGACCTTCGGCGACTGGCTGCGCGACTGCGGGGCGACGGTGATCGACCTGACGGTGCCCTTCCACACGGCGGTCACGGCCGAGCAGGTCCGCCGGGCCTTCGCAGAGCACCCGGAGATCGACTTCGTGTCGCTGGTGCACGCCGAGGCGGCGACCGGCAACACCAACCCGGTCGCGGAGATCGGCGACGTGGTGCGGGCGCACGGGGCGCTGTTCTACCTGGACGCGGTGGCCTCGATCGGCGCGGAGCCGGTGCTGCCGGACGCGTGGGGCGTGGACCTGTGCGTCATCGGGGCGCAGAAGGCGATGGGCGGTCCCGCCGGGGTCTCGGCGGTGTCGGTGAGCGAGCGGGCCTGGGCCCGGATGGCGGCGAACCCGCGGGCACCGCGGCGCTCGTACCTGTCGCTGCTCGACTGGAAGGAGCGGTGGGTCGACAGCGGGCGCAAGGCGCTGCTGCACGCCCCGGCGCAGCTGGAGATGCTGGCGCTGGAGGCCTGTGTGGAGCGGATCGAGGCGGCCGGTCTCGACACCGTGATGGCGCGGCACGCGTCCGCCGCGGCGGCCACCCGGGCCGGGGCGGTCGCACTCGGTGGCGGGCTGGAGCCGTACGTGTACGAGGCGCGGGACGCGGCGCCCGTCGCCACGACGCTGCGGGCACCGTCCCAGGTGGTGGCGTCGGAGCTGGTCCGGCGGGCGCTGGAGGCGGATCCTGCGGTGCCGCTCGCCGCCGGCGGGGGCGCGCTGGCCAAGGAGATGATCCGGGTCAACCACTACGGCGCCGACGCGACGCCGGGGGCGGTGCGGGCGAGTCTGGCGGCCCTGGGCACGGCACTCTCCGGGCAGGGGCTGCCGGTGGACGTGGAAGGCGCACTGCGGGCCGCCGAGGAGGCGTGGCGGTAGTCGTCGGCGGGGACGCGCCGGGACACCGTTGTCGGTGCCCCGTGCCATGCTCCCCGTATGACCGCCAACACACCTGCCGACACCCCTCCCACTCTCCCTGACGGCCGCCCCGTCCCCCGCCTCACGGGCGACGAGCGGGCCATGCTCGAGAGCTGGCTGGACTTCCACCGGGCCACGCTGGAGCTGAAGTGCGCCGGGCTGGACGACGCGCAGGCGCGCACCGCGTCGGCCGAGCCGTCCACCCTGACGCTGCTCGGGCTGGTGCAGCATCTCGCCGAGGTCGAGCGGAACTGGTTCCAGCGCGTGGCCTCCGGGCTCGACGTACCGCCCGTGTTCGAGGACGCGACGGGTTACGCACTGGATCCCGGGCGCGGGCTCGACGAGGCGCTCGCGATCTGGCGGCGGGAGATCGCCCGGGGGCGGGAGCTGTGTGCGGGACTGCCGCTGGACCACGTCGGGCGGGTCGCCGAGGGCCCGGTCCCGGGGATGGAGGTCAGCATGCGCTGGGTGCTCATTCACATGATCGAGGAGTACGCACGGCACAACGGTCATGCCGATCTCCTGCGGGAACGCATCGACGGAGTGACCGGGGCTTGAATTAAATGTGCTTTCCGCAACACCCCGGATGTAAGCTGACACACAAATAAGAATTCTTTCAAGAACAGCTTCCCGTATTCTTCTGCCCGCTTTCCTCGGTCCTAAACACAGAGATTTTGAGGACATTCAGCGAGGTAATTCGGTTGGATCTCGTGGGGCTTGCATGGCTGTGACGCGTTACACACCGTGACGGCTTTGCCCGGTATTATCCGTGCAATACCGGGCAATCCGCCGCCCCTGTGCGCGAACCCTCACGCCCGCGCGATAACACAGACCCGTCCCATACGTAACCCCCACCGGCGATGCAATTTTGAATTTCGCTGGGTAAGTTCAATTCACATGACTGCCGTACAAGCAGATCCGCAAATCGACCGCCCCACGACGGCCGACGGAGCCGCGCTCTGGCGGATGGCGAAGGACTCGAAGGTTCTCGACCTGAACTCGTCCTACAGCTATCTGCTGTGGTGCCGCGACTTCGCGGCCACGTCGGCCGTCGCCCGTGACCAGGACGGCGAGCCGATGGGCTTCATCACCGGGTACCTGCGGCCTGACAGCCCGCGCACCCTGCTGGTGTGGCAGGTGGCGGTGGACGAGGCACACCGCGGGCGCGGCCTGGCCGCCGCGCTGCTCGACGGTCTGGTCGCGCGCACGGTCGCCGAGCGCGGGGTGACGACGGTGGAGACCACCATCACCCCGGGCAACACCGCCTCGGAGCGCCTGTTCACGTCGTTCGCCGAGCGTCACGGCGCCCGGCTGGAGCGCGAGGTGCTGTTCGACACGGGCCTGTTCCCCGACGGGCCGCACGACGCAGAGGTGCTGTACCGCATCGGCCCGCTGCCCCACTGACTTCCCTGACTCCCCGCCCGACCCCCGCAGACTTCCCCCACGCACCGAGGAGCGATTCGTCGTGACCATCACCCAGCCCGACCTGAGTGTCTTCGAGACCGTTGAGTCCGAGGTGCGCAGCTACTGCCGCGGCTGGCCCACCGTCTTCGACCGTGCGGTGGGCAGCCGCATGTACGACGAGGACGGCCATGAGTACCTCGACTTCTTCGCCGGAGCCGGGTCACTGAACTACGGGCACAACAACCCGGTCCTGAAACGCGCGCTGATCGACTACCTGGAGCGGGACGGCGTCGCGCACGGGCTCGACATGTCGACCACCGCCAAGCGCACGTTCCTGGAGGCCTTCCAGAACCTGCTGCTGCGCCCCCGTGACCTGCCGTACAAGGTCATGTTCCCCGGCCCGACCGGCACCAACGCCGTGGAGGCCGCGCTGAAGCTGGCCCGGAAGGTGAAGGGGCGCGAGTCGATCGTGTCGTTCACCAACGCCTTCCACGGCATGTCGCTGGGCTCGCTGGCCGTGACCGGCAACGCCTTCAAGCGGGCCGGCGCCGGCATCCCGCTGGTGCACGGCACGCCGATGCCGTTCGACAACTACTTCGACGGCACCGTCGAGGACTTCCTGTGGTTCGAGCGGCTCCTGGAGGACCAGGGCTCCGGCCTCAACAAGCCCGCCGCGGTGATCGTCGAGACGGTGCAGGGCGAGGGCGGCATCAACGTGGCCCGTCCCGAGTGGCTGCGCGCCCTGTCCGAGCTGTGCGCGCGACAGGACATGCTGCTGATCGTCGACGACATCCAGATGGGCTGCGGCCGTACCGGCGCCTTCTTCTCCTTCGAGGAGGCGGGCATCACGCCGGACATCGTCACCGTCTCCAAGTCGATCAGCGGCTACGGCCTGCCCATGTCGCTGTGCCTGTTCAAGCCCGAACTCGACGTCTGGGAGCCCGGCGAGCACAACGGCACCTTCCGCGGCAACAACCCGGCCTTCGTCACGGCCACCGCGGCCCTGGAGACGTACTGGGCCGACGGCTCCGCGATGGAGAAGCAGACCCGCAAGCGCGGCGAGCAGGTCGAGCAGGCGATGATCTCCATCACCGAGGAGAACCTGGCCGACGTGAAGGAGTACCGCGGCCGCGGCCTGGTGTGGGGCCTGGAGTTCCACGCCAAGGACCGTGCCGGCAAGGTCGCCAAGCGCGCCTTCGAGCTCGGACTGCTGATCGAGACGTCCGGCCCCGAGAGCGAGGTCGTGAAACTGCTCCCCGCGCTCACGATCACTCCCGAAGAACTGGACGAGGGCCTGACCACACTGGCCCGCGCCGTCCGCGAGACCGCCTGACCAACCAACCTGCACCACTCAGCTAGGAGGCATCGCAGCACCGTGATTGTCCGTTCGTTCAAGGAGATCGAAGGTACCGACCGGCACGTGAAGGCGGCGTCCGGTACGTGGGAGAGCAAGCGCATCGTCCTCGCCAAGGAGAAAGTGGGCTTCTCCCTGCACGAGACGGTCCTCTACGCGGGTACGGAGACGTCGATGTGGTATGCGAACCACATCGAGGCCGTCGTCTGCGTGGAGGGCGAGGCCGAGCTGACCGACCACGAGACCGGGCAGAAGCACACCATCACGCCCGGCACCATGTACCTCCTGGACGGGCACGAGAGGCACACGCTCAAGGTGAAGCAGGACTTCCGCTGCCTCTGCGTGTTCAACCCGCCCGTGACCGGACGGGAGGACCACGACGAGAACGGCGTCTACCCGCTGCTCACCGAGGAGGTGTGACGTTTCCATGACCGCCACCACCGACACCACCACCGGTATCCCGGACCTCTACCCCAGCCGGGGTGCCGTCGAGGCACTGACCCCGCGCCAGGACCCGGTCGTCTGGGGCGCCCCCGACGCCCCGGGCCCGGTGGCCCCGGCCGACCTGCTCTCCTTCGAGCGTGACGGCTTCCTCGCCATCGACGAGCTGATCACCGAGGACGAGGTCGCGGTCTACCGGAACGAGCTGAACCGGCTGGTGCACGACCCGGACATGCGGGCCGACGAGCGGTCGATCGTCGAGCCGAAGTCCAAGGAGATCCGCACGGTCTTCGAGGTGCACAAGATCAGCGAGGTGTTCGCCCGGCTGGTCCGTGACGAGCGGGTCGTCGGACGGGCGCGGCAGATCCTCGGCTCGGACGTCTACGTCCACCAGTCGCGGATCAACGTCAAGCCGGGGTTCGGCGCCAGTGGCTTCTACTGGCACTCGGACTTCGAGACGTGGCACGCCGAGGACGGTCTGCCGCGGATGCGCACGGTGTCGGTCTCGATCGCGCTGACCGAGAACTACGACACCAACGGCGGGCTCATGATCATGCCGGGGTCGCACAAGACGTTCCTCGGGTGTGCGGGAGAAACGCCGAAGGACAACTACAAGAAGTCGCTGCAGATGCAGGACGCGGGCACGCCGTCCGACGAGGCGCTGAGCCAGCTGGCCGCGCAGCACGGCATCAAGCTGTTCACGGGCAAGGCCGGTTCGGCGACCTGGTTCGACTGCAACGCCATGCACGGTTCCGGCGACAACATCACGCCGTTCCCGCGTAGCAACGTGTTCATCGTGTTCAACAGCGTGGAGAACACGGCGGTGGAACCGTTCGCCGCGCCGGTCCGGCGGCCGGAGTTCATCGGGGCGCGGGACTTCACGCCGGTGCGGTGATCGCCGTGGCGGCGTGACCGTGTGACAGGACTGCCGGGTGGGGCCTCCTCGTGTGGGACGGGAGGCCCCACCCGGTTTTGTGCTGTCCGGCTTCTCAGGCGGACAGGACGTCCAGCAGCCGGTCCACGTCCGCCAGGGTGTTGTAGAGATGGAACGCGGCCCGCAGGTTCCCCGCCCGGTCGGACACCTCGATGCCCGCCCGGCTCAGTTCGCCCTGCCGGTGTCCGAGCCCCGGCACGGACACGATCGCCGAGCCGGGCGCGGGCACCGGCTCGTGGCCCAGCGTCGCGAGCCCGGCACGGAAGCGGTCCGCGAGAGCAAGGTCATGGGCGTGCACGACGTCCACGCCGATCTCCTCGAGCAGCTCCAGGGACGCCCGCAGCCCGGCGTAGGTGAAGAGGGCGGGGCTGATGTCGAAGCGCCGTGCGGAGTGGGCGAGTTCCTCGACCGGCCCGTAGCAGCTGTCCCAGGGAATCTCACCGGCGACCCAGCCGGAGAGCAGCGGCGAGAGCCCGCCGAAGTCCTGCGGGGCGACGAAGAACGCGGCTCCGTGCGGTCCCAGGAGCCACTTGAAACCGACGGCGGCGAGGAAGTCGTCGGCGTCGCCGTCCATCGGCAGCCAGCCGGCCGACTGGGAGGCGTCGACGTAGGTGCGTGCCCCGTGCGCCCGGGCCGCCGCACGCACGGCCGGCAGATCGGCGAGCCGGCCGTCGGCCGACTGGGCGGTGCTGACCGCGACGAGCGCGGTACCGGGGCGGACGGACTCGGCGAGCCGCTCCAGGGGCACGGCGCGCACCTTGAGGTCGCCGCGCACGTGGAACGGGTTCACCAGGGAGGCGAAGTCGCCCTCCGCCGTGAGGACTTCGGCCCCGGAGGGCAGCGCGGCGGCGATCAGCCCCCCGTACTCGGCGACCGACGCTCCGGTGGCGACCCGCTCGGCCGGCACCCCGGCCAGCCGGGCGAAGGACGCGCGGGCGGCCTCCACGTCCTCGTACAGGGGACCCAGGGGCGTGCCCTCGGCACGCATCCGCACCGCCTGCTGCACGGCGGTGACGGTACGGGCGGGCAGCAACCCGTTGCTCGCGGTGTTGAGGTAGGTGTGCTTCGGGGCGAACTCGGCACGGACGAGGTTCTCGAAGGTCTCCATGGGACCACTCTGCGTCCCATGGATCTCCCCGTCCATTGCCGTTTTCTGCGTGACGCGCCTAAGCACCACTTATGTATAGGCCCTGACCTGCGGGTTTCAGTGCTGGGGCACCGCGCAGCCGTCCGGGCCGCACGCGTCGGCGTCGCCGCTGTCCACGATCGTCAGGGGCGTGCGCTCGCCGTACGCCTGGGTCAGGGCCTGGGCGAAGACCTCGGCGGGCTGGGCGCCGGAGACGCCGTACTTGCGGTCGAGCACGAAGAACGGCACACCGCTCGCGCCGAGCTGAGCGGCCTCCTTCTCGTCGGCCCGGACCTCGGCGGCGTAGGCGTCCGGGTCGGCGAGCACGGCGCGGACGGCGTCCCCGTCGAGACCGGCGGCCTGGGCGAGCTCCACCAGCCGTTCGTCGTCGCCGAAGACCGAGCGCTCCTCGGCGAAGTTGGCCCGGTACAGCTGGTCGAGGAGCCGCTCCTGGCGGCCCTGCTCCTTGGCGAAGTGGAGCAGCCGGTGCATGTCGAAGGTGCTGCCGTGGTCACGGCCGCGGGTGCGGTAGTCCAGCCCCTCGGCGGCGGCTTGTGCGCCCAGGTTGTCCTCACCGGCCTCGGCCTGCGCCTCGCTCATCCCGTACTTCCTGGTGAGCATCGTGATCACGGGCTGGATGTCGTCCTTGGCGCGGCCCGGGTCCAGCTCGAAGGAGCGGTGCACCACCTCGACCTCGTCGCGGTGCGGGAAGTGCCGCAGCGCCTTCTCGAAGCGGGCTTTGCCCACGTAGCACCAGGGGCAGGCAATGTCGCTCCAGATCTCGACGCGCATGTCTTCGGCTCTCTCCAACTCGTACGGGGGCACGGAGGCGCTCCCTCCGCCGAGTGCATGAACGTTCAAGCAGCGGACTTCATTCCCTGGGCACCGTCAGGCGCAGAGACCGGTGGTGGTCGCCCTCGGCGGGCGGGTTCGCCGGATCCGGGACCCAGCCCTGACGGGTGTAGAAGGCCTGCGCGCGCAGATTGTCGACGTGCACGTCGAGGACGGCCGTCCGCCTGCCGTCGGCCCGCCACTCCTCGACGCAGGCGGTGTGCAGCGCGGTGCCGGCGCCGCGGCGCCAGTGGCCGGGGTCGACGTGGAACTGGAACAGCTTCACCGTGTCGACGGGAGCGTCGTCGGGGGTGCGGAAGGAGGCCAGGCCGATCATGCGGCCCGCCTCGACGAGGCACAGCACCCGGCCGTCGGGCCGCGTGAGGGCGCTCCGCCAGGCGGCGAGCCAGTCGGTGCCGTCCTGCGGCACCCCGTCGGGGTAGTACGTCGCCCGGGCGCGTGCGTGCAGGGCGACGACGTCCGCCACCTCGGCGGGCAGGACGGTACGGATCACACGCCCCGGGGTCACTCGGTCCTTGATCATGGAACGGAGGACGTGCCCGGCCGGGGCGCGGTTCCCGGCCGGTCCTCAGCTGCCGTCGCGCAGATCGTTCGGCCAGTGCGGACGGAACTCGATGTGGTCGTACGTCACCACGCAGCCCTCCCCCATCGGGGACTGGGCCATGAAGCCGACCAGGGCGGCCCCGGTCTCCTTCTCGCCGGCCAGGGTGAAGAGGCGGACGAACGTCCAGCGCTCACCGTCACGGGAGGCGTGGAAGGCGAAGGCCCGGCCCGTGCGGCTGACCCGCAGCCAGACGGAACTGCCGTCCACCGTGAAGGAGTTGGCGTCGTCGGAGTGCCCCCGGGTGACGACCGTGCAGACGGTGGGGACGTCCGGGGAGTACTCCAGGCACAGTTTCGCCCAGGCCCGCTCCCCCACGTGGACGTAGAGCACTCCGGCATCGA
This sequence comes from Streptomyces sp. NPDC006372, assembly GCF_040612515.1. Classification (NCBI taxonomy): domain Bacteria; kingdom Bacillati; phylum Actinomycetota; class Actinomycetes; order Kitasatosporales; family Streptomycetaceae; genus Streptomyces; species Streptomyces sp. NPDC006372. Next base: position 20,558 of record NZ_JBEXQJ010000033.1, on the reverse strand, counting down.
AGGCCGCACCGAACCCGACCGTGACCCGGGCGATCAGCTGGAAGTCCCCCTCCGGCGCCCCGAGCAACCGCGGCGCGTCGGAGGCGGGGTCCAGCCCCTCACCGGTGGGCGGCACGAACCGATCCTGCCGCGCCCCGGCCCACCCGGTGAGCACCCCGTCCTCGTAGGACCAGTGACCGTCGGGCCCGTAAACACGCAGGCCGAAAGGAAGTTCGGAAAGTTCGAGATCCATTCGACCAAGTCTTTCAGCAATCACCTGAAGGGGCGCGGAGAACTGCGCGATCAATCACAACGAACCGGCAGCCCGCAATGCACCGCACCCCCACGGCGCTAACGCTCCAAACGCCCGTTGAACCTACGAGGCAGTCCCAAGGGGTTCTCGTCCCGCAGCTCCGGCGGCAGCAACGCCTCGGGGGTGTTCTGATAGGCAACGGGCCGCATCCACCGCTCGATCGCCGTCCCACCCACAGACGTGGACGTCGACGTCGTCGCCGGGTACGGCCCCCCGTGGTGCTGGGCAGGAGCCACGGCGACACCCGTCGGCCAGCCATTGACCAGCACACGACCCGCCAGCGGCGTCAGCTCCTGCAGCAGCTCCGCACCACGGCCCTGCCCGGCGGCCTCCTCCTCGGACAGCTGCACCGTCGCCGTGAGGTTGCCCGGCAGCCGCGACAGCACCGCCTTCACCTCGGCCTCGTCCTCGTAGCGGGCGACCACGGTGACCGGGCCGAAGCACTCCTCCAGCAGCAGGTCGTGCTCGCCCTCCGCCGCCAGCCTGCTCGCCGGCACCGTGAGGAAGCCCGCGCTGACGGTGTGGTCGCCGCCCGAGCCGGGCGTGACGGGTGAGTCGACGTCGGGCAGCCCGGCCCGCTCGGCGACGCCCGCGACGAAGTTGTCGCGCATGCGGTGGTCGAGCAGGACCCCGGCGTCGGTGTCGCTGACGGCGTCGGTCAGCGACTTCAGCAGGGCGTCACCGGCGGCACCGGACGGGGCGAGGACGAGGCCCGGCTTCACGCAGAACTGGCCGACGCCCAGCGTCATCGAGCCCGCCAGGCCGGAGCCGATCGCCTCGGCCCGCTCGGCGGCGGCGGCCTCGGTGACGACGACCGGGTTCAGGGAGCCCAGCTCGCCGTGGAAGGGGATCGGCACGGGACGGGCCGCGGCCGCGTCGAACAGCGCGCGTCCGCCGCGCACGGACCCGGTGAAGCCGGCCGCCGCGACCAGCGGGTGCTTGATCAGCTCGACGCCCGCCTCGAAGCCGTGGACCAGGCCCACGACGCCCTCGGGGATGTCGTGCCTTGCGGCGGCCCGGCGCAGCACCTTCGCGACGTACTCGGACAGGGCCGGGTGGTCCGGGTGGGCCTTGACGACGACCGGGCAGCCGGCCCCCAGCGCGCTCGCGGTGTCGCCGCCGGCGACCGAGAAGGCGAAGGGGAAGTTCGACGCGGAGTAGACGGCGACGACACCCAGGGACACCTTGTAGCGGCGCAGGTCGGGGATCGGCGGGGTCGCGGTGTCGTCGGGGTGGTTGATGACGACGTCGAGGAAGGCGCCCTCGTCGACGATGTCCGCGAAGGCCCGCAGCTGGAAGCAGGTGCGGGCGAGCTCGCCGGTGAGCCGGACCGGGCCGAGCGCGGTCTCGGCGTCGGCGGTCTCGACGAGACCGTCCTTGGCCGCCTCCAGCTCGTCGGCAGCGGTACGCAGGAAGGCGGCGCGGACGGTGCGGTCGGCGAGGGCGCCGCGCGCTTCGTGCGCGGCACGGACGGCGGCGTCCACCTCCTGGGCTGTGGCCTCCACCGCAACCTGTTCACGCTGCTTCCCGGTTCGGGGGTCGACACTCCAGACTGGTGCTGCTGCCACCGCGGGTCCCTCCACGTGTATCTGGGTCATTCACCAGGGATGTTCGATATACTGAACGCTGTCTCTGATGATGAATATGCTGTTGGAGACTATTTCCCGTCGAACGAAGGGGTCAAGGGCGATGTCGGTAGCCGAGACAGGCGGCGGGGCACAGGTCAAGTCCGCGGTACGGACCGTTGAACTGCTGGAATACTTCGCCGGGCGGCCCGGTATGCACTCCCTCGCGGCGGTCCAGGAGGCCGTCGGATACCCCAAGTCCAGCCTGTACATGCTGCTGCGCACACTCGTCGAGCTGGGCTGGGTGGAGACGGACGCGACCGGCACGCGGTACGGCATCGGGGTGCGGGCGCTGCTGGTCGGCACGTCGTACATCGACGGCGACGAGGTGGTGGCGGCGGCCCGGCCGACCCTGGACCGGCTCTCCGACGACACGACGGAGACGATCCACCTGGCCCGCCTGGACGGCACGAACGTCGTCTACCTCGCCACCCGCCAGTCGCAGCACTACCTGCGCCCTTTCACCCGGGTCGGCCGCCGGCTGCCCGCGCACTCCACGTCCCTCGGCAAGGCGCTGCTGAGCACGTACTCGGACGAGCAGGTCCGCAAGATGCTCCCGGAGACGCTGCCGGCGCTGACCGAGCACACGATCACCGACCGGGAGAAGCTCATCGAGGAGCTGCACCAGGTGCGGGAGCAGGGCTTCTCCGTGGACCGCGAGGAGAACACGCTGGGGCTGCGCTGCTTCGGGGTGGCGATTCCGTACCGCACCCCGGCGCGGGACGCGATCAGCTGCTCCGTGCCGGTGGCCCGGCTGACGCCGGCGCACGAACAGCTGGTGAAGGACGCCCTGTTCGACGCGCGGGACCGGCTGACACTGGCGACCCGTAGGCTCTGAGGCATGAATGTCGAGCTGCGCGAGGTCCACGACAGCGATCTGCCGGTCTTCTACCGGCAGATGAACGACCCGGAGGCCCTCCACATGGCGGCCTTCACCCCCGAGGACCCGTCCGACCGGGACGCCTTCGACGCCCACTGGGCCCGGGTCCGGTCCTCGTCCGCCGTGGTCCGCACGGTACTGGCGGACGGTGACGTGATCGGCAGCGCGGCGGTCTACGGGGAGCCGGGCGAGCGCGAGGTGACGTACTGGGTCGACCGCGCCTACTGGGGGAAGGGCATCGCCACGGCGGCCCTCCGGGCGCTGCTGACGGAGGTACCCGAGCGCCCCTTGTACGCCCGGGCGGCGACGGACAACACGGGGTCCCTGCGCGTCCTGGAGAAGTGCGGGTTCCGTACCGTCGCGTCGGCCAGGGGGTACGCCAACGCGCGCGGCGCGGAGATCGACGAGACGGTGCTTCTCCTGGAGGGCTAGGCGGACACCTCCGGGGTGTCCTCTCCCCCGTCCGGCGGAGGCGGATCGTCGTCGTGCAGGACGTGCCGGGCGGCTGCCGCGCGGGAGCATGATCGCATGACGCAGCCCCTCGCGCCCGCGGCCGTCCCCCGCCCCGCCGTCCGTCTCAGCCGCCCCCGGCGGGTCCTCCGTACCGTCGCCGTCCTCTCCTGCCTGCCCTACCTCGGTCTCAAGACCGCCTGGGTCGCCGGAAGTCATGTCGGGATCCCCGACGGGAGCGGGCTGCTCGACGACCGGGTGGGCATGGCCGTGATCAATGGTCTCTCCGTGCTGCTGGACAGCGCGGTGATCGTGCTGGCGCTGGTGCTGACCCGGCCGTGGGGGCTGCGGGTGCCGGCCTGGCTGACGGCGTTCCCCGTGTGGGTCGCCACCGGGCTGCTCGCGCCGATCACGGCCGGGTTCCCGGCACAGCTGGTCGTGAAGGCGTTCGGGAGCGGCGGCACGCCGGGCGCGGAGCGCGAGCCCTTCCTCCACGAGTGGGTGTTCACCGTCGTGTACTCGGGGTTCATCCTGCAAGGGCTCGCCCTGGGCGCCCTGTTCGTGCTGTACGCCCACGACCGCTGGGGGCACTTGTGGCGCGGCCGGGTGTGGGAGGTGCCCGTCGGTGCCGTCGGGGCGGCCCACCGGGCCCTGGCCGTCGCCGCGGCCGTGCTCGCCCTGCTGCCGCTCACCCTCCACGTCCTCTGGGCGTGTGGTGCGGGGGCTGGGCTCAGCGAAGGCCGGGCGGCGGACCGAGGCGGTGACTTCCACGTTCTGGAGGCCGTGTTCGTGGTGTTCCTCGTCGCGGCCGTAACGGGCGGGCTACTGCTGGCCTTCCGGCGCTTCCCGGCCCTGCCCGTGTCGGTGCCGCTCGGCCTGGCCTGGGTCGGCTCCGGTGCCGTGGCCTGCTGGGGCGGCTGGCTGGCGCTCGCGCCGCTCGGCGGCGCGGCGGACCTCGCGGATCGTCCGACACCGCTGATGAACCTCGCCTACGCTGGGCAGATGCTCGTCGGCCTGCTCGTCGCCGCCATCTGCGTCTACTCCTTCGCGGAGCGCTCGGCCAGAGCCGTACGGCGGGCGGTGTGAGAGACGCCGTCCGGCTCCTGATCGGCCGGCGGGCCCGACTGCGCTGGGTCCATCTGATCCTCGGCGGCGCGCTCGCCATGCCGTACGTCCTGGTCGGCTCGTTGATCATCGGCCCGGCCACCGGCGACACGAACGTCTTCGGGTCCTTCCCCCACCAACTCGCCTCGTTCGGTGTGGGGTTGCCGATCGCCGCCGTCTCCTCCCTGTTCCCGACGGCCCGGCCGCTGGAGGCCGCCAACGCGCGCTGGCTGTGCGGTGTCGACGCGGACCGGATCGCCTCGGGACCGGCCCGGACCTGGGGCGAGAGGGGCCGTACGGCGGCCTGGTTCACGCTGCACCTCGGGATCGGCGGGGTCATCGCCGGGATGTCGCTGGCCCTGCCGCCGTTCGCCGCCGTGCTGATCGCCCTGCCGGTCTTCGCCGGGCTGGGCGGCACCCGGCTCGGCTTTCCCGAAGTGTTCGACCACGCCTGGGCGTTGGCGCTCGCGCCGGTCGCGGGCCTCGCCTCGCTCGTCGCCCTGGCCGGCTGCGCGGCGGGATGCGGCGCGCTGCTGGCCCGCTGGGCGCCGGTGCTGCTCGGCCCGACGCCCAAGGACCGGCTGGCCGCCGCCGAGGCCCGCGCCGCGGACCTGGCCGTCCGCAACCGGCTGGCGCGGGAGTTGCACGACTCCGTCGGCCACGCGCTGAGCGCGGTCACCCTCCAGGCGAGCGCCGCACGCCGCGTCCTCGACGCCGACCCGGAGTTCGTCCGCGAGGCCCTCGCCGCGATCGAGGAGACGACCCGGCGCACCGTCGGTGAACTCGACGCCGTCCTGGGCGTGCTGCGCGAGGGTGACGCCCCCGGCACCGCCCCGGCGCCCACCCTCGCCGCCGACCTCGACGGTCTGCTGCGCCGCACCCGGGCGGGCGGACAGCGGGTGACGGCCAGGGTCGAGGCCGACCCGGAGGCGCTGCCCCCACTGCTCTCCCGCGAGGCCTACCGGATCGTGCAGGAAGGGCTCAGCAACGCCCTGAAGCACGCCGGGGGCCGGGCCGCCGTGGACGTACGCGTCGCGGCGGCGGACGGGCAGCTGGAGATCGCCGTGGAGAACCCGCTGAACGGTGCCGCCTCCTCCCGCCCCGGCGGCGGCCACGGGCTGCGCGGCATCGCGGACCGGGTCCGGCTGCTGGGCGGAACGGCGACGGCCGGCCCGACGGCCGACCGGACCTGGCGGCTGCACGTACTCCTGCCGATGAAAGGCACCCATGCGAACTCGCAGGACCCACGATGAAGGGCAGCCCAGCGAACCCGCACGACCCACGATGAAGGGCACCCCGGCGAACCCGCACGACCCACGATGAAAGGACCCGCATGACCCGCCCGGACCCCGTCCGTGTCGTCCTCGCCGACGACGAGCGCATGGTCCGCACCGCGCTGCGCGCCATCCTCTCCGCCGAGCCGGACCTGGAGGTGGTGGGCGAGGCGGCCACCGGTGCCGAGGCCGTGTCGGTGGTGCGGGAGCTGCTGCCGGACGTCGTCCTCATGGACGTACGGATGCCGGAGATCGACGGCATCCGCGCCACGGAGCAGATTCTCACCGCACTGGACGAGCCGCCCCGGATCATCGTCGTGACCACGTTCGAGAACGACTCCTACGTCTACGACGCCCTGCGCGTCGGCGCCGCCGGGTTCCTGCTGAAGCGGTCGGACGCGGACGCGCTGGTGCAGGCGGTCCGGCTGGTGGCGCGCAGCGACAGCCTGCTGTTCCCGGCGGCCGTCCGCACGCTCGCGACCGCGCACGCCCGCGCACACCCGGCGCCGCCCGCGTGGGTGGCGAAGCTCACGGGCCGTGAGCGCGAGGTGCTGCGGCACATGGCGGACGGGCTGACCAACGCGGAGATCGCCCGCCGGATGGAGGTCGGTCCCGCCACGGTGAAGTCGCACGTGGCGGCGGTCCTGGCCAAGACGGGCGCCCGGGACCGTACCCAGGCGGTCATCGCGGCGTACGAGGCGGGCTTCCTTAACGCCGGGTGAGAAAAGCGGACCTCCGGATGAGAAATCCGGACGGAGGGAACGATCCGCCCGGTCTCGCTCGTCCTCATGTTCGGGATGAACAAGACGATCAGGCGCGCGTCGGTCTTCACGCTGCTGCTCGTGTTGGCTCTGCTGGGCAGGGCGACCTGGGTGCAGTTCTACGAGGGCCAGGCGCTCGCAGACGACAAGGACAACCGGCGGAACGCCATCGAGACGTACTCGGCGCCGCTCGGGAACATCATCGTGGGCGGAAAGTCGGTCACCGGCTCCGCCGCGGCGAAGACGAGCGACCTCAAGTACAAGCGCACGTACAAGGACGGCGAGCTGTACGCGGCCGTGACGGGATACGCCTCGCAGGCCTACGCCCCGACCCAGCTGGAGGGCATCTACGCCGACCTGCTCAACGGCACGGACCCCCGGCTGAAGTCGGTGATGGACACCGTCACCAACCAGCGGGCCGAACCGGGCAACGTGGTCACGACGATCGACCCGGACGTGCAGAAGGCGGCGTACGACGCCCTCGGCGACAAGAAGGGCGGAGCCGTCGCCGTCGACCCGAAGACCGGGAAGATCCTGGCGGTCGTGTCCACTCCGTCGTACGACCCCTCGGAGCTGACCGACGCCAACACGGCCGGGGCCGCCTGGAAGAGGCTCACCACCGACCCGGACAAGCCGCTGACCAACCGCGCGCTGCGCCAGCCGCTGCCGCCGGGGTCGACGTTCAAGCTGGTCGTGGCGGCGGCCGCGCTGGAGGACGGGCTGTACTCGTCGGTGGACGAGAAGACCGACAGCCCGGACCCGTACCGGCTGCCGGGCACCAGCAAGGACCTGTCGAACGAGAACCCGAATGCGCCCTGCACGAACGCCACGATCCGTACGGCTCTGGAGTACTCGTGCAACAACGTCTTCGCGAAGATGGCCGTCAAGCTGGGCCAGGACAAGGTGAAGGCGATGGCCGAGAAGTTCGGCTTCAACGACGACCAGCTGGATGTGCCGGTGCGCGCGTACACGAGCGTGTACCCCTCCGACATGTACCCGTCGCAGACGGCGCTGACGGGCATCGGCCAGTTCGATGTGACCGCCACCCCGTTGCAGATGGCCATGGTGTCGTCGGCCATAGCCAACGGCGGCAAGCTGGTCTCGCCGCATATGGTTTCGCAGATCACCAACAGCGGCGGTGATGTGCTGCAGGACTACGACGACGAGGCGGACTCGAAGCAGATCGTCAGCTCCTCGACGGCCGAGCAGCTCCAGTCCGCGATGCAGACGGTCGTGGAGCAGGGCACGGGCACGAACGCCCAGGTCCCGGGCGCGACCGTCGGCGGCAAGACGGGTACGGCGCAGCACGGCGAGAACAACAGCCAGGTGCCGTACGCCTGGTTCACCTCGTACGGGAAGTCCGACTCCTCGGGCAAGGAGGTCGCCGTGGCGGTCATGGTCGAGCAGTCGAACGCGGCCCGCTCGGAGGTCAGCGGCAACGGCCTGGCGGCGCCGGTCGCCAAGGCGATGATGCGAGCGGCGCTGAAGGACTGAACCTCCGCGGTACGAAAGCCGTCTGTACAGACGGGACGGGCCGCCCCCTTCCCCCCGGGGGCGGCCCGTTCGTCACTTCGCTCCCAGCACCTGCTCGATCGGGTCGATCGCGAAGTAGACGAGGAACAGCGCCGAGGTCCCCCACAGCAGCCAGTGGACCTCCTTGGCCTTCCCGAGCACGGTCTTGATGACGACGTACGCGAGGAAGCCCGCGCCGATGCCGTTGGTGATCGAGTAGGTGAACGGCATCACGGCGATGGTCAGGAACGCGGGGATCGCGATGTCGTACCGGTCCCAGTCGATGTGCTTGACCTGGGTCATCATCAGGAAGCCGACGGCGACCAGGGCCGGGGCGGCGGCCTGGAGCGGCACGATGGTGAGCAGCGGGGTCAGGAACAGCGCGAGGCCGAACAGGCCGCCGGTGACGAGGTTGGAGAAGCCGGTGCGCGACCCCTCGCCGACGCCGGCCGCCGACTCGATGTAGGAGGTCGCCGAGGAGGCGGAGGCGGCACCGCCCGCGACCGCCGCGGCCCCGTCGATCAGCAGCACCCGGCCGAGGTTCGGGACCTTGCCCTCCTCGTCGAGCAGGCCCGCCTCGGCACTGATGCCGACGACCGTGCCCATGGTGTCGAAGAAGTCGGACAGGATCAGGGTGAAGACCAGCAGGACGACGGTGATGACGCCGACGCCGGGGGCGTTGAACGCCCCGAACAGGTCGAAGTGGCCGATGAGGCCGAAGTCGGGGGTGTCGACGAGCTTGTCGGGCCAGGAGGGTGTGGTCAGGCCCCAGGTCTTGATGTCGGCTATGGAGTTGATCACTATCGCCAGCGCCGTCATGGAGACGATGCTGATCAGGATGGCGCCCTTGACCTTCCGCGCGAGCAGGCCGATCGTCAGCAGGACGCCCAGGCAGAAGACGAGAATCGGCCATCCGGTGAGCGTTCCCGTGCCGCCCAGCTGAACCGGCACGGTGGTGTTCGCGGCGTCCGGGATGCGGCTGACGAACCCGGCGTCGACGAAGCCGATGAAGGCGATGAACAGGCCGATGCCGACGCTGATCGCCTGCTTGAGCGGCTGGGGTATGGCGTGCATGACGGCCTCGCGCAGACCGGTCACCACCAGCACGCAGATCAGCAGGCCTTCGAGGACGATCAGGCCCATCGCGTCGTCCCAGCTCATCAGCGGGGCGATCTGGAAGGCGACCACGGCGTTGAGGCCGAGTCCGGCGGCGAGCGCGAGCGGCAGATTGCCGGCCACGCCCATGATGATCGTCATGACCGCGGCCACCAGTGCGGTGGCGGTGGTGAGCTGGACGGCGTCCAGCTGGTGCCCGAACTTGTCCTTCGCGCTGCCCAGGATGATGGGATTCAGGACAAGGATGTAAGCCATCGTGAAGAACGTGGCGAAGCCGCCGCGGATCTCCCGGCCGAGGGTGGAGCCCCGCTCGGAGATCCTGAAGAACCGGTCGACGCTGTTCACCGGGGGTGGTGCGGTGGGTGGCCGGTCGGTCACCTGCTGCGGTTCGGACATGACGCGTGCTCCTCGGTGCCGGGGTGATCGGTGTGCGGGTGCTGGCTGGATTTTCCTCGCGTTGAACCACGTTCAGGTTTTCTTCGTGTAACGGAATCAGAGTCCGGCCCGCCAACCACTGTTCGAAGCTCCGTACGAACCATCCTGACGATCGCTGCTACGCTTCCCGATCTCGTCCGGGCCTCCCCCGGATACTCACATGTCATCTACATGACACTCACAGCACCCCCACCCGGGAGTGCCCGAAGCCGCTGCGAGGAGAGGTCGCCCGTGGGCACTGTCGTCGACGACGCCGCCTCCGTGGAGTTCCACGCCTTCTTCGAGCGCCACTACGCCGAACTGTCCCGCCTCGCCTACCTGTTGACGGGCGAGTCGGACACCGCCGACGACCTGGCGGCGGACGCGTTACTGGCGCTGTGGCACCGCTGGGACCGGGTGCGCGCGGCCGACCATCCGGCGGCGTACGCCCGCGGGGTGGTGGCCAACCTCGCCCGCACCCGCATCCGCAGCGCGGTGCGCGAGCGACGGCGCATCGCCCTGTTCTGGTCGCAGCGCGAGGAGAACACCGAGAACCCGGACGTGGCGGGTGTGGTCGACGTGCAGGAGGCCCTGCGCAGGCTGCCGTTCCGCAAACGGGCCTGTGTGGTGCTGCGGCACGCCTTCGATCTCTCGGAGAAGGACACCGCGCTCGCCCTCGGCGTCTCGGTGGGTACGGTGAAGAGCCAGACCTCGAAGGGAATGGCCGAACTGCAGCGTCTGCTGGGCACGCAGGGGGTGCCGCAGCGGATGCACGTGGCGCTGGGCGCGCCCCGTTGCTCGCCCGCTGTGGAGGGCGTGCGCACCGGTGAGGGCGGAGGGAGGGACCGATGACCATGCCGCGGGACGTGCGGGAGGAACTGCACACCCGGCTGCACGAGGCGGCCGCTGCGCACGAGCCCGACCGGGAGCGCATCCTGGCCCGGGTCGAGCGCGGCATGGCCGGGCCCGCCGGTTCCGGCCACCGGTCCACGCGTCCACCGGTGTTCGGGTGGCTCCGGGTGGCGGGTGCGACGGCCGCGGTGGCGAGTGTGCTGGCGGTGGGGGGCTACGCGGTCGCCTCCGCCGTGAAGGAGGAGGCCGCCCCGCCGCAGCAGGAGGTCGCGACGTCACCGACGCCGGCGCCCACCACGCCGTCGCCGGAGGCGACGAGCCGGGCTCCCGTGCCGCCGGCGGACCCGACGCCGAGCGACACGCCGGAGCACCGCGAGTCCAGCCGGCCGCCCTCGCGGCAGCCGAGCGCCTCCGCCACCGCACAGCCGCCCGCCGCCACCGAGGACGGGCCGCTGTGGTCGGACGGCTCGGTCGATCCGCACAGCAACGACTTCTGGGCGCAGAGCAACGTCACGCTCAAGAACCGCGAGGACCTGACCGCGCTGTCCGTGCGGTTGCGGGTCGCCCAGACCGGCGGGGTCTCCGACGCGGGCGCCTGGCGCTCCCTGCCCGAGCAGGACTTCACCCTCACGGTCGACGAGCAGGACGGCTTCCTCGTCTACACCTGGACCCTCAAGAAGGGCCGTACGGTCCCGGCCGGCGAGTGGGTGTTCGCGGGGCAGTTCGACCACGACCGCGGCGGGCGGGACGCGGGCGCGGACCGGTACACGGTGACAGCCGCCGCGGGCTCCCACCGTCTGTCGGTGGGGGGCGGCTTCGCCGCGGTGGACGACACCCGGGACGACGCCGGGGACGGCTGACCGCTCAGGGTACGGCTGACCGCTCGGCGGCGGGCCGCACCCACGCCGTCGGCGAGCCCTGACGCGCTGGCGTGAGAAAACCTTGAAGACCCGGCAACCCTTTCCTCGCCGGTGGCGACCACTACGCGCAAGAACCACCCCCCATCTGAGGAATCGGTACATGACTGCACCAGCAGAACAGCGCGTCCGCCATCGCCGTCGGGTCACCAAGCGGCGGGCGGTGATCTCCGGGCTGTCGGCGTTCGGTATCGCGGGAGCGGCGATCGTCACCACGTCGATGCTGTCCACCGCCAGCGCCGCGTCCCCCTGGCCGTCCGACACGGGCAGCGAGCCCGTGTCGAAGACCATCCCGGTCTCCGGTGTCCGCGACGGCGGCATGAAGATGTTCTACGGCACCGGCGCGCTCGGCAAGGACAACCAGGACGAGGGCCAGGACCCCCTCTTCGAGCTGGCCGACGGCGCGACCCTCAAGAACGTCATCATCGGCAGCCCGGCCGCGGACGGCGTGCACTGCAAGGGCAGTTGCACGATCCAGAACGTGTGGTGGCTGGACGTCGGCGAGGACGCGGCCAGCTTCAAGGGCAAGTCGTCGTCCGCGGTGTACAAGGTGATCGGCGGCGGCGCGAAGAAGGCCGACGACAAGGTGCTGCAGTTCAACGGCGCCGGCACGCTGAACGTCTCGGGCTTCCAGGTGGAGGACGCCGGCAAGCTGGTGCGCTCCTGCGGCAACTGCTCGACGCAGCACAAGCGCACGATCGTGCTCAACGACATCGACGTGACGGCCCCGATGAATTCGATCGTCGGCGTCAACGAGAACTACGGCGACACCGCGACACTGTCGAAGATCCGTATCCACGGGGACAGCAAGAAGAAGATCAAGACCTGTGTGCGCTTCGAGGGCAACAACACGGGCAAGGAGCCCAAGGAGCTGACCCCGCCCGGCCCCGACGGCAAGACCTGCAAGTTCAAGGCCTCCGACATCAGTTACCAGTGAGGTCGCACTCCGCCTGAGCTCCGGCCGGTCCCGAAACCCCCCTCGGGCCGGCCGGCCGCCGGATGTCCGGGCCCCCAGTCGGACCACCCGGCGCCACGACCCCCCGGAGCCCCCCTCCGGGCGGTCGAACCGCACTGGCCGAGCCCCCCTCGGCCGGTTCACGGGACGCCCCCGCCGATTCGCACCGGCGGGGGCGTCGCCGTGTGTGCGTGGCGAAGGGCGGGCTCTAGTCCATCGTCGAGCCGATGCTCGTGGAGCCGGTCGTCAGGAACGTCGTCGCGGGAAGCGAACCGTCCGCCTTGCGTGCCGCGTACGCGGTCGTGGCGTCCGTCGACCGGAAGGGCGGGGTGCTGACGCCACTGTCCCAGTTGTTGCCGGCGGAGACCGTCGAGGAGCCCAGCTTCGCGGGGCCGCCCTTGTCGCCCACGGCGAGGTTCTTGCCGAGGCGGGCCTTTCCGGTGGCGAAGTAGAAGCCGCTCTCGGCATTGGCGTACGTGGTGTTGCGGTTCAGGGCGACGGCCCCGGTGTTGGAGTTCTCGGTGAAGCCGTGCAGCGTGTTGTCCCAGGCCGCGTTGTTGTTGACGACGTGGGCGACCGACGCTCCCCCGCCGCCCAGTTTGAAGCCGTTGCCGTTGCCCTCGAAGTCCGGATCGTTCCAGCGGTTCTCCCCGTTGCCGAAGGCCCAGGAGTGCTCGACGGTGACCGGGGAGGAGAACTGCCAGAGGTCGAGACCGTCGTCGGAGTTGTTGTACAGCCGGGCGCCGGTGATCCTGTTGCCCGTCCCCGAGCCGAACTTGACGGCGATGCCGTCGGCGTTCTGGCCGTGGCCGGCCGGGTCGTAGTTGCCGTGGCTGTCCAGGTTCTGCACGAGGTTGCCGGTGGTGCCGTCGCCGCGCAGAGTGAAGCCGGAGTCGCCGTTGCCGGCGGTGACGAGGTTCCGGAAGACGCCGCCGGCTGAGGAGGTCGCGACGAAGCCCTGGGCCGGGGAGTTGACGAAGGCGAGGTTCTCGACGGTCCAGTGGTCGCCGTAGATCCCGGCCAGCCAGGAGCCGTCGGGCAGTTTCGAGCCGTCGATCCGCACCTTCTCGCCGCCGTACGCGCGCAGCGTGATGGGGGCCGAACTCGTGCCGTTCGCCGTGGACTTGAGGGTCGCGGCCGGGTAGTAGGTGCCGCCGCGGACCTGGATGACGGTACCGGCGGTGGCGTTCTTCACGGCCGTTTCCAGCTGGGCCGCGGTGGAGACGGTGACCGTCGACGAGGCGGCCTGCGCGCCCTCGCCCGACAGTCCGAGGCAGACGCCTGCCGCGCCCGAGGCGCAGGCCACCGCGGCGGCGATGGTGAGCGTACGGGTCCTGCGATGGCGTCCGGTGCTGAGCAGCACGGAGCGTTCCTTTCCTGGGGGATGGTGGACGGAGACGGCCGGAGGGGCCCGCTCCGGGCCGTTTCCGTCCAGCAGTCGCCACCGGGCCGGGAAAGGGTTGCCGCCGTCACGTGCACGGCACGTCCCCGGTTTCGAAACTTTCGGAACCACGGGCCTCACGCACACCCGTTGACGCCCTGTCCCCGTCCGGTGAAACTCCGAGGGCCGCTATCCAACAGAATCCCCCAGACTCCGACAGGAAGTGTCATGCGCCCCCGCACGCTCCTGCTTCCGTTCCTGGCCCTGACGGGGCTCCTCCTGACCCTGCTCACGGCGCCCCCCAGCACCGCCGACCCCGGAGCACCACCCGTGAAGCATTCCAAGTACGCCGGCTACCTCTTCGCCTACTTCACGGGCGAGGGCACGGCCGACGGCGAGCAGATCCGTTACGCCCTCAGCCGGGGCAACGACGCCCTGCACTGGCGCGAGCTGAACGCCGGCAAGCCGGTCCTGACCTCGACCATCGGCGAGAAGGGCCTGCGCGACCCGTTCGTGATCCGCTCCCCGAAGGGCGACAAGTTCTACCTGATCGCCACCGACCTGCGGATGTACCAGAACTCCAGCGGCAGCTGGGACCAGGTCCAGCGGCACGGCAGCAAGTCGATCATGGTCTGGGAGTCCACGGACCTCGTCCACTGGACCGACCAGCGCCTGGTGAAGGTCTCCCCGGACAACGCGGGCAACACCTGGGCCCCGGAGGCCTACTGGGACGACGAGCTCGGTGAGTACGTCGTCTTCTGGGCGTCGAAGCTGTACGCCGACGACGACCCGGACCACAAGGGCGACACGTACAACAAGATGATGTACGCGACCACGAAGGACTTCCGGACCTTCAGCGAGCCCAAGGTGTGGAACGACCCCGGCTACTCGGTGATCGACTCCACGGTCGTGAAGTACAGGGACGATTACTACCGCTACACCAAGGACGAGCGGGACCCCAGCTCCTCCAGCCCCTGCTCGAAGTTCGTCACCGGGGAGAAGTCGACCTCGCTGACCTCGACGAAGTACGACTTCGTGGCCGACTGCATCGGCAAGGGCGCGATGGACCGCGGTGAGGGCCCGACGGTGTTCAAGTCCAACACCGAGAAGAAGTGGTACCTGTTCATCGACGAGTACGGCGGTCGCGGCTACGTGCCGTTCGAGACCACCGACCTCGCCTCGGGCAAGTGGACGCCGTCCACGGACTACCAGCTCCCGGCGAGCCCCCGGCACGGCACGGTCCTGCCGGTGACGCAGAAGGAGTACGACCGCCTGCTGGCCGCGTACCCGTCGTCGCCCGCCTCGGTCGTGGACGCGACGGCAAAGCACCAGAAGGGCTACGCGATCGTCACGGAGAGCGCCTCGAAGGTCGTCCTCCCGATGGAGCCGGACGCCGACCTGCGCGGCCTGGCCCCGAAGCTGTGGGTCGGTGAGGGCGCGAAGCTCAGCCCGAAGTCCGGCACGCGCCGTGACTTCCGCACGGCACAGAAGTACACGGTGACGGCCGCCGACGGCACCAGGCGCACCTGGACGGTCGAGGCGGTGCGCACCCGCAGCCCCCTGCTGCCGGGCCTGAACGCCGACCCCGACGTCCACTACCTGAACGGCAGATACTGGATCTACCCGACGACGGACGGCTTCCAGGGCTGGAGCGGCACCAAGTTCAAGGCGTACTCGTCGAAGGACCTGGTCAACTGGAAGGACCACGGCGTCATCCTCGACCTCGGGCCGAACGTGAGCTGGGCCGACAAGAACGCCTGGGCGCCCGCGATCGCCGAGCGGAACGGCAAGTACTACTTCTACTTCTGCGCCGAGCAGCAGATCGGCGTGGCGGTGGCCGACTCCCCCGCCGGCCCCTTCAAGGACGCCCTGGGCAAGCCCCTGGTCGCCAAGGGCGGGTCGCTCAAGGGCCAGATGATCGACCCGGCGGTCTTCACCGACGACGACGGGCAGGCCTACCTGTACTGGGGCAACGGCCACGGGTACGTGGTGCCGCTGGGCGACGACATGGTGTCCTTCGACGCGTCGAAGGTGAAGGACATCACCCCGGACAACTTCCGTGAGGGCTCCTTCGTGATCAAGCGGAAGGGCACGTACTACTTCATGTGGTCGGAGGACGACACCCGCAGCGAGAACTACCACGTGGCGTACGCGACGGGGCCGTCCCCGCTCGGCCCGTGGACCAAGCGCGGGACGATCCTCGAGAAGCGGCCCGAGTACGGGATCCTCGGCACCGGTCACCACTCGGTGGTGAACACCCCCGGCACCGACGACTGGTACATGGTCTACCACCGCTTCGCCCTCAACGGTCCCGGCCGGCCGGGCGGCGACGGCATGCACCGCGAGACCACCGTCGACCGCATGGAGTTCGCGGCCGACGGCACCATCAAGCCGGTGGTGCCGACGCTGGAGGGCATCGAGCCGGTACGGCGGTGAGCCTCACAGGACGTCGTCGAGCCAGTCGAAGACCTCGTCCTGCATCTCGCGGGTGAAGACGTGGCCGAGCTCCGGCCACGTCTTCGTCCGTATCCGCTCCCCGGCGTGGCGCGCACGCCAGACGGCGCGCAGTTTGTCGTACGCGACCCGGACGCCCTCGGCCGGGAACAGCGTGTCCTGCCCGCCGTTGAAGAACAGCATCGGCCGGGGAGCGGCGATGCTCGCCACGTCGGGGATGTCGAGGTGCCGGGCGAGCCCCGGGTGGAGCATGTAGTAGGCCGACTGGCCGCGCAGGGTGTTGTTGCCGGGCACCATCATCTCCTTCAGGCCGGTCATCCAGCACACGCTCGCGGCGGCCGCGACGTGGTCGCTGAGTGCGGCGGTCTGCCAGGCGCGGTAGGCGCCCATGGAGAAGCCGACGGCCGCGACCCGCCGGGCGTCCACCCGGTCGAGTCCGGCCAGGAAGGCGGCGGCCCGCTGGTCCTCCCGGGCCATCAGCCCGGCGAGTGAGGAGCCCAGGTTGTAGAAGTTGGACGCCAGGGCCTGCTGCTGCTCGTAGGCGAGGGGGCCGCGGTCGCCCCAGCCGAGCGCGTCCAGGCACAGCACCACGTACCCCCGCCGGGCCAGTTCGTCGCCGACGAACCGCCCGCTGAAGTACTTGTCCGCCCAGGACCGGGCGGAGGCCAGCCGCGTGTCGTCGTACCAGGGTTCGACGAGTTTCTCCTTGCCGATGTCGAACCTGGCGCCGTGGTCGTGCAGGAGCAGCACGGCGGGGAAGGGGCCGCGGCCGTACGGGGTGAGCAGGGCGCCGCGTACGCGCTCGTAGCGGGTGAGGGAGACGGTGACCAACTCCCGTGTGTATGCCTCCCCTTGGGCACGCCCGGCGGTCTCCGGGGCGTACGGCGTCCCGTCCTGCCGGTCGACGAGCAGGTGCTCCTCGACCGTGGCCCTGGCGGCGCGCCGCCAGGCGCGGACGTCGCGGATCGGGGACCTGCCCCAGGCGAGCGGGAAGGTCAGGGCGTCCTTCAGCGCGGGATGGAAGTCGGGCAGCGGGCCGTCCACCACCGCCGCCTCCGCCCCGCTCACCACTCCCCCGGCGAGGAGCGCCGTGCCGGCCCCGACCACGAAGCGCCGCCGGCCGAGCGTCTCACGCGCGTCCATGGGACCTCCCCGCTCCGGCGTGCCGCAGCACGTACCGTTCGGTCGCCGACGGGGACGTGAGGGCGCGGTAGTCGTACGCGTCGGCGGGATCCCAGCCGACGTCGTTCCCGAGACCGAGGCCGCTCGCCACGGCGTTCAGGCGGGCGGGCCGGCCGTTGAACCAGGAGCCGGTGTCGCGGAACCGTTCGCCCCCGTAGACCGCGAGGGCCAGGGAAGGACCACCCCGTGGGTACCGGAAGACATTGCGCTCGGAGAAGACCGCGGACTCCACTCCGGCGCCCAGGGCGTAGAGCGGCGGCCCCCCGCGGTAGACGTTGTTGACGACGTGCACCTGCCCGAAGCGGACCCGCGGGGCGCGCTGCGTGATGTCCGTGAACAGGTTGCGGGCGAAGGTCACCTTGAGGTGCCCGCGGTCCCGGTCGCCGCGTCCGTCACCCGAGCCGATCAGGATCGCCTTGTCGTGGTCCTCGAAGCGGCTGTCGGAGACGGTGAGGAAGTCGGAGCCGTCCTCGATGTCCAGCAGCCCGTCGTGCCGCTGCACGCGCTCGCCGTGGAAGCCGAGGGGTGCCTCGCGATCCGGGAAGCGGCCGTCGGTGAAGGTGCAGTGGTCGATCCAGACGTTCTTCCCGGTGATCACGGTCAGCGCGTCGAAACGGGCGTTCCAGTTGCCCCGCGTGCCGTCGTCCGGGGACCAGCTGGTGAAGTGGTCGACCGGCGCCTCCAGGCGGAGGTTGCGGACGATGATGTCGGTCCCGGTGTTGACGGTGAGGAACACCCCGAGCAGCCGCGCGTCGCGCCCCACGCCGACGAGCGTGGTGTTGCTGGGCACGGTGAGCTGGATCTGCGCCTTCTCCTTGTTCGAGCCGGTCTGGCGGAGCTGTCGCTGCTGCTTGCAGTAGTCGAAGCGGGTGTCGGACCAGGCGGCGCCGTCCTCGCCGAAGCAGGACATGTACCTGCGGAGGTCGTAGCCGGGCGCGTAGTCCTGCTCGCCGAGCAGGGAACCGTCGTCGGCCTCATGGCCGTCGATGTCGCCGACGACCCGGATCACCTTGGGCGCGGTCGGGTCGCCGTCGTTCGCCAGGGCCTCCTCGAGCTCGGCGCGGCTGTCCACCGTCCAGGTCCTGCCGCCCGCCCCGCCGGTGGTGCCGGAGCCGGTCGAGGCCCAGCCGACGGGGCCGCGTTCGGCGGCTGAGGCCGCGGGAGCCGGCCAGAGCAGGCACACGCCGAGGAGGAGCGCCGCGGCCCTACGCACCGGGCCGCCAGTCGCCGAGGTACGTCTCCTTGGTGTGCGAGGCGGCCTGCCCCCGGGTCAGCAGGGGCCGGTTCTCCGGCACGGAGACGACGGCCCCCGGACCCGTGTTGCGGTACTCGGCGAACCGCATCGACTGCCAGGGGTAGGCCTCGCGCATGTTCGTGTACGGGGTCATCGCGTCGATGCCCGGCCCGATCCGGGTCTCCCGCACGACCAGCGACGGCCACGCCGTGGTCTCGTACGACGGTACCCACGGCCGGGCCAGCTTGTACGCCGCGTCCTCGGCGCCGGAGGTGATGCGGCAGCACACGGCGAGGATGCCGTAGGGGTTCGCGCGGGCCGTGGAGGGCGCGAAGACCATGCCCTTGGGTGTGAAGTCCACGTCCCGTGCCAGGGTGCGGAAGTGGCACCGCTCGAACACGGCCGTGGCCCGTCCGAAGACGAAGTCGACGTCGCCCTCGACGTAGCAGTTCCGGAAGTACTGCCGGTCGAAGGCGCCGAGGGCGCTCGTGTCGACGAAGAGGGTGTCCTGGTGGGCGAGGAGCCGGACGTTCTCGAAGCGGGTGCGGTCTCCGTAGGTGTACGCCGCGACGGCCTGGGTGCCGGTGATCTCGGGGTGGTCGGCGCGCAGCCAGTCGTTGGCCAGGGTCAGGTCGCGGACGGTCAGGCCGGGTGCCGCCGAGGTGAAGGTGGCGGAACCGGCGGTGCCGTAGGTACCGGAACCGTCCGGCCGGGGCGTGCCGCCCGCATTGTCGTACACGATCACGACGTCACGCGGGTCGCGGGTGGCACCCCTGAGGGTCAGCCCGGCCTTCCCCGCCGGGACGCTGACGACCTCGCGGTACGTCCCCGGGTGCACGACGACGGTCCAGCCCGGCCCGTCCACGGCGTCCACGGCGGCCTGGACGGAGTCACCCGGCCGGACGCGCAGGATGCGGCGGCCGGCCGAGGCGAAGGCGGGCGCGGTTCCGGCGGCGACCAGGCCGCCGGCGAATCCGGTGAGCAGGGTACGCCGGTGCATTCAGCACGCCTCCTTCCACGGCTCCCAGTCGCCGAGGTACGCGGTGCGGGTCGCGGACCGGGCCTGCCGGGAGGTGAGTTGGGGCCGGTTCTCCGGGACGGTGATCCTCGCGCCCGGTCCGGTGTTGCGGTACTCGGCGAACCGCATCGACTGCCAGGGGTAGGTGTCCGACATGTTGGTGTAGGGAGCCACCGGATCGATGCCCTGGCCGAGCCAGGTGTCCCGGACGGTGAGCATGGGCCGGGCGGTGGTGTCGGAGCTGGGCACCCAGGGGCGGGCCAGCTTGTAGAAGCCGTCGGGAGCCTGGCTGCCGACGCGGCTCCTGGTCACCAGGTAGCCCAGCGGATTGGCGCCGGCCGTGGAAGGGGCGAAGACGAACCCGTAGGGCGCGCCTGACAGGTCGGTCCGGTTCAGGGTCCGGAAGCGGCAGTGCTCGAAGACGGCCGTGGCCCGTCCGAACACGAAGTCGACGTCGCCCTCGGCGTAGCAGTGGGCGAAGTACTGGCGGGCGAAGGTGCCGAGCGCCATGGAGTCGGCGTACAGGGTGTCCTGGTGGCCGAGGAACCGGCAGTGGTGGAAGGCGGAACGGTCGCCCTGGACCTTGAGGGCGACGGCCTGGGTGCCGGTGATCCCGGGGTGGTCGGCGCGCAGCCAGTCGTTGGCGAAGGTGATCCAGCGGGCGGTGAACCCGTCGGCCTGCACAGTGGTGGTGGCGGACCCGGTGGTGCCGTAGGTGCCGCCGCCGGGCTTGGGCGTCCCGGCCGCGTTGTCGTACACGATCACCACGTCCCGTGGGTCCTCGCTAGCCCCGATCCACGTCATCTCGGTACGGCTCGGATCGACGGCGACGGTCTGCCGGTAGACGCCCGGCGCGATGACCAGCGTGTATCCCGTGCTTCCCCCAGTGCTGAACGCCTGGGAGGCGCCCCCAGCCGCGGCCACGGCGTCCCGGACGGTGGTGAAGTCCCCGGCGCCGCCCGGGTGGACGTACAGCGTCCTGGGGGTGGTTCGCGCGGCGGGCGACCCGAACCGGCCGAACGGTCCCGGGCGGGTGGCCGCCCGATCTTCGGGTCCGCCTTCGGCACGATCCGGTACTGGATGTTGGGCCGGTCGAAGCTCGCCACGAAATGCCGGGCCGACGGCATGTTCAGCCGC
>NZ_JBEXQJ010000032.1:0-110585 GCF_040612515.1 Streptomyces sp. NPDC006372 | reverse complement strand
CCACGGTGTGGTGCCGCCCCCCCACCCCCGCCCCCCCCACCACCGCCTTGTCCGCATACGTTCTTCCCGCTGCGAGCCGCCGGACAACGGCGGCTCCCCATACGGGAGATCGGGGGTGCACTCGTGCGCATCGGACTGCTGACCGAGGGTGGCTATCCGTACGTGAGCGGTGACGCCAGACTCTGGTGCGACCGGCTGGTGCGCGGGCTCGGACAGCACGAGTTCGACGTCTACGCGCTCAGCCGCAGCGAACACCAGGAGGACGAGGGCTGGATCCCGTTGCCCCCGCATGTCCGCAGGGTGCGCACCGCGCCGCTGTGGATGGCCGAGGACGACGGAGTGGTCCTCGGCCGCCGCGCCCGCCGGCGGTTCACCGACTGCTTCGGCGAACTGGCAACCGTGCTGTGCGGGGGGTCCGGGAGTGTTGCAGCGGCCGCTCAGGGACCTTCCCGGGGGGCGCCGACCCCTGAGGCGGACCGTTTCGCCAACGCTCTGTACGGGCTCGCCGAACTCGCCCGCGAGGAGGGCGGACTGTCCGGAGCGCTCCGCTCCGAGACCGCCGTCCGCGCGCTGGAACGCGCCTGTCGTGCGCCCGGCGCCCACCGCGCGGCACGCGAGGCCCGGGTACCGGACCTGCTCACCGTGGCCACCCGGCTGGAAGGCGCCCTGCGCCCCCTCTCCCTCGACTGGTACGAGGACGACGGGCTGGGCACGGTCGACCTCTGTCACGCCGCGTCCGGCGGCACCGCCGCCCTGCCGGGCCTGCTCGCCCGCCACTTCACCGGTGTGCCCCTGCTGGTGACCGAGTACGGCGTGCGCCTGCGCACCCACTACCTCACCGCCCCGGACTCCCCACCCGCCGTACGGTCCCTGCTGGCGGCCTTCCACAACAGACTCGCGGCCGAGGCCTACGCTCGCGCCGTCCTCGTCACGGCCGGCAACACGCACGCCCGCCGCTGGCAGGAGCGCTGCGGCGCCGACCGCGAGAAGCTCCGCACCGTCTACCCCGGCATGGACGCCCGGCCCTTCGCGGACGTCGGCGAGTCCCCGGAGTGCGCCGACCCGGGCACGCTCGTCTGGGTCGGGCGCGTCGAGCCCGCCAAGGACCTGGTCTCGCTGCTGCACGCCTTCGCGGAGATCCGCAAGCAGGAGCCGGCGACGCGCCTGCGCATCGTCGGAGCGCCCACCGGCCCCGAGGGTGCGGCCTACCTCGGCCACTGCCGGACCCTGGCCGCCCAGCTCTTCCCCGACGAGGCCGACGGCCCGCACGCCGCCGGCGACAACCCGGTGTCCTTCGAGGAGATCGGCGGACCGGAGCTCCCGGCCCGCTCCGACGCCTACGCCTCGGGCGCGGTGACCGTTCTGTCCAGCGTCGTCGAGGGCTTCCCGATCGGCCTCGTCGAGGCCATGCTCTGCGGGCGCGCGACGGTGTCGACCGACGTCGGCGCGGTCGTCGAGGTCATCGGCGGCACGGGCCTCGTCGTACCGCCGCGCAATCCCCGGGCACTCGCCGAGGCGTGCGTGGCGTTGCTGCGCGACCCCGAGCGCCGTGCGCGCCTGGGCGCCGCCGCCCGCGCCCGGGCCCTCGAACTGTTCACGGTCGAGCAGAACATCGAGGCATTTCACGGCATCTACCTCGAGATCGTCTCGCGTACCCCCGTCCGGCGTGTCGTGCTCGACGAGGCGGGGGAGCCGCTTCCCTTCGCCCATCCCGCCGAGTCCCACGTCCCCGTCCGCTGGTCCGCCGCGACACCCCCACACCCCGCTCGCACCACCCCCGGCTGGGCGACGGGCCGGCCCGCACGAGGAACCGGCCCGGTTCCGGCCCCGGAGGGAGCACGATGAACGACCTGGACGAACTGGACCGCCCCGGCGCGTGGGACCCCGGCCGGGAGTCGGCGCCGAGCCCCGAGTCCACAGACCCGGCCGCTGCGGAGAAGCCCGCCGACCGCACACCGTCCGCCACGCGACGTGGTGCCGCCGACCCCGTCAAGGCGCTGATGCACCGCCACCGCGAGCTGTGCGAACGTGCGGTGGACCCCCTCGAGATCGCGGCCGGCCTGGAAGCGCACGGTCTCACCGACCGGACCGCCGCCCGCTTCCGCCACCGGGACGTCTTCTCCCTGGCCGAGGAGATGTTCGCGCGGGTGTCCCGGGACGGGGACGGCCCGCCGCCCGCCACGCCCGACGCCCCACGGGTACGCGCCGGCTGGGTCCTCCTGACGCTCCTGCCCGGAACGCTGTGCGCCGCCGCCGTGACCGCCACACACGTCACCCACGGCCGGTCCCGCCTCTTCGCGGCCGCCGCCGGAGCGCTCGCCGTGGCCCTGGCCCTCCGCGCCGCCTCGCGCCGGGGTCCGCTGAGCCCGACCGACCGCACCAACCCCCGCCGGACCGCCACATGGGTCTGGTGGCTGCTCGTCTACTCCCTCCTGGGCGACGGCCTGCTCCGCGATGCCATCGCCGGAGGCCCCGACGGCCTGCCCACCGGCACGGCCGACGGCCCCTGGCCGCTCACCGCCGCCCCCGTCCTGGCCCTCACCCTGGCCTGCGCGCCCGCGGCCTGGGCAGCCCACCTCTTCACCGCTCGCGCCCGCCGCAAGCTCGGGGCGAGCCGCGGCCTGGAGGACTTCGCCGCCGCCGTACGACCGCTGCTGCTCGGCACCTTCGTCCTGTTCCTGTGCGCCCTGGCGGCCCTGCTCACCCTCTGCACCGCGGTCCTCGACGAACCCGCGGCCTACGCGGAGGTCCTCACCCTCGGCGCCCTCCTCTTCCTGGCCCGCCTCCTCACCACCCACGGCTTCACCTACGCCCCGGCCGTGATCCTCACGGCGACGGCCACCCTCCAGGCGGCCGCCCTCGCCACGGTCTTCGCCTCCCGTCTGCCCGGCTGCGGCTTCCTGGCCACTCCCGCCGAAACCCTCGTCACCACCTGGGGAGCCGGCAGCGTCCCCACCGTCGCCTGCGGAGCGGCCGCCCTGGCCCTCCTGATCCACGCCACCCGCAAGCTGACCAGGGCCTCGGCCCACGCACCCCCGCAGCAGGCGCGGTGACCGCGACTCGCGGGAGAGGAGCCGGGGCCGCCCGCACTCGCCCGAGCCGCCGGCACCCGCACCGCCCTCACCGCCCTGTCAGGCCCGTCCCCTCCCGTCCCCTCCAAGGAGAACCGACATGACCACCCACCCAGGAGCCGCGGCCGCCCCGGGAGCCGCGCGATGAGAGTCCTGCTGATCGGAGCCAACGGCTACATCGGACGCTTCGTCGCCGACCGCCTGCTCGCCGACCCGGCCGTACAGCTCACCGCCCTCGGACGCGGCGACGACGCCGACGTCCGCTTCGACCTCGCCTCCGGCAGCCCGGGCGCCCTCACCCGCTTCCTCGACGCGGTCCACCCGGGAGTCGTCGTCAACTGCGCCGGTGCCACCCGGGGCGGTGCCCGCGAGCTCACCCGCCACAACACCGTCGCCGTGGCCACCGTCTGCGAGGCGCTGCGCCGCAGTGGCTGCGGAGCCCGGCTGGTGCAGATCGGGTGCAGCGCGGAGTACGGCCCCAGCCAGCCCGGCTCCTCCACGGCGGAGGACGCCGTGCCCCGGCCCGGCGGGCCGTACGGCGTCAGCAAACTCGCCGCCACCGAACTCGTCCTCGGCTCCGGTCTGGACGCCGTCGTGCTGCGCGTCTTCTCACCGGCCGGACCCGGCACCCCCGCCGGCTCCCCGCTGGGCCGGCTCGCCGAGGCCATGCGCCGCGCCATGCAGTCCGGCGACGGCGAACTGAAACTCGGCGGGCTCGGCGCACAGCGCGACTTCGTCGACGTCCGCGACGTGGCCCGAGCCGTGCACGCCGCCTCGCTCTCCGCCGCCCAGGGCGTCATCAACATCGGCTCCGGCCGTGCCGTACGCCTCCGTGACGCCGCCGCGGTCCTCGCCCGCGTCGCCGGATACGGCGGTGCCCTCCACGAACTCGACAGTCCTCCCGGCGCCCTGCGCCCGGTCATCGGCCACCCCCGCTCCTCCGACGCGGACCACGCGCCCCCTGTCTCCTTCCCGTACCCGGACGGCTGCGGCAGCTGGCAGCAGGCCGACGTGCGCACCGCGCGTGACCGGCTCGGCTGGCGCCCCCGGATCGGTCTCGAGGAGTCCCTCGCCGACATCTGGATGGAGGCCGCATGCCGCATCTGACCAGCAGACCGCCACGCACCTCCGGTACGGAGCTCAGGTCCGGCGTCGGCGTCCCCGGCTACGCGCATCCCCTGCTCGCCCGCACCGAGTGGGGCGAACTCACCCGGCCCGGCACCCCGCTGCACTGGGTCGTCCTCAACGTGGGCGACGGTCCCGGCGCCCGCCCCGACCCGCACTGCCTGGAGGCGGCCGGCCGTCTGCGCAACGCGGGCGTCCGGGTCCTCGGCCATCTCAGTACCCGGTACGGCACCCGCACCTTCGGCGAACTGATCGGGGACGCCCACCGCTACGTCGACTGGTACAAGGTCGACGGCTTCCTCCTGGACCGCTGCCCGGCCGACCACGTCGGGCTGCCCGAGGTGCGCCGCACGGTCGCCACCCTCCGGGTGATCCGTGACGGTGCCCACATCGTCCTCGGCCACGGCATCCACCCGCATCCGGGCTACGCCGAGCTCGCCGACCAGCTGGTCACCTTCTCCGGCCCGTGGAGCGACTACCGCTGGTCGCAGGTGGCCGAGTGGACCGCCGACCACCCGCCGGAGCGCTTCTGCCACTTCGTCCACGGTGTGCCCCGCGCCCATCTGGAGGAGGCGCTGCGGATCTCCCGCTGGCAGGGCGCCGCGACGATCTACTTCACCGATCGCACGGACTGCGGCGGCCGCACCGACCCCTGGGAGACCATGCCCGGCTACTGGGACGAGATCGTCTCGCAGATCGGAACAGGTGTCTCGGAATGAAAAAGCACATGGCACTGTTACGGGGAGAACAACCGTAGTGATTGACCGACCAACGGAGTCCCCGTGTCGCTGCCACCCCTGGTCGAGCCGGCTTCCGAGCTCACCGTAGACGAGGTCCGCAGGTACTCCCGCCACCTGATCATCCCCGATGTCGGGATGGACGGGCAGAAGCGGCTGAAGAACGCCAAGGTGCTCTGTGTGGGCGCCGGCGGCCTGGGCTCGCCGGCGCTGATGTACCTGGCCGCCGCGGGTGTCGGCACCCTCGGCATCGTGGAGTTCGACGAGGTCGACGAGTCGAACCTGCAGCGCCAGATCATCCACAGCCAGTCCGACATCGGCCGCCCCAAGGCCGAGTCCGCCCGCGACAGCGTCAAGGGCATCAACCCGTACGTGGACGTGATCCTTCACGAGGAGCGGCTCGAGGCCGACAACGTGATGGACATCTTCAGCCAGTACGACCTGATCGTCGACGGCACGGACAACTTCGCGACCCGCTACCTGGTCAATGACGCCTGCGTACTGCTGAACAAGCCGTACGTCTGGGGTTCGATCTACCGCTTCGACGGCCAGGCCTCCGTCTTCTGGTCCGAGCACGGCCCGTGCTACCGGTGCCTCTACCCGGAGCCCCCGCCCCCCGGCATGGTCCCCTCCTGCGCCGAGGGCGGCGTGCTGGGCGTGCTGTGCGCGTCCATCGGCTCGATCCAGGTCAACGAGGCCATCAAGCTGCTCGCCGGCATCGGTGAACCGCTGGTCGGCCGGCTGATGATCTACGACGCCCTGGAGATGCAGTACCGCCAGGTCAAGGTCCGCAAGGACCCGGACTGCGCCGTCTGCGGCGAGAACCCGACCGTCACCGAGCTCATCGACTACGAGGCCTTCTGCGGCGTCGTCTCCGAGGAGGCCCAGGCGGCGGCGGCCGACTCCACGATCACTCCCAAGCAGCTCAAGGAGTGGATCGACGACGGCGAGAGCATCGACATCATCGACGTCCGTGAGCCGAACGAGTACGAGATCGTCTCCATCCCGGGCGCCCGGCTGATCCCGAAGAACGAGTTCCTCATGGGCACCGCCCTGGAGAGCCTCCCGCAGGACAAGAAGATCGTCCTGCACTGCAAGACGGGTGTCCGCAGTGCGGAAGTCCTCGCGGTGCTGAAGTCCGCGGGCTTCTCGGACGCGGTCCATGTCGGCGGCGGCGTGATCGGCTGGGTCAACCAGATCGAGCCGGACAAGCCGGTGTACTGAGCCGGATCCGGCATTCCCTTCCGAGCGGCGGGGGCTTCGCGCACCACGGGTGTCCGAAGCCCCCGCCGTCGTCATGAGCAGACCTTGCCGTCCTTCGGTACCGACCCGTCCAGCAGGTACGCGTCCACCGCGGAGTCGACGCAGTCGCTCCCACTGCCGTAGGCGCCGTGTCCCTCGCCCCGCCAGGTGAGCATCACACCGACGCCCTTGCCCAGCTCGTCGGCCATCCTCCGGGCACCCTCGTACGGGGTGGCCGGGTCGCCCGTGTTGCCGACCACCAGGACCGGTGCCGCCCCGGGGGCGCTCACCTCCGGGGTGTCGTGCTGCCCGGGCACCGGCCAGTCGTGGCACCAGCCGGCCGTGTCCCAGCCGAGGTACCTCCCGAAGACCGGGGAGATCTTCTCGAACTCCGGCAGCCGCTCCTTCGTCTGCGCCGCGGTCGGCCGCTGCCTGTCGTCCAGGCACGATATGACCCGTTGGGCGTGGGTCGTCGTGCCGTACCGCCCCGACGGGTCGCGTTCGTTGTAGCGGTCGGCGAGGGCCAGCAGCTCCGAGCCGTCCCCCCGCTCCGCCGTGTCGAGGGCACTGGTCAGCGTCGGCCAGCTGTCCTTGCTGTACAGCGGCAGGATGATGCCGGTGACCGCGAGCGTCTGGGTCAGCTTCCGCCCGGGCGTGCCGGTCGGCAGGGGCCGGGTGTCGAGCCGCCGCAGCAGATCCGCGATCCTCCGGGTGCCCTCCGCAGGGTCCTGGCCCGTGGACTCGAGGTAGCCGTTCAGCGCGCGCTGGAAGCCCCTGGCCTGGTTCCGGGCGTGCCCGGCGGTGTCGGCGCCCGGGTCGACGACCGCGTCCAGCGTCATCCGGCCCACCTTCTTCGGGAACAGGTGGGCGTACGTGCCGCCCAGTTCCGTGCCGTAGGAGATGCCGAAGTAGTGCATCCTGTCGTCGCCGAGGGCCTCCCTGATGCGGTCCATGTCGCGGGCCGAGTCGGCGGTCGAGACGTGCGCCATCAGCTTTCCGGCGTCCTTCTGACAGCCCTTCCCGAAGTCCTTGGCGTCCTCGAAGTACGCCTTCTCCTCGGCGGGTGTGTCCGGGGTGACGTCCACCGACTCGGCCGCCTGGATCTCCTTGTCGCCGCGGCAGCGCACCCCCTCGCTGGCGCCGACCCCGCGCGGGTCCCAGCTCACCAGGTCGTACCGCTCGTGGAGCTTGGAGACGGTCGGGGCGTACGACGGCATCATGGACACGCCCGAGGCGCCGGGGCCGCCGAAGTTGAACAGCAGCGAGCCGGCGCGGTCGTCGCCGCGGGCCTTGGCGCGGATCAGTGCCAGCCCGATCGTGTCGCCGTTCGGTTCGGACCAGTCCAGCGGCACCTTCAGCGTCGCGCACTGCCAGTCGCTGCTCGGCGCCGGGGCGTCGGAGGTGGCCTCGCAGCGGCCCCAGGAGAGGCCACCGCTCTTGTCGTCGGACGCGTCACCGCTGCATCCCGCGGCCAGCAGGGCCGGGGCGACCGCCAGAGCGGTCCACCGTAGAAAACGCGACATGTGCCCATCCCCCCTCGCAGGCCGTCCGCACCGTGCCGCGGATGGCGGTCAGGCCATGGTAGGCAGATGCGGCGTCAGCCGTTGCGGCCTGTGGATAACCTTCTGACCTGCGCCTTTGCTGGGAGAGCGGTTGTGCTCAGGTGCAGACCGTCCCCGACGGCGGCACCTTCCCGTCCAGCAGATAGCCGTCCACCGCGCTCCGTACGCACTTGTTCTTGCTGTCGTAGGCGCCGTGGCCCTGCCCCCGGTACGTCAACTCGACACCGACACCCTTGCCCAGCGCGTCCACCATCTTCCGCGCGCCCTCGTACGGGGTGGCCGGGTCGCCGGTGTTGCCGACGACCAGGATCGGCGCCGAGCCCGGCGCGCTCACGGTCGGATGGTCGGCGGCGCCCGCCACGGCCCAGTCGGTGCAGCCGATCATGCCCCAGGCCAGGAAGTCGCCGAACGTGTCGGACGCGGCCCGGAATTCGGGCAGCTTCTGCTCCACGTAGGCGGTGTCGTACCGCGGTTTGGCGTCGGCGCAGCTGATGGCGGTGTGGGCGGCGGTCGAGTTGTCGTACTCCCCGTTCTCACTGCGCCCGTTCATCGAGTCCGACAGCGACAGCAGGACGCTGCCGTCGCCGTCGTACGCCTGCTGCAGGCCGTCGGTCAGGTACTGCCAGAAGTCCTTCGAGTACAGCGCCTGTGCGATGCCGTTGGTCGCCGCGGTCTGGGTCAGCTCGCGTGGGAAGACGCCCGGGATCGGTTGGCGGTCGAGGTCCTTCAGCAGCTTGGCGATACGGTCCTTCACGTCCTGCGCGCTGTCGCCGATGGGGCACTCCTCGGTCTTCGACACGCAGTCCTCGGCGAAGTTGTCGAGCGCCAGCTGGAAGCCCCTGGCCTGTCCGAGCGAGCCCTGCTCGGGGTCCTGCGAGGGATCGACGACGGCGTCGAACACGGCGCGGCCGACCCGCTTCGGGAACAGATGGGCGTAGACGCCGCCGAGTTCGGTGCCGTAGGAGAAGCCGAAGTAGTTCAGCTTGTCGTCGCCCAGGACCTGGCGCATCAGGTCCAGGTCGCGGGCCGCGTCGGTGGTGCGCACGTGCGGCAGCACCTTCCCGGAGTTCTCCTCGCAGGCGTCGTTGAAGTCCTTGGTGCCGTCGACGAGGTCGGTGCGTTCGGTGGCGGTGTCGGGGGTCGCGTCCTGCTGGAAGTACGCGTCGAGCTGCTGGTCGTTCTCGCAGAGCACGGGGGCGCTGCGGCCCACTCCGCGTGGGTCGAAGCTGACCAGGTCGTAGCGGGTGCGCAGGGTCTCGTAGCCGTCGGCGAAGGAGGGCAGGGTGGTGACGCCCGAGCCGCCGGGACCGCCGAAGTTGAAGATCAGCGAGCCGATGCGCTCGCTCCCCTTGCCGCTGCTCCTGACCCGGATCAGCTCGAGGTCGATCGTGTCGCCCTTGGGGTCGTTCCAGTCGAGGGGCGCCTTCATGGTGGCGCACTGCCACTCGCCGCCGTGCGGCAGCGGAGAGGGCGAGGTGCCTCCGCCCTGGGCCTCGTCCGGCGCCGGGCAGGCCTTCCAGTTCAGCTCCTGCTGGGTGAGGTCCTCGTCCTTGGCGCCGTCGTCACCGCAACCCCCCAGCCCGATGGACAGCAGCACGGCGGTGGCGGTCAGGGCGGCGGCGCGCAGCCGGAGGAGGCGTGGCATGGTTCCATCCTGCGGCGGTACGGAGCCGGATGCGCGGGACGCGTGCCGTACGAGGTAAGAGGGGCTGATGTGGCCGAAAGGCCTGCTCTCCGGCCTGCACGGTGGCCCGTGGGCAAGCCCTGTCAGAGGGCCTGCTTGCGAGTCAGATGGTTGAAGGCAAGCCAGCCCGGCAGCACCGGAATCCACAGGGTCAGCAGCCGGAACAGCAGGACGGCCGGTGCCGCGACCTCCTTCGGAAGTCCGACGGCGATCAGACCGACCGTCAGAGTCGCCTCGACCGCGCCCACGCCACCCGGTGTCGGAGCCGCGGATCCCAGCGCGTTGCCCGCCAGGAACACGACGGCGACGCTGGCGATGCTGATCGAGGTGGAGTCGTCGCCGAACGCGCGGATCGACGCGTCCAGGCACATCACGAAGCAGGCGGTCAGCAGCAGCATGCCGCCGATGCCGGTGACCAGCTTCTGCGGCCGCTGGAGCACGTCCAGCATGCGCGGTACGACACCGGCGAACAGCGACCTCACCCGCGTGACGACGAACTTCCGCAGGAACGGCACCGAGGTGACCACGAGCACGAGCACCGCCACCGTCAGCAGGCCGGCGATGACCGTCCGGGACGGCGACAGCGACGGGGTCTTCTCGGTTCCGGTCAGATAGCCGAAGGCCAGCAGCATCAGGATGTGGCAGCCGAGCCCGAACAGCTGTGACGCGCCGACACTCGCCACCGCGAGCCCCGGCCGCACTCCCGCGCGCTGGAGGAAGCGCGTGTTGAGCGCGACACCGCCCACCGCGGCCGGTGCGACGATCTTCACGAACGACCCGGCGACCTGCGCCGCCACGGTCCGCAGGAACGGCACCCGCTCCGGTACGAAGCCCAGCAGTGCCATCGCCGCCGCCACATAGCTGCCCATCGAGAACAGCACGGCCGCGGCGACCCAGCCCCACTCGGCGTTCGAGATGAGAGGCCCGAACTCGATGTGCGTGAGCTGCGTCAGCAGGAAGTACGCGCCGATCGCGCCGGCGATGAAACTGATCAGGGTGCGCGGCCGCACCCGCTCGAGCCGGGCCGGTTCGACCGGAGCCTGCGGCCTGATCAGCAGCACCTGGTGCCGGATCTGCGAGAGCAGGTCCTCCTCGCGCGCCTCCTCCAGGGCCTCGTCGATGGCCCGTTTCTCGGCCCGCTGCTCCGCCCGTACGGCCTTCTTGTCGTGCTTCTTGTCGGCCTTGTCCAAGACCGGTGGGGTGTCATCGTCCGAGGCCTCCTCCAGGCGGGCCTGTTTGGTCTGCCGGGACGCCTCCAGGACCGCCTCGCGCTCGCGCTGTGCCCGCTCCCGGGCCAGTCGGCGCAGCGTCGCGCGCGTGGAGCGGCTGAGGGCGATGGGCTGGAGCATCGGCAGACAGTCCGCCACCGCGTCGGGCCCGAGCACCCCCACCGCCGAGGCGACCGTCCGCTCGGCGCCCACCCGCAGGCCGAGGGTCACCAGCAGCTGGGAGACGTCCATGCGCAGCAGCAGATCACCGGCCGCGATCTCGCCGACGCGCAGGTCGGTGAGGATCACCGTGCCGGAACGATCCACCAGAATCGCGTCGCCCACCAGCCTGCGGTGCGCGATACGCCGGGACTGGAGCGCCTCCACCTGGTGCCAGGTGTCGCGCAGCAGGTCGTCGGTGATCTCCTCGTCCGGGAGCGAGTCGAGGGTGCGCCCGCCGCTGTGCTCGTAGACGAGCATCACCGCGTCGGGGCCGAGCTCCGAGGTGGCGATCAGCTTGGGCGCGTTGGCGCCGGCCGCGATGGCCGCGTACGCCAGCAGCGCCTCCTGCTCCAGGGCCTGCCGCAGCGACTGGAGACTGCTGCGGGTGGCGAAGCCGCGCAGGGTCAGGTTGCGCCAGGCGCGGTAGAAGAAGCCCTGGGCCTGCTGCTCCCGGTCGACGACCGTCACGTCCAGCGGCGGGCCGTCCTCGAGCGTGACGAAGTAGCGGCGGCCCCGGTCGCCGGTGTCCGGGTTGTCCGAGGTGTCCTCGCGGGACGCGCTGACCGGGCGGAATCCGACGGTCCGCAGGCCCGCCATCAGCGTCTGCCCGGTGGGCCGGACATTGGGCGAGCCGACCGCGTACAGCGTGCCGTAGGCCACGGTCCAGCCGATCAGCACGGTCAGGATGATCGAGAACGGTGTCGTGTACCCGGTGACGAGCATGGAGAAGGCGTCGAGGAGCAGCACGACCCACAGCACGGCGCGCCAGCGGGGTCTGCGGGACATGCCGACGGCCGTCATGTACGCGATGACCGGCGCCAGATAGCCGTGCACGGGGTCGGTCAGCGCGTGGACGTCGCCGGGGGAGGGCTGGGTGAGCGCCTCCTGGATCGAGTCGGGGGCGGCGCGGGCCACCCACAGGTCGGTGGCGAGGGTCACGCCGTGTGCGAGGACCGCCGCGAGCACGCCGTCGGCGATCCGCAGCCCGTCCCGTTTGATCAGCCGCTCGATGGCGAAGGCGACCGGAACCAGCAGGATCGCGATGCTGGAGGCCAGTCCCGCGATCTTGATGAGCAGGTCGGGTGCCTGCCCGGTGCCCTTGTTGATGTCCTGTTCGAGGCCCGAGGTGGTGCCGTGCGCGAACGCGGCGATCCCGATGAGCACCGCGACGGCGAGCACGCCCACCAGCAGCCGCATCAGATCGGACGGGCGGTGCACGCGCGCGGGGAGCAGCGGTTCGTCGCCCTCCACCTCGTCGATCTGCACGATGTCCGGTTCCCCGGAGACCGGCTGTTCCCCGGAGACCGGCCGGGCCTGCTTCCCGCCCGCCTTCGAGCCGTCGTCCGGCGTGTCCGGGCGCGACGCAGCGTCAGAGGTGCCCTCCGTGTCGTCCGGCTGCGCACCCTGCTGCTTCATGGTCTCTTCTTGGTCTCGTATCACCGGTCACCGCCCGCACGATGGTGGCATGCCGCACCGACACACGGGGGCATCAGGGTGCACATGCGGGGGCGGACAGTCTGCCCGACGTACTCCTGCCGGGCGAGGCGAACGCTCCGGAGCACGCGCGGCCCGTTGTCGGTGGGGTGGGGCAGGATGGGGCGGATGAGTGAGCGGAGCCCTGAGGGGGGCCGGTACGAGGACGAGGCCGCGGAGGCGCTGCCCGCGTACGCCGAGCGGGTCCTGGACGTGGCCGAGCTGATCCCGCCGGGTCGTGTCATGACTTACGGGGACGTCGCCGAGTGGCTCGAGGAGGGCGGCCCACGCCAGGTCGGCCGCGTCATGGCCCTGTACGGGGGAGCCGTGCCGTGGTGGCGCGTCGTCCGCGCGGACGGCGTCCTGCTCCCGGGGCACGAACAGCGGGCGCTCGGGCACTACCGCGAGGAGGGCACGCCCCTGAAGCAGGCGAGCCGGGCCGCCGAGGGCCATCTGCCCCGCCTCGACATGAGACGGGCGCGCTGGGACGGCGGCGAACGCGCGGAGGGTCACACCTGACAGCTTCCGGCATCGCACGCCCCCTCGTGTGACCCGTGATCCGGACGGGGGAATCGGGGCACAGGAGCGACATGACGTACGTTCGTGAGACGAGGGGCGCGAGTGCCATGAGGGCCGCGAGTGACTGGCGGGAAGAAGGGGAAGCCCTGCTTCCGCCTCATCCGCCGGCGTAGCGTCGGCCGCACGCGTCCCCGTCACCCCGCGGTCACCGCCCGCAACGCGCGGTGGCCCGCCAACCAGCACTTCCACCAGGACCGGCGAACCACGTGAGCTCCTCTTCCTCCACCAGCGGCCTGTCGCACCCCCGGGTGCGGCGGGGGAACCGTGGCGCTTACCGACTGGTACGTACCCCTCCTGCCCGAGTGGATCCCCCTCTTTTGGACGCCGCGCAGCGCTCCGTGGTTGACCACACCACCGGACCGCTGCTCGTCCTCGCGGGTCCGGGCACCGGAAAGACCACCACGCTCGTCGAGTCGGTGACCGAGCGCATCGCCCGCGGCGGGGACCCCGAGCGCGTCCTGGTCCTCACCTTCAGCCGCAGGGCGGCCGTCGAGCTCCGCGACCGCATGGCCCTGCGGACCGGGGCGGCCCGCGCTCCCCAGGCGACCACCTTCCACTCGTTCTGCTACGCCCTGGTCCGCGCCCACCAGGACAGCGACCTGTTCGTGGAACCGATGCGGCTGCTGTCCGGCCCCGAGCAGGACGTCTCGGTGCGGGAGCTGCTCGCCGGCCAGGTCGACCTGGAACGGCTCGGGGCGGCGAACGTGCGCTGGCCGGACGAACTGCGCGCCTGCCTGACCACGCGCGGATTCGCCGACGAGGTCCGCGCGGTCCTCGCCCGCACCCGTGAACTCGGCCTGGGCCCCGACGCCCTGGACGCCTTCGCCCGCCGCACGGGACGCCCCGACTGGCGCGCCGCCGCCGCCTTCCTCGCCGAGTACCTCGACGTGCTCGACCTCCAGGGCGTCCTCGACTACGCGGAACTCGTCCACCGCGCGGTGCTCCTGGCCCGCCGGCCCGAGGTCGCCGCCTGGCTCGCCGCCCGGTACGACGCCGTCTACGTCGACGAGTACCAGGACACCGATCCCGCTCAGGTACGGCTCCTGCACGCCCTGGCCGGCGGGGGCCGCACCCTAGTCGCCTTCGGCGACCCCGACCAGTCGATCTACACGTTCCGCGGGGCGGACGTGAACGGCATCCTCGACTTCCCGCACGCCTTCCCGCGCGCGGACGGCCGCCCCGCCCCCGTCGCCGTGCTGCGCACGTCCCGCCGCTCCGGCGCCGCCCTGCTGGCCGCCACCCGCCTGCTGACCCAGCGCATGCCGCTGACCCGGCTGCCCGCCGAGAAGGTGCGCGCCCACCGCGAACTCGTGCCCGTCCGGGACGGCGGCCGGGTCGAGGCGTACACGTACCCCACGTCCGGCACGGAACTGGACAACATCGCCGACATCCTCCGCAGGGCCCACCTGGAGGACGGCGTCCCGTGGAGCGAGATGGCCGTCCTGGTACGCGCCGGTTCCCGCACCGTCCCGGCGGTCCGCCGCGCCCTCACGGCGGCCGGCGTCCCCGTGGAGGTGGACGGCGACGACGTACCGTTGCGCCACGAACCCGCGGTGGCACCGCTGCTGACGGCGTTGCGGGCGGTGGCGACGGCCGAGGCCTCGGGGGCCGAGGGCGCGGCGGCTCCCGGGGAGTCCGAGCCGGCCTCCTGGCTCGGCACCGAGACCGCCCTCACCCTGCTCACCTCACCGCTCGCCGGCATGGACGCCGCCGACCTGCGCCGTCTCGGCAGGGCCCTGCGGGACGAGGAGCGGGCCGCGGGCAACGCGCTGCCGCCGCCCTCCGACGTACTGCTCGCCCGGGCACTCGCCGAGCCGGAGCGCCTCGCCGTGCACGACCCCACCTACGCGCGCGGCGCCCAGCGCCTCGGCGCGTTGCTGCGCAAGGCCCGTGAGCGGCTGGCCGGCGGCGGTACGGCCGAGGAGGCGCTGTGGGACTTGTGGGAGGGCACACCGTGGCCCGCGCGGCTGGAGCGGGCCGCCCGGCGGAGCGGCGCGGCCGGGCGCAACGCGGACCGCGACCTGGACGCCGTCTGCGCGCTGTTCGCGACCGCGGCCCGGGCCGAGGAGCGCACCGGCGGCCGGGGCACCCTCAACTTCCTCGAGGAGATCGAGGCCGAGGACATCGCCGCCGACACCCTCACCCGGCGTGCCGTACGCCCCGACGCCGTCCGCCTGATGACCGCACACCGCTCCAAGGGCCTGGAATGGCGCCTGGTGGTCGTCGCGGGCGTCCAGGAGGGTCTCTGGCCGGACCTGCGCCGCCGCGGCTCCCTCCTGGAGGCCGACCGCATCGGCCGCGACGGACTCGCCGAACCCCTCACCCCGGGCGCGCTGCTCGCCGAGGAGCGCCGCCTGTTCTACGTGGCCGCCACACGCGCGCGTGAACGTCTCGTCGTCACCGCGGTCAAGGCCCCCGCGGACGACGGCGACCAGCCTTCCCGCTTCCTGACCGAGCTCGGCGTCGAACCCGGGGACGTCACGGGACGCCCCCGCCGCCCGCTGTCCGTCGCGGCGCTCGTCGCCGAACTGCGCGCCACCACGGTCGACCCGCGCGTCTCCGGCGCCCTCCGGGAGGCCGCCGCCCGCCGCCTCGCCCGGCTCGCCGCCCTCGCCGACGAGGACGGCCGCCCCCTGGTGCCGTCCGCGCACCCCTACCGCTGGTGGGGCATGTTCGAGCCGACCGAGTCCAAGGTGCCGCTGCGCGACCGCGACCAGCCCGTCGTGCTCTCCGGCAGCGCCCTCGACCAGCTCGCCAACACCTGCGCCCTCCAGTGGTTCCTGGGCCGCGAGGTGAAGGCCGACGCGCCCGCGACCGCCGCCCAGGGCTTCGGCAACGTCGTGCACGTCCTCGCCGACGAGGTCGCCTCCGGGCACACCCCGGCCGACCTCTCCGTCCTCATGGAACGCCTCGACTCGGTGTGGAACGCCCTGGCCTTCGACGCGCCGTGGAAGTCGGACCAGGAGAAGGACAACGCGCGCGTGGCGCTCGAACGGTTCCTGCGGTGGCACGTCATGGACCGCACCGGCCGCACCCCGGTCGCCAGCGAGCACGACTTCGACGTCACCCTCGACGCGGGCGACTACCAGGTGCGCATCCGCGGCCAGATGGACCGGGTCGAGGCGGACGGCGACGGCCGCGCCTACGTGGTCGACTTCAAGACCGGCAAGCAGGCGCCCACCGGCAAGGAGGTGGAGCGGCATCCACAGCTCGCCGTCTACCAGCTGGCCGTCCGCGAGGGCGCCGTCGACGACGCCTTCGACGGGGTGCGCCCCGAACCCGGAGGCGCCGAACTCGTCCACCTCCGGCAGGGCGCGGCCAAGCGCGACGGCGGCGAGACCCTCCCCAAGGTGCAGGCCCAGGAGCCGCTGGAGGGGGAGTGGGTCGGCGACCTGCTCGCCACCGCCGCCGGCAAGGTCCTCGACGAGCGGTTCACGCCGACCGCCGGGCAGCACTGCACGCACTGCGCCTTCCGGGCCTCGTGCAGCGCACGGCAGGAGGGCCGTCATGTCGTCGAGTGAGGTGTCGAGTGAGGTATCGCACCACCCGTGGTGACCTGCGCTTCCTCTGTCCCGGAAGCCGATCCGGCCACCACTGTCAGTGGCCGCCGCTAGCCTCTCTCACGTGCCAGCCCGTATCGCCGATCCCGAACAACTCAAGGAACTCCTCGGTATCCCGTTCACCCCGGAGCAGACGGCCTGCATCACCGCGCCGCCCGCCCCGCAGGTGATCGTCGCCGGTGCCGGCTCGGGCAAGACGACGGTGATGGCGGCACGCGTGGTGTGGCTGGTCGGCACCGGTCAGGTCGCCCCCGAGCAGGTGCTCGGCCTCACCTTCACCAACAAGGCCGCCGCCGAACTCGCCGAACGCGTCCGCAAGGCACTGGTGAAGGCCGGCGTGACCGACCCGGACGCCATCGACCCGGACAACCCGCCGGGCGAGCCGGTGATCTCCACGTACCACGCCTTCGCGGGCCGCCTGCTCACCGACCACGGCCTGCGCATCGGTCTGGAGCCCACGTCCCGGCTGCTCGCCGACGCGACCCGCTTCCAGCTCGCCGCACGCGTCCTGCGCGAGGCACCCGGGCCCTACCCGGCCCTGACCCGCTCCTTCCCGGACCTCGTCGGCGACCTCCTCGCCCTCGACGCCGAACTCGCCGAGCACCTCGTCCGCCCGGAGGCGCTGCGCGCGTACGACGCCGAACTGCTGCTCACCCTGCGCGGCGCCAAGCTCACCAACGCCGACCTGCGCAAGGTCCCCGAGGCGGCCGCCGCCCGCCGCGCACTGGCCGAGCTGGTGACCCGCTACCGGGCCGCAAAGCGCGAACGGGACCTGATCGACTTCGGCGACCAGATCGCCCTGTCGGCCCAGCTCGCCCGGCTCCCCGAGGTGGGCCGCGTCCTGCGCGACGAGTTCCGGGTGGTCCTGCTCGACGAGTACCAGGACACGTCGGTCGCCCAGCGCGTCCTTCTGGCAGGCCTCTTCGGCGACGGCACCGGCCACCCGGTCACCGCCGTCGGTGACCCGTGCCAGGCGATCTACGGCTGGCGCGGCGCCTCCGTCGCCAACCTCGACGACTTCCCCGAGCACTTCGCCCACGCCGACGGCCGCCCCGCGACCCGCCAGGCGCTCAGCGAGAACCGGCGCAGCGGCGGCCGCCTCCTCGACCTCGCCAACGGACTCGCGGAGCCCCTGCGCGCCCTCCACGCGGGAGTGGAGGCCCTCCGCCCGGCCCCCGGCGCCGAACGCGACGGCATCGTGCGCTGCGCCCTGCTGCGCACCCACGCCGAGGAGATCGACTGGGCCGCCGACTCCGTGGCCCACCTCGTCCGGACCGGGACGGCGCCCGGCGAGATCGCCGTCCTGTGCCGCACGGCGACCGACTTCGCCGAGATCCAGGGCGCGCTGGTGGCTCGGGACATCCCGGTCGAGGTCGTCGGCCTGTCCGGACTGCTGCACCTCCCGGAGATCGCCGACCTCGTCGCCGTCTGCGAGGTCCTCCAGGACCCCGGCGCCAACGCCGCCCTGGTGCGCCTGCTGACCGGCCCGCGCTGGCGCATCGGCCCGCGCGACCTCGCCCTGCTGGGGCGGCGGGCCCGGCTCCTCGTGGCCCACGCGCGCGTGGCGGGCGAGGACGACCCGGACCACCGGCTCGCCGAGGCCGTCGAGGGCGTCGACCCGGCCGAGGTGATCTCGCTCGCGGACGCCCTCGACACGTTCCTGGAGACGCCGCTGGACGGCCACGGGGACGACGACGGTCTGCCCTTCTCGCCCGACGCGCGCGTGCGCTTCGCCCGCCTCGCCACCGAACTGCGCGAACTGCGCCGCTCCCTGGCCGACCCTCTGATGGACGTCCTGCACCGCGTCCTCTCCGTCACCGGCCTGGAGGTGGAGCTGTCGGCGTCCCCGCACGCCCTGGCCGCCCGCCGCCGCGAGACCCTGTCCAACTTCCTCGACGTCGCCGCCTCCTTCGCCGCCGGCGACAACGAGGCCACCCTGCTCGCCTTCCTCGGCTTCCTGCGCACCGCCGCCCAGTACGAGAAGGGCCTCGACAACGCCCTGCCGGGCGGCGAGAACACCGTCAAGGTGCTCACGGCCCACAAGTCCAAGGGGCTTGAGTGGGACGTCGTGGTCGTCCCCGGCCTGGTCACCGGCACCTTCCCCAGCAGCCAGGGCCGCGAGAAGTGGACCTCCCAGGGCAAGGTCCTTCCGCACGGACTGCGTGGCGACGCCGACACACTGCCCGACGTCGCGTCCTGGGACCCCAGGGGCCTGAAGGACTTCCACGAGGCGATGAAGGACCACCAGCACACCGAGGAACTGCGCCTCGGCTACGTCACCTTCACCCGCCCCCGCTCCCTGCTCCTCGGCTCCGGCCACTGGTGGGGACCCACCCAGAAGAAACGCCGCGGCCCGTCGGCGTTCCTCCAGGCGCTGCACGACCACTGCGCGGCCGGGTACGGCGAGATCGAGGCCTGGGCGGACGAACCCGCCGAGGACGAGGAGAACCCGGCCCTGCACCAGGCCACCGCCGACCAGGTGTGGCCCCTGCCCCTGGACGAGGCGGCCCTGGCCCGTCGCCGCGCGGCGGCCGAGACCGTCCTGGCCCACCTGGAGGACATCGCGTCCCAGCAGGGCGGGCGCCCCGCCGCCGTGCACGACCCGGACAGGTTCGACGACCCGGAGTGGCCGGCGCCACCGGAGGACGAGGACGCCCCGTACGAAACCGCGTACGAGCCTCCGTATGACGAACCGGACCCTTTCGAGGACGAACTCTTCGAGGAGTCGCCCTTCGAGGACGACCCCTTTGAGAACGAGGCCTTCGGGAACGCCCCCGCCGCCGACTACGACGACCCCGCGGAAGCCCCACTCCCGGAAGAGCCGGCCGGCCGGGACGCACGGCCGGCGGACCGCCCCCGGGTCCCCCACCAGGCGGCCCCACCGGAACCCCCGCACGCCCGCCCCCACCCCAGGGTCCCCGAGCAACCGCACCTCACCCCCGAGGAGGCCCGCACCATCGCCTCCTGGGACCGCGACCTCGACGCCCTCACCGGCGAGCTCCTGCGCGCCCGCGACAGCGTCACGGAAGTCCGCCTTCCGGCGTCGCTCACGGCGTCCCAGCTGCTGCGCCTGGCCGCCGACCCGGACGGTTTCGCGCAGGAACTGGCCCGCCCCATGCCCCGCCCGCCCCAGCCCGCCGCACGCCGCGGTACCCGCTTCCACGCCTGGGTCGAGGCCCGCTTCGAGGAACTGACGCTGCCCATGCTGGAGCCCGAGGAACTTCCCGGCAGCGAAGCCGAGATCGCCGACGAACGGGACCTGGAGGCCCTCAAGACCGCCTTCGAACGCACCGAGTACGCGCACCGCACGCCCTACCGCGTGGAGGCCCCCTTCCAGCTCGCGATCGCCGGCCGCGTCGTCCGGGGCCGCATCGACGCCGTCTACAAGGAGGGCGACGGGGCGGAGGCGACGTACGAGATCGTCGACTGGAAGACCAACCGCTCCCGCACCGCGGACCCGCTCCAGCTCGCCGTCTACCGCCTGGCCTGGGCGGAGCAGCAGGGCGTGCCCCCGGAGTCGGTCACGGCCGCGTTCCTGTACGTGCGCAGCGGCGAGGTCGAACGCCCGGACGCGCTACCGGACCGTGCCGCCCTGGAACGGCTTCTCCTGGAGGAGCCGGCCGGTGAGGAACCGCACTCCGAGGACGTCAGTGCGGGCCGATAGGCTCGTGACCATGAGCCAGACCCCGGACAGCGCCGTCCGTACGTACATAGAGCAGCACCGCGCCGCCTTCCTCGACGACCTCGCCGAGTGGCTGCGCATCCCGTCGGT
This sequence comes from Streptomyces sp. NPDC006372, assembly GCF_040612515.1. Lineage (NCBI taxonomy): Bacteria > Bacillati > Actinomycetota > Actinomycetes > Kitasatosporales > Streptomycetaceae > Streptomyces > Streptomyces sp. NPDC006372. The sequence continues at coordinate 90,350 of NZ_JBEXQJ010000032.1, read as the reverse complement.
GTCGGCCCAGCCGGACCACGCGCCCGACGTACGACGCAGCGCCGACTGGCTCGCCGCCCAGCTGAAGGAGACCGGGTTCCCGACGGCCGAGGTCTGGCAGACCCCGGGCGCGCCCGCCGTCTTCGCCGAGTGGCCCTCCGACGACCCGCAGGCCCCGACGGTGCTGGTCTACGGCCACCACGACGTACAGCCCGCCGCCCGGGAGGACGGCTGGGACAGCGAGCCCTTCGAGCCGGAGATCCGGGGAAACCGCCTCTACGCGCGCGGGGCGGCCGACGACAAGGGCCAGGTCTTCTTCCACACCCTCGGCGTCCGCGCCCACCTCGCCGCCACCGGCCGCACCACTCCGGCCGTGCACCTGAAGCTGCTGATCGAGGGCGAGGAGGAGTCCGGCTCGCCGCACTTCCGGGCGCTGGTCGAGCAGCACGCCGAGCGGCTGGCCGCCGACGCGGTGATCGTCTCCGACACCGGCATGTGGTCCGAGGACACCCCCACGGTGTGCACCGGAATGCGCGGCCTCGCCGAGTGCGAGATACGGCTGCACGGCCCCGACCAGGACATCCACTCCGGCTCCTTCGGCGGCGCGGTGCCCAACCCGGCGACGGCCGCCGCCCGCCTGGTCGCCGCCCTCCACGACGAGCACGCGCGCGTGGCGATCCCCGGCTTCTACGACGGTGTCATCGAACTCAGCGACCTGGAGCGCGAACTCTTCGCCGAACTGCCCTTCGACGAGGAACAGTGGCTGCGCACGGCCAAGTCGCACGCCACCCGGGGAGAGGCCGGGTACACCACCCTGGAGCGCGTCTGGGCCCGCCCCACCGCGGAGGTCAACGGCATCGGGGGCGGTTACCAGGGCCCCGGCAGCAAGACGATCGTGCCGTCCTCCGCCATGGTGAAGCTGTCCTTCCGGCTGGTCGCGGGCCAGGACCCGGACCACGTGGAGAAAGCTGTACGCGCCTGGGCCGAGCAGCAGGTGCCCGCCGGGATCCGCTGCGAGATCACCTTCAGCGGGGCCACGCGCCCGTGCCTGACGCCGCTGGACCACCCGGCCCTCCAGTCGGTCGCCCGCGCCATGGGCCGGGCCTTCGGGAAACCCGTCCGCTTCACCCGCGAGGGCGGCTCCGGACCGGCCGCGGACCTCCAGGACGTCCTCGACGCACCGGTGCTGTTCCTCGGCATCTCCGTCCCGTCCGACGGCTGGCACGCCCCGAACGAGAAAGTCGAACTCGACCTGCTCCTCAAAGGCGTCGAGACCACGGCGTACCTGTGGGGCGACCTCGCCGAGCACTGGCGTCATGCGCCCTGAGCGTTCCGCGCCGTCCGGACCGGCAGCGCGTGCGGGGCACACTGGAGGGGCCGCCCCGTACGTCCCGAACGCCCCCGGAGGCGGTCGCCTCCCGCCGTACGTCCCGCTGATCAGCCTGCCGAACCCGACCGTTCCACCGGGGAGTTGGAAGCACCCGTGACCACCTGGACCGACCAGAACGCCGACCGACCCATCTCGCTCACCGCCCCGAGCGGCATCGACCGGGCCGCGCACCACCGGCTCGACGAGGCCTGGCTCGCGGCGGCGTGGAGCCACCCCACCACGCGCTGCTTCGTGGTCTCCGGCGGCCAGGTCCTCATCGACGAGACGGCCGACGGGCGCACCGAAATCGTCATGACGCCCTCCTTCGAGGCCCCCCTCACCGAGGCGCACCGCTACTTCCTCGGCAACGACGAGGAGGGCGTCAGCTACTTCGCCCTCCAGAAGGACTCCCTGCCCGGGCGTATGGACCAGTCCGCGCGCCCGGCGGGCCTGCGCGAGGCGGGCCTGCTGCTCTCGGCCCGTGACGTGGGCCTGATGGTGCACGCCGTCGGCCTGGAGAACTGGCAGCGCACGCACCGTTTCTGCTCCCGCTGCGGCGAGCGCACCGTCATCGCCGCGGCCGGCCACATCCGCCGCTGCCCGGCCTGCGGCGCTGAGCACTACCCGCGCACGGATCCCGCCGTGATCATGGCCGTGACCGACGAGGACGACCGCCTCCTGCTCGGCCGCCAGGTCCACTGGCCCGAGGGCCGCTTCTCGACGCTCGCCGGTTTCGTCGAGCCCGGCGAGGCCATCGAGCAGTCGGTGCGCCGCGAGGTCCTCGAGGAGGTCGGCATCACCGTCGGCCAGGTGGAATACGTCGCCAGCCAGCCCTGGCCCTTCCCGTCCAGCCTCATGCTGGGCTTCCTGGCCCGTGCCACCTCCACCGAGATCGAGGTCGACGGCGACGAGATCCACGAGGCCCGCTGGTTCTCCCGCGACGAACTGCGCGCCGCCTTCGAGTCCGGCGAGGTTCTCCCGCCCTACGGCATCTCGATCGCGGCCCGCCTGATCGAGCTTTGGTACGGCAAGCCGCTCCCCATGAGGAGCGCCGCCTGACGGGGCCCACCCGCATGACCGATCCGTACTGGAACCACAACGTCCACCACCACCCGGCGGTGCTCGCCGCAGTACCGGACGGCTGCGGCACAGCCCTGGACGCCGGCTGCGGCGACGGCCTGCTCGCCCGCAAACTCGCGGGACGGGCGGCCTCCGTCACGGGCGTGGACCGCTCACCGCAGATGATCGAGCTCGCCCGTGCTCACGCGCAGGCGCCCGGCAACGTCGTGTACCTGGAGGCGGACTACCTCGCCGACGGTTCCCTGGCCGAGGGCGCGTACGACTTCGTCTGCGCGGTCGCGGTGGTCCACCACGCCCCGCTGGAGGAAGCGGTCAATCGCCTCGCCCGGCTCACCGCACCCGGCGGCCGTCTGGTGATCGTCGGCATGGCCGCCAACCGGACGGTCCGGGACTGGCTCATCAGCGCGTGCGGCCTACCCGCGAGCCTGCTGTACACCCGCCGGCACGGCGGCAAGCGGGGCCCGGTCGGCATGCCCATGGAAGACGTACACACGTCCTGGACGGAGATCCGGCAGACCGCCCACCGGCTGCTGCCCGGCTGCGTCTGGCGTCGCACGCTGCTGTGGCGCTACGTCGTGGTCTGGGACAAGCCGGTGCCGCGGGACGAACCACGAGAAGGCGGTTCCTGAGCCGTCTCAGGAACCGCCTTCCCCGCACAACCGCGTGGCGACTAGGCGCCGATCTTCTGCTTCACCTGAGCCAGCGACGGGTTGGTGAGGGTGGAGCCGTCCGGGAACAGGACAGTGGGCACCGTCTGGTTTCCGCCGTTCGCCTTCTCCACGAACGCGGCGGACTCCGGGTCCTGCTCGATGTTGATCTCGGTGTACGCGATGCCCTCGCGGTCCATCTGGCTCTTCAGCCGGCGGCAGTAGCCGCACCACGTGGTGCTGTACATCGTCACAGTGCCCAGCATGTCTCTGGTGCTCCTTCAACGGCTCGGGGACGGTTGGTCGCCTCCGTGGAACGTATGTGAAAGGTCCACCATTCCCGGGGCCCGTGGCCTGCCGCACGTGACGCCTGCCGCATTGGTACGACTATCGGTGCCTGCCTGTGGACAACCGGCACAGCCGTCTCGTGCGACCTGGCAGCATGGCTGTGTGACAGCAGCAACGCACTCCACCCTGTTCCCGCAGGTACCGGACTCCGCCGACGCGGTGCTCGAGGGGCTCGACCCCGAGCAGCGCGAGGTGGCCACGGCCCTGCACGGCCCGGTGTGCGTCCTGGCGGGCGCGGGCACGGGCAAGACCCGGGCGATCACCCACCGCATCGCCTACGGAGTGCGCGCCGGCATCCTCCACCCCTCCAGCGTGCTCGCCGTCACCTTCACCAACCGCGCCGCCGGAGAGATGCGCGGCCGGCTGCGCCAGCTCGGCGCCGCAGGCGTCCAGGCGCGCACGTTCCACTCGGCGGCCCTGCGCCAGCTCCAGTACTTCTGGCCGAAAGCGATCGGCGGCTCCCTGCCCCGGCTGGTCGACCGCAAGATCCAGCTCGTCGCCGACGCGGCCGCCGCCTGCCGCATCCGGCTCGACCGGGGCGAGCTGCGGGACGTGACCGCCGAGATCGAGTGGTCCAAGGTCACCCAGACCGTCCCCGCCGACTACGCCCCCGCCGCCGTCAAGGCCGGCCGTGAGGCTCCCCGCGACCCCGCCGAGATCGCCCAGCTTTACGCCGCCTACGAGGACCTCAAACGCGAGCGCTCCGTCATCGACTTCGAGGACGTGCTGCTGCTGACCGTGGCCGTCCTCCAGGACCGGCACGACATCGCCGAGCAGGTCCGCACGCAGTACCAGCACTTCGTGGTCGACGAGTACCAGGACGTCAGCCCCCTCCAGCAGCGACTGCTGGAGCTGTGGCTGGGGGAGCGGGACAGCCTCTGCGTGGTCGGCGACGCCAGCCAGACGATCTACTCCTTCACAGGAGCCACCCCGGACCATCTGCTCGACTTCCGCACCCGCCACCCCGGCGCCACCGTCGTCAAGCTGGTCCGCGACTACCGCTCCACCCCCCAGGTCGTGCACCTCGCCAACGGCCTGCTCGCCCAGGCCCGGGGCCGCGCCGCCGACCACCGGCTGGAGCTCGTCTCCCAGCGCGCTCCCGGGCCCGAGCCGCTCTACACCGAGTACACCGACGAGCCCGCCGAGGCGGAGGGCGCGGCCCGCCGCATCCGCGAACTCGTCGACTCGGGTGTCCCGGCCGCGGAGATCGCCGTCCTGTTCCGTACGAACGCTCAGTCCGAGACCTACGAGCAGGCGCTCGCCGACGCCGGGGTGCCCTACCAGCTGCGCGGCGCCGAGCGGTTCTTCGACCGCCCCGAGGTACGCAAGGCGGGCGTCGCCCTGCGCGGCGCCGCCCGCTTCGGCGGCAACGACTCCCTCCTCGACGACGTCGTCGACCTGCCCTCCCAGGTGCGCGCCGTGCTGTCGGGGGAGGGCTGGACGCCGCAGCCACCGGCCGGCTCCGGCGCGGTGAGGGAACGCTGGGAGTCCCTGGCGGCCCTGGTGAACCTCGCCCAGGACTTCGCCGCCGCCAAGCCCGGCGCCACCCTGGCCGACCTCGTCGCCGAGCTCGACGAACGGGCGGGCGCCCAGCACGCCCCGACCGTGCAGGGCGTCACCCTGGCCTCCCTGCACTCGGCCAAGGGCCTGGAGTGGGACGTCGTCTTCCTGGTCGGTGTCGCCGAGGGCATGATGCCGATCACCTACGCCAAGACCGACGAGCAGATCGAGGAGGAGCGCCGCCTGCTGTACGTCGGTGTCACCCGCGCGCGGGAGCATCTCCACGTCTCCTGGGCCCTTTCCCGCTCGCCCGGCGGCCGGCCCAACCGCCGGCCCAGTCGCTTCCTCGACGGGTTGCGCCCCGGTTCGACGGGCACCGCCGGCCGTGCCGGCGCCGCGGGCACGGGCGGTATCGAGCGCGGCATCCCCGGAACCAGGGACTCCGCCCCGAGACGGGTCCAGCGAACCCCGGCCCGCTGCCGGGTCTGCGGCCGCACCCTGACGGACGCGGGTGAGATGAAGCTGATGCGGTGCGACGACTGCCCCTCCGACATGAACGAGGGACTCTACGAGCAGTTGCGCGACTGGCGCGCCGACCAGGCGCGACGCAGCGGCCAGCCCGCCTTCTGCGTCTTCACCGACAGGACCCTGATGGCGATCGCCGAGACCTCGCCCGACGACGAGCACGAGCTCGCGCGCATCCCGGGCGTCGGCATGCGCAAGCTCACGCGCTACGGAGCCGACGTACTGGCCATCTGCGCAGGCCAGTACGGCGGGGGCGAGGCAGATCAGGTCTGACACGAACTCGTCGAAAAAATAGTTTGCGCATGCCCCAGCAATCCCCATAGGTTCTTAGGCACGAGAACAGCGGCCTTCTCGGAGGCCCTGATTCCGTGTTGTACTTGCATATCCGTCGGACTGGTTCATCCAGTCCCCCGAGACGCCGAGAGGAGGCGAGTCCAGTGATCAGCATCAACACCAGCTCCATCAGCATCGTGAAAATGACCGATCGCTCGGCCGTCTCCACGTGCATGCTCGGCGTTTCGAACCTGGGCACCGGTCTGTCCGGCATTCCTGCCGCCCGTCCGGCGTCCTCCTCCGTTGCTCCCGCGGGCCTTCCCGTCCGAGAGCGCAATGAGCGACCGACCAAGGCACTGGAAGCAGCAGTAGCGGCACAGGCGCAGGCCTATGCCTTTACGGCGACCGGTGCCGGATTCCGGAAGCAGACGACGCAGCACCACCTGATGTGGGCCTTCCGTGGGCCAGAACCCTGGAGTGATCCAGCCTGATTCGATCAGGCCGGCGCCTTCAGGGCCGCGGAACCCCATCCGGGATCCGCGGCCCTTCTGTTTGTCCCTGACCAGGGGCGACGGACCGAAGGAGCCTCGGGACAAGGAAAGAACCCGGTACCAGCCGCCCCCCGGCCAACAGGCCGGAACGACCAGACGAGGAAGACGAACCGTGCAACTCGAAGCGCACGCCCCGTCCGTACCGCCTTCGCAAACGATCCCCAAGCACCGCTCCACGGAGGACCCCGCCTTGATCCCGCTCACCGCGCTCACCGCGCTCGACGACGCCATCGAGAACCTCGGCGTACCCGTCCCCTGCCGCTCCTACGACCCGGAGGTCTTCTTCGCCGAGTCGCCCGCGGACGTCGAGTACGCCAAATCCCTCTGCCGTACCTGCCCGCTGATCGAGGCCTGCCTCGCCGGCGCCAAGGAGCGGCGTGAGCCCTGGGGCGTCTGGGGTGGCGAGCTGTTCGTCCAGGGTGTCGTCGTCGCCCGGAAGCGGCCGCGTGGCCGCCCGCGCAAGAACCCGGTCACGGCATGAACACCGCAGGAACGATCGACCGTCCCCTCACGTACGACCCCCGGAAACAGGCCCCGATGAAGCCGTCCACATACGAGCCCGCCGGCTCCGCGAACCACGACGTCACCACCAGCGGCGCGAAGGACTCGCGTCAGAACAGGACCCGAGAGATGCAACTCATCCCAGAAGCCATGGCCCGCGCGCATATGCGCGAGCGGCTGCAGGAGGCGGAGCGGGAACGCCCGGCCGTGCGCCTGGTGACCGCCCGCCGGATGCAGCGCAGGGCGGAGCGCGCCTCACGGCGCGCCCGCCGGGCGCTCGCCATGGCGGTCATGCAGTAACCGACCCACCCGAAGCGGTGGCCTCCCGTGTCCGGGAGGCCGAGCTCTCCCCGCGGGGGCCGGTCCGTACCGACGGACCGGCCCCCGCGGTGCGTTGCGACCGCGCAACCGAGGGGCACGGAGTTATCGTCGGCGGGTGACGATTCCTCCTGGAGGAAGTGACGACGGCGGTTCCGCCGTGGAGCCCGCCCGTCTCGTGTGCGCACGCTGCGGACTCTCGGTCGCGGCCCCGCAGCTCACCTGGACCTGCTCCGTGGAGCACGGCACCCGGCGCCACTTCTGCGAGCGCTGTTCCCGGGAGAACCTCAGGTCGATCGAGGGGCGACTCGACTCGGACTGGTGGTGAAGCGCACGGTCGGAGCGCTCATGCCTCCACCGCGGACTCCCCGCCGTCCACCGGACCCTCCGGCACGAACCCCGGCAGCCACTCCTCCAACTCCTCACGCAGACGCACCGTCGCCCCCAGCTGACACAGCACGCCGATCGTGCTCAGGGTCACCCGGTGGATCAGCAGGTACGACGGCGGCAGGTTGAGCTGCTTGCCCAGCTGGTAGGCGGGGGAGCGGGGGTCGGCGATCCGGGCCGCCTGACTGCGCATCCAGCCACGGGTGAAGGTGAACTCCTCGACCTGGGCCGGTTCGATGATCGGCAGCAGATAGTCCAGCACCGCGTCCGGGTCCAGCTCTATGGTCTCCTTCACGAACCCTTCCGCGCACAGAAGCTCGTAGACCGCCTCGGCCTCCCCGTCGAGGGTCATGCGCAGGGACTCGCCGATGGTGGCCGGGAGACCGCCCGGCAGCCGGTCGACCGTGCCGAAGTCCAGCACTCCCAGACGCCAGTCGTCCTCACCGTCCGGGCCGCCGGGCAGAAGCCGGAAGTTGCCCGGGTGCGGATCCGCGTGCAGCAGGCCGGTACGGGCGGGGCCGGAGAACAGGAAGCGGGCAAGGAGTTGACCGGCCCGGTCGCGCTGCTCCTCGGAACCGTCCGAGATGATCTCCGACAGCGGGATGCCGTCGATCCACTCGGTGATCAGGACCTGGTCGGACTGGTGGACCACCTGCGGTACGAGCACGTCCGGGTCGTCGGTGAACTCCTCCGCGTGGGCCTGCTGGGCCTGGGCCTCCAGTCCGTAGTCCAGCTCCTCCGAGACGCGGTCCTTCAACTCCGCGATCAGCGGCTTGATGTCCATGCCGGGAATCAGCGGCCCGAGCAGGCGGGAGAAGCGGCTCAGCTGGTTCAGGTCGGACAGCAGGGCCTCGCCCGCGCCCGGGTACTGCACCTTGACCGCCACCTCGCGGCCGTCATGCCATACCGCGCGGTGCACCTGGCCGATCGAGGCCGCCGCGGCGGGCTTGTCCTCGAACTCCAGGAACAGCTCCTGCCAGCCTTCACCGAGCCGCTCCTCCAGAACGGCGTGCACCGTGCGCGTCGGCATCGGCGGCGCAGCCTCCTGGAGCTTCGTCAGCGCGGCCCGGTAGGGGCCGGCCACCTCCTCGGGCAGTGCCGACTCGAAGACGGACAGGGCCTGGCCGAACTTCATCGCGCCGCCCTTGAGCTCGCCGAGCACCTTGAACAGCTGCTCCGCGGTGCGCTGTTGGAGCTCGCGGCCGACGAGCTCCGCGGACTCCCCGACGATCCGCTTGCCGAATCCCCAGGTCGCCCGCCCGGCGATGCCGAGCGGGAGCGCGGCGAGCTTGGCGGTCCTGGTGACCGCCTTCCGGGGAAGATCAGACATGCGCCCTCCAAGTCCCAGCCGGCCGCTCCGCCGCTGCCTCACGGCACTGCGCCGACGGCCGTTGCACCGCCATTGTCTCGTGTGGCTCCCCGTCCTCCGAGAGGTGCTCCCCTTTTCCTCTCTCCGCCGCAGCGCACGGGCATGCAGGATGCGCCAGGACCGGCCGCGCATGCCAGTGGAGTGCGGGCAGGGAGACCTCCCAGCGTGCCCCCGCAGTGGCCGGAACCCGGCCGTCGAGGAAGGCGAGCGCGTGGACGGCCGCCAGTCCGGCCACAGTAGTGGCCAGTGCCAGGTCGCAGGGCCGCACCTGCCGCTGCCTGCCGGAGCGCCACTGGGCGACCAGCCGTGGCCAGGTCGGGTCCCGGTCGGTACGGCTCTCGTGCAGACAGCCCGCGCAGCCTGTCTCCCCCGGCAGGACGAGCGGACCGACCACGCCGGTGCCTTCCACGACTCCGGCGTACAGATGGGGCGTGCCGGAGGACATCAAAGGCTCGGCGGCGACCGGGTCGGGTGCGTGCACCGCGACGTCGTCCCGCGGAGCGACGATCACCAGCGAGAAACCCGGGTCGCCTTCCTCCCGGGGAGTCCGGGGAGTCCGGGGAGCCCGGGCAGCCGAGCGGCGCGGCGACCGGCCGGGGGCCGCCCGGCGCACGGCACGGCGGGCCGACTCGTCCCTACGGTCGCCGACAGCCTCAGCGGGCAGACCGCCCGGGGCGACATCCCACGGTTCCACACGGCCGCCGTCGAGCACGTCCACCTCGCCCACGCCGGCCCCCGCCAGCAACGAGGCCAGGACGGCACCCACCCGGCCCGCGCCCCGCACCTGCACACGCTGCGAGCGCCGGGCGGCCAGCCGGCTGATCGCGTCACCGGGCGCCGAGGTGGTCACGGACAGGGTGGCCAGGTCGGGGCGCAGCCGGTCGAGGACCTCCTTCTTCTTCCTCAGAGCGTCGGCGGCCGGTCCGCCGCCCCGCGCGTCGTCGAGGAGCCCGGCCCGCGCGAGTCTCCGCACCAGCCCGTCGACATGGCCGTCGGGCAGATCCATCCGGCGTCCCTCTTCGCGCAGCAGCTCCATCCCCCGTGTGCCGTCCAGCAGGTCGAGGTAGCTGCCGGTCGCCAGGTCCATCGGGCCGAGCGTCATCGCATGCGCCGGTGTCATCCCGAACTGCACGGTGTTGAGGTCGCGCCAGCCGCGCCTGAGCGCGGGTTTCACCATCGGATGCATGACAGGCCCCCGTAAGCCATAGATCTTCCCCGTACGTCGATCGAGCGCGAGTGCAGCCGAAAGACCGGCCGCAGGCGCGGCCCCTGGTCCCGGACCGGCCTGCTCAGCGCTTCGCCGACAACAGCCAGCATGCCCAAACCCGCCGTCGGCTGCCGAAAGTTGTCCACAGGCGCGCGAATTCGTCGTATAAGTCTGGCGGCCGGTCGGGGCACTGGCAGCGAACCGTCCAGGAGCCGGGACTTCCCCGGGTGCAGCGGGTAACGTCGGGGTGTGCCCGCCGACCCACTGCACCGCTCCGGAAAGCCGTACCGCAGCACGACGAGCCAGCCGCCGAGCGGCTCGGGGGCGAGCGCGATCGAGGTCCGCAGGAGCAGTCGCCGCCGCAGAACGGTCTCCGCGTACCGCGAGGGCGATCGCACCGTGGTGCTCATCCCCGCCCGGATGTCCGAGGCGGAGGAGCAGCGCTGGGTGAACGTCATGCTCGACAAGCTGGCCGCCCAGGAGAGCAAGCGGACCCTTGGCGACACCGAGCTGGCCGAGCGGGCCCGGCAGCTTTCGGACCAGTACTTCGGCGGGCGGGCCCGGCCCGCGTCGGTGCGCTGGGTGACCAACCAGAACACCCGCTGGGGGTCCTGCACCCCGTCCGAGGGCAGCATCCGCCTGTCGCACCGCCTCCAGGGCATGCCCGAGTACGTCGTCGACTACGTCCTCCTCCACGAACTCGCGCATCTGCTCGTCCCCGGACACGGCCCCCGCTTCTGGGAGCTGCTGAAGGCCTATCCGCGCACGGAGCGGGCCCGGGGCTATCTCGAAGGCGTGGTCGCCGCCGAGCGGTTGCCGCACGTGCCCGGTGCGCGTGGTGAGCGCCCCGCGGAGTGAGCGGCCCGGAAGGACCGGCCCGCGGGCCCAGGTGGAGCGGGCGGGGTGAGTGACCGCTTTCCCCGGGCGAGCAGCGGATACGGCCGGGCGAGGGTTCTGTACCGGCTCTGTACCGACCTCGTCCGGTGTCAGACTTTGCCGTTAGCCTGGCGCGACGCAATCACATTCTGGATGGGGGACGGTCGTTACGCATGGCCAGGGAATTCCAACGCGGCCACAAGGCCAGGATCAGTGACCTCACCGCGGGCACGGATCTGTACGTAGGCGTGCAGATCTCCGGCCCCGGACTGAGCTTCGACATCAGCTGCTTCGGCCTCGACGCCGACGAACGCCTCTCGGACGACCGGTACTTCGTCTTCTACAACCAGCCGAAGTCCCCCGAGGAGGCCATTCAGCTCCTGGGTGCCCAGGCGGGCGACACGGAAAGCTTCCGGGTGACGCTCGACCGGATCCCGCCGCAGATCCAGAAGCTGTCCTTCACGGCAACGCTCGACGGCGCCGGACAGATGTCGCAGATCGCCCCCGGCTACATCCGTATCGTCGCGGGCGGCGAGGAAGTGGCCCGCTACCCCTTCAGCGGCTCGGAGTTCTCCACCGAACGGGCCGTCATGCTGGGCGACTTCTACCTGAAGGACGTCTGGCGGTTCGCCGCCGTCGGGCAGGGCTTCGACGGCGGACTCGACGCGCTGCTGAAGAACTTCGGCGGCGAGGTGGCCGAGGAGGAGACGCCCGCACCCGCCCCGCAGCAGCCGCAGGCCGGCACCGCCCCGGGCTTCGCGCCGCCCGCGTTCGGCGTTCCCGCGACGCCGGAACCCGCCCCGGCACCCGCCCCTGCGCCCGCACCGGCACCGCCCCCCGCGCCCCAGCCCGCCGCGCAGGGCTTCGCGCCCCCGCCGGGCGCCACGACGCCTCCGGCGCCGGGGCCCGCGCCCCAGGTGCACGCCGCCCCGACCATCGTCGCGCCCATGCACACCCCGCCCGGCGGCTCCCCCGTACCACCCCCGGCCCCGGCGCCCGCGCCCTACGGCCAGCCCGGCCAGCAGCAGCCGCCGTACGGCCAGGCCCCCGGCCAGACCGCCCCGCCGCCCCCCGGCTACGGCTCCCCCCAGGCACCCCAAGCGCCCCAGGCCCCGGCCCCGCCGCCCGGTTACGGCCAGCCCACCCCGCCCCCCGGCTACGGCCAGCAGCCACCGTTCGGACAGCCAGGGCAGGCCCCGCAGGCCCCCTACGGCGCTCCTCAAGGGGCTCCCCAGGGCACTCCGCAGGGGGCCCCGCAGAGTCCCGGTGTGACCGCCGCGCTCCAGCAGTTCAAGGAGACGCCCACCGGGCAGCGCTGGACGCAGCAGAACAAGAAGCTCGTGCGCGTGGACCTCGGCATCGGCGGTCAGCCCGTGCTGGCCCGGCAGGGCAGCATGGTGCTCTACCAGGGCAAGGTCGACTTCAGCTACAAGGGCGCCGGCTTCGCCGGCCGGATCGTGGGCAACGCGACCGGCCAGGAGATGCAGCTGATGCGCTGCACCGGCCAGGGCCAGGTGTTCCTCGCCGAGAACTCCACGATGCTGCACCCCATCGAGCTCCAGGGCGACGCCGTCTGCGTCTCCGCCGAGAACGTCCTCGCCTTCGACGAGGGCCTCCAGTACGAGGTCCGCCGCATCGAGGGGCACGGCATCCCCGGTGGCGCCCTGTTCACCATGCAGTTCCAGGGCACCGGCACCCTCGTCGTCAAGACGCACGGCACGCCCGTCGTCCTGCCCGTCACCCCCACCACGTTCGCCGACTGCAACGCCGTGGTCGCCTGGTCGGCCGCCGCCCAGGTCGTCGTCTCCAGCCAGGTGCGGATGCGCCGTAACGCCTACCCCGGTGACACCGGAGAGAGCGTCAACCTCCAGTTCCGGGGAGCGCCCGGGAACTTCATCGTCGTCCAGCCGTACGAGGTCTGAGGGAGCCCGTCATGACACAGCAGCTCGCGGGCCACGCCCCCGCCCCCGTCACCGCCCGCATGGAGAACCACGGCAACCACATGCTGAAGGTCGCCATGCAGACCGGGAACGACCTCTTCGCCCGCGTGGGGTCGATGGTCGCCTACGAAGGGTTCGTGCAGTACGAGCCCAACCCGCCGGCCGTGCGCCAGATCGCCAAGGACTGGCTCACCGGCGAGGGCGCGCCCCTCATGAAGTGCTCCGGGGACGGCCTGCTCTACCTCGCCGACTACGGCGCGAACGTCGTCGTCATCAGCCTGGGCGGCGACGGCATCTCCGTCAACGCCACCAACCTGCTCGCCTTCGACGCCCACCTGACGTGGGGCGTCGAGCGGGTCAAGGGCCTGGCGAAGTTCGCCGGGCAGGGCCTGTGGAACACCAGGATCTCCGGCCAGGGCTGGGTCGCGCTGACCTCCCGGGGCAAGCCCATCGTCGTCGACTGCGGAGGCGGCGAGGACGAGACGTACGTCGACCCCGACGCCCTGGTCGCCTGGTCCCCGAACCTCAAGGTGAAGGGCAAGCGCAGCTTCCGGGCGCAGTCGCTGATCGGCCGCGGCAGCGGCGAGGCCTACCAGATGGCCTTCTCCGGTCAGGGCATCGTCGTCGTCCAGCCCAGCGAGGACAGCACCGACCGCCTCCGGGTCCGGGGCTGAGGGGGAGCCAGAAAGCCATGCAGAGCCCGATTTTCGCCTACAACGAGCAGCAGACCCGGGACCGCTGGAGTCTGCAGAACAAGCAGATGCTGCGCGTCGCCCTGGAGGGGCACGACGACATCCTGGCCCGCAAGGGCACCATGGTCGCCTACCAGGGCCTCGTCGAGTTCGACGCCGAGTTCCAGAGCAACCAGCAGTCACGTGCGCGTGCGCAGACCGGTGAGGGACTCGACCTGATGCGCTGCCACGGGCAGGGCACGGTCTACCTCGCCAACCTCAAGCAGCACATCCACGTGATGGAGGTGGAGCAGGACGGCCTCACCGTCGACAGCAGCTACGTGCTGGCGATGGACTCCTCCCTGCACCACGAGGTCATCGCCGTGGACAGCCTGTACGGCATCTCCGGCTCCGGGAAGTACCAGCTCAACATCACCGGCCGGGGCAAGGTCGCCCTGATGACCTCGGGCATGCCGCTGCTGCTGCAGGTGACGCCCGACAAGTACGTCAACTGCGACGCCGACGCGATCGTCGCCTGGTCGACGAGCCTGCGGGTGCAGATGCAGGCCCAGACGCACTCCTCGGGGGTGTGGCGGCGCCGCGGCAGCACCGGCGAGGGGTGGGAACTGAGCTTCATGGGCAGCGGCTTCGCGCTGGTCCAGCCCAGCGAGCTGCTGCCACCGCAGGGCGCCCAGATCGGCTCCGGTCTCGCCGCGCAGTACGGCATGGGCCAGCAGGGGGCCAGGGGGCAGAACCAGGGTAACGTCTGGAGCTGAGCGCTCCGCTGGGTTCGGCCGGTGGGGTCCAGGGAGCTGCGGGCTGGTTCTCGGCTGCCGGTCGTGTGTGGCCGGTCGCGCAGTTCCCCGCGCCCCTGAGGGGCACATCCACGCCGTCAGGACGGAAAGTAATGGGCGGCCGCCTCAGCGGTCGCCCATTACGCGTCCTCAGGCCGCGAGCCTCGCGCGTGTGGCCTTCAGCAGCCGCACGACCGACTCGTCCGCCACCTCCGGGACCTCGTCGTACCCGAACCAGCGCACGTCGAGCGACTCGTCGCTGACCGCGTGCGCGGCGTCCGGTGGTGCCACGACCGCGTACTGGACGTCGAAGTGGCAGTGGCACGGCGGGGGGATCGGGTGCCGGTCGAGGCGGACCGGGCCGCCGGGCAGCAGAGCGAGCCCCGAGACGCCGGACTCCTCCGTCGCCTCACGCAGGGCCGCGTCGGCGAGGGAGGCGTCGCCCGGTTCGCAGTGGCCGCCCATCTGGAGCCACATCTGCAGCTTCCTGTGCAGGGTCAGCAGCACCCGGCCGCGCTCCGGGTCGATCACCAGGGCGCTCGCCGTGATGTGGCCGGCCCCGCACGCCTTCCAGAGGCCGTCCGGGTGCTCCGCCAGGTGGTCGAGGTAGGCCTGGCACAGCTCCGTCTGGTCCTCGTAGCCCTTGAGCACGAGGACCGCGTCGTCGTACAGGCTCACTCGGCGTCGTCGCCCTTGCTGTCGTCCTCGTCCTTGTCCTTCTTCCTGAGGTCGGGCTTGTCCGCCGCCTCGCCGAGCATCTTGTCCAGCTCGGAGAAGTCGATCTGCTCGCGGTGCACGAAGCCGTCCGGGTCGTCCAGGTCGGTCGCCGTCGGCAGCATGTCCGGGTGCGCCCACACGGCGTCCCGGCCATCGACACCGCGCGCGTCCGTGAGCGAGGCCCACAGGCGGGAGGCGTCACGCAGGCGGCGCGGGCGCAGCTCCAGACCGATCAGCGTGGCGAACGTCTGCTCGGCAGGGCCGCCCGAGGCGCGGCGGCGGCGCAGCGTCTCGCGGAGGGCGTCCGCGGACGACAGACGGGGCTTCGCGGCGGCGTGGACCACCGCGTCCACCCAGCCCTCGACGAGGGCCAGAGCCGTCTCCAGACGGGCCAGGGCGGCCTTCTGCTCGGGCGTGTCCTCGGGCTGGAACATGCCCTGCTGAAGAGCTTCCTGGAGCTGCTCGGGGTTCTGCGGGTCGAACTGTCCGACCACGTCCTCCAGCTTGGCCGTGTCGACCTTGATGCCTCGGGCGTAGCCGTCGACCGCGCCGAACAGATGCGAGCGCAGCCACGGCACGTGCGCGAAGAGGCGCTGGTGGGCGGCCTCGCGCAGGGCGAGATACAGCCGCACCTCCTCCTGGGAGACGCTCAGGTCCTTGCCGAACGTCTCGATGTTGACCGGCAGCAGCGCGGCCTTGCCGGCCGGGCC
Source organism: Streptomyces sp. NPDC006372 (assembly GCF_040612515.1). Lineage (NCBI taxonomy): Bacteria > Bacillati > Actinomycetota > Actinomycetes > Kitasatosporales > Streptomycetaceae > Streptomyces > Streptomyces sp. NPDC006372. Next base: position 74,588 of record NZ_JBEXQJ010000032.1, on the reverse strand, counting down.
GAGCGGCAGGCCGATGTCGGACGAGCCGACGACCTCACCGGCGAGCACACCGACGGCCTGCCCGATCTGCGTACCGAACATGGCGCCGCCCATCGAGCGCATCATGCCGATCAGAGGGCCGGCCATGGCCTGCATCTCCTCCGGCAGGACGTCGCCCATGGCGGTGCCGACGCGCTCGGCGACCGGGTCGACGAGCTCCTTCCAGGCGGGCAGGGTCGCCTCGACCCACTCCGCGCGGCTCCAGGCCACCGCGGAGCCGGCGCCGGACGGCAGCGACGTGGCGTCGTCGAGCCAGAGGTCGGCCAGGCGGACGGCCTCCTCGACGGCCTTGCGCTCGGCGGGGCCGACGCTCGTGTCCTTGGTGCCGTCAGGACTGCCCTGGGAGACAGTCTGGCGGGCGATCTGCTTGGCCATGTCCCAGTTCACCGGGCCGCCCTCGTAGGAGAGCATCTGGCCCAGCTGCTGGAACGCGGCGCCCAGGTCGTTGGGGTTCAGAGAACCGAACATGGCTGCGAACGGATTGTCCGCACCGGGGCCACCGGGGCCGCCGCCAAAGCCTCCGGCTCCGGGCAGGCCGCCGAAACCGAAGGGGTTGGCCGGTCCCTGACCACCACCGCTCTGCTGGTCCTTCTTCTTGCCCTCGTCGCCGTCGTCCGGCTCCTCCGGCGGAAGGCCGAATCCGAATGGGGTGTCACTCACGGGATTCCTCGGCTGGTAGGGCCGCCGGTTCTTTCCGGCGGCACGGCTGCCCGACATCACCACCCAGCGTAGACACCCGGGGCGGATCGGGCCTCGGTGCTTCGCCGACTGACAGCCTGCGGCAGGATGGATGCCACCTGGTACGCATGCGTCGCACGCGCTCGTACTGAAGACAACCGCTGGAGACGCCCGGTGAGTTCCCCAGATCCGCAGGTTCGCGCAGCGCGAAACCAGTCAACCAGTTCGGCGAGCGCCGCGGCACGCGGACCCGTCGTCGCGGTCACCGGCGCCGCTTACGGCGTCGGCGCCCTGCTCACGGAGCAGCTCGCCGCGTCCGACGAGGTCAAGCAGGTCGTGGCCATCGACGAACGGCGCGGCGAGTGCGCGACGGCGCAGTGGCACATCCTGGACGTGCGGGATCCGGCCATCGCGGACAAGCTGCGCGGCGCCGACGTCGTGGTGCACCTGGCGCTGGACCTGGACCTGGAGACCGACGCGGCCGCCCGGACGGCCTACAACGTACGGGGGACACAGACGGTCCTGACGGCGGCCGCGGCGGCCGGTGTGCACCGGGTCGTCCTGTGCACCTCGACGATGGTCTACGGGGCCCTGCCGGACAACGAGCTGCCGCTGTCGGAGGACGCCGAACTGCAGGCCACGGCGGAGGCGACGGGCGTCGGCGACCTGCTGGAGATCGAGCGGCTGGCGCGCCGGGCACCCCGGGCGCACCCCGGGCTGAACGTCACGGTGGTGCGGCCGGCCGTCCTGGTCGGAGGCACCGACACCGCGTTGACCAGGTACTTCGAGTCCCCTCGACTGCTCGTCGTCGCCGGTTCGCGGCCCGCGTGGCAGTTCTGCCACGTCGAGGACCTGTGCAGCGCGCTGGAGTACGCCGTTCTGGAGAAGGTCGACGGGGAACTGGCCGTCGGCTGCGAAGGGTGGCTGGAGCAGGAGGAGGTCGAGGAGCTCAGCGGCATCCGCCGGATGGAGCTGCCGTCGGCGGTCGCGCTGGGTGCGGCGGCGCGACTGCACCGGATCGGGCTCACCCCGTCTCCGGCCGGGGACCTGGCCTACACGATGTACCCCTGGGTGGTGAGCGGCAGCCGGCTGCACGACGCCGGGTGGCGCCCCCGGTACACCAACGAGGAGGTGCTGGCGGAGCTCCTGGAGGAGGTCTCCGGCCGGCACACGGTGGCCGGGCGGCGCCTGGGCCGCAAGGACGCGACGGCCGCGGGTGCCGCGGGCGCGACGGTGGCGCTGCTGGGCGCGGCGGCGGTGGTGCGGCGGGCCCGGAAGGCCCGGCGGCGGATCTGACCGACACGCCGTCCCGGCCCGGCGTGTCGCGCACCGCCGCAGGAGAGTCCGACCGTCGTGGTCGTAGGAGAGTCCAAGGCCTCCGCGCGCGTGCCGGTCGATGGCTCTATTCCGCGCTGCGCGTCGCGTGCGGCACGATGGGGGCATGGCATCCACGATCGATCACCCCGGTGAGCAGGCCGCGCAGGACCCGATCAAGCTGATCGGGATTCGGGACACGGCCCTCTCCCTGGACGAGGTGTTCCGGGCCGTCGGGGACGACGCGGCCGGCGGCACCGCGCTCTTCGTGGGGACGGTGCGGAACCACGACGGGGGCGCCGACGTGGCGGAGCTCGGGTACTCGTGCCATCCCAGTGCCGAGACCGAGATGAGGCGGATCGCCGAGAAGGTCGTCGCCGATTTCCCGGTGCGGGCGCTGGCCGCCGTGCACCGGGTCGGGAACCTCCGGGTCGGGGACCTCGCCGTGGTCGTCGCCGTCTCGTGCCCGCATCGCGGAGAGGCCTTCGAGGCCTGCCGGAAGCTGATCGACGACCTCAAGCACGAAGTGCCCATCTGGAAGCACCAGAAGTTTTCCGACGGCACCGAGGAGTGGGTGGGCGCCTGCTGATCCGGGAGGCGGGCTCTCCGGTTGCGTAACCGCACCCCTGGCGTGAGCGTTGTCACTGCGGATGGTTAATCTGCTGATCAGTCAGTTGCGGACGCTCAAAGGGGTTGGAGGTCGGCATGGCGGCGCTCGCCTGGTTGCTGATTCCGCTTGTGGCTGCGATCGGCGGCGGCCTCTGGGGCAGTTGGGCCAACCGGACCCGAAAGGCTCGGGGCGACGGCCCGGAACTCACCGGCTACGCCCGCTTCCGGGAGGCCATGGAGAAGCCCCGACAGGGCAGCTGAAGGTCAGGAAAACAGCAGGTCACAGTGGTTTGAAAGGTCAGGGCCGCCCCGTACGGGCGGCCCTGACGGTGCGCTGACAGGACCGTCCCGTACTGTCGAGTCATGCCACGCCGCACCGCGACGATGCTCGCCTCCACCCTGATGCTGATCGCGCTTCTGTGCGCGGGAGTGTTCATCCCCGTGCCGTATTCGGAGATGTCCCCGGGGCCCACGGTGAACACCCTCGGCGATCACGACGGCGAGCCGGTGCTGCAGATCGCGGGGCACAAGACGTACCCGACCAGTGGCCATCTGAACATGACCACGGTCCGGGTCACGAGCGCCGACTACCGGATGAACCTCGTCGAGGCCGTCTACGGCTGGCTCGCGCACGACAACAAGATCGTGCCGCACGACACGCTCTACCCGGACGGCAAGACCGAGGAGCAGTCCACCCAGGAGAACGCCGAGGAGTTCAGCCAGTCCCAGGAGAGCGCCAAGGTCGCCGCGCTGAAGAAACTCGACGTCCCGGTGAAGTCCTGGGTGATCGTCTCGACGGTCGTCAAGGACTCCCCGGCCGAGGGCAAGCTGCACGCCGGGGACGTGATCAAGGCCGTCGACGGTACGACGGTGAAGGAGCCGGCCGACGTCGCCAAGCTCGTCACGAAGCACAAGCCGGGCCAGGACGTCCGCTTCACGATCGTGCCCGCCAAGGAGCAGGCCGCCGCGGAGAAGGAGAAGCGGGCACCGAGCAAGACGCAGAACATCACCATCATCACCACGACGTCCGACGACACCCTCGAGAAGCGCGCGATCGTGGGGATCTCCGCGGGGACCGACCACACGTTCCCGTTCACCGTCGACATCAAGCTGGCCGACGTCGGCGGGCCGAGCGCCGGTCTGATGTTCGCGCTCGGCATCTACGACAAGCTCACGCCCGGCAGCCTGACCGGGGGCAAGTTCGTGGCCGGCACGGGGACGATCGACGACCAGGGCAAGGTCGGGCCGATCGGCGGCATCGAGATGAAGACCGTGGGCGCGCGGGCGAAGGGCGCGCGGTACTTCCTGACGCCCGCCGACAACTGCGCGGCCGCGGCCAAGGACACCCCCGAGGGCCTCACCCTGATCAAGGTGGACACCATCGGGGACGCCCTGGGCGCCCTCAAGGACCTGCGCAGCGGCGACACCGCGGACCTGCCGAAGTGCACCAAGTAGTTCGGGGGGCCGGGGACGGGCAGGTCGGACACGACCGGCCGGGCCGAGGCGCCCGGGACCGGTGGGGCTGACGCGACCAAGGGGACCAGCGGGACCGGCAGGCCGCCCCGCGCAAGTAGCCGACGGGATCGGCGGGCCGCATCCGCCCCGCTGCCGGGGCCCGCGTCCGCTGCGGCCGGCCTACTCCTCGAACGTCGCCGCCAGGGCCTCCGCCAGCCCCGGTACCAGGTCGGAGCCGGTGAGGACCTCCGTGGGGGAGTCCTTCTCGCGCAGCCGCAGGGCCGAGTCGCGGGCGCCGTCGCGCAGGACCGCGACCGTCATCCGGACCTCCTGGCGTTCCGGGTGCTCCGCCACCCACTTCGTCAGCGCGGCCTGGTCGAGGTTCTGGGGCACCTGGGCCTCCGCGGACGGCGGCAGCATCAGGCGCTCCACGGCGAGGGCGCAGCCGGCCACGGCGTCGGGCCAGGCGATGGTGGCGAGGAACTCGTCGAGCGGCTTGCCCGTTGGCACCTCGTCCTGCTCGATCGGGGTGAGGCCGGAGTTCTCCGGCTCGTTGTCCAGACCGAGCCGGTCCGCGAGCGAGGGCTGCTCGGCCCGGAGCCGTGCGGTGTCGACGAGGGCGAAAAGGCGGGCGGGCTGGTCCCAGCCGAGGCCGGAGACGTACTCGTCGATCTCGAGGACGGCCCGGGTGAGCGGGTTCGCAGCCATGGGAGTGTTGGACATGGTCACAATCCTGCCTCGTTCCTGACCGGAATCGGGAACCGAGTAAACGGTGAGTAAGTTGCATAGGTGGGGGCCCACGATCACGGGGGCCGCGCAGGGTCCGTGAAGACGCGGGCCTGACGAATCAACAGCGACATTCGAGGTGCGCACCTTGGCTTTCCAGATGCCGGACCGCGGCGGAGGCCCGACGGGGCCGCGGATCAGAGTGGGCCGCCCGTCCCGGCGAGTCCGGACCCTGCTCATGACGCTGGGCGTCCTGGCCGTTCTCGGCATGGCGTTCACCATGTTCGCGGGCTTTTGGACGGACTGGCTCTGGTACCGGTCGGTGAACTACTCGTCGGTCTTCACCACCACCCTGTGGACCAAGATCGGGCTCTTCTTCGTCTTCGGTCTGCTCATGGCCCTGGCGGTCGGCTTCAACATCTGGCTGGCGCACCGGCTCCGGCCGCCGCTGAGCGCGATGTCGATGGAGCAGCAGAACCTCGACCGCTACCGGATGGGCATCGCGCCCTACAAGAAGTGGCTGCTGCTCGGGATCACCGCCCTGGTGGGGCTGATCGCCGGCGCCTCCGCGTCCGGCCAGTGGCGTACCTGGCTGATGTGGGTCAACGGCGTGCCCTTCGGCGAGAAGGACCCCCAGTTCAAGCTGGACGTCTCCTTCTACGCCTTCGACCTGCCCTGGTACCGGTTCCTGCTCGGCTTCGGCTTCGCCGCCGCGATCCTGTCCGTGATCGCCGCCGCGCTCACGCACTACCTGTACGGCGGGCTGCGCGTCACCAGCCCGGGCGCCCGCGCCACGGCGGCCGCCACCGGGCACCTGTCGGTGCTCATCGGCGTCTTCGTCGCCCTCAAGGCGGTCGCGTACTGGCTCGACCGGTACGGACTCGCGGTGAAGTCCAGCGACTTCAGGGCGACCGACAACTGGACGGGCCTGCGGTACGTCGACGCCAACGCCTACCTGCCGGCCAAGACGATTTTGTTCTGCATCGCGGTCATCTGCGCACTGCTGTTCTTCGCCACCCTCTGGCGGCGCACCTGGCAGCTGCCCGTGATCGGCTTCGGGCTGATGGTGCTCTCCGCGATCCTCATCGGAGGCCTGTACCCGGCGATCGTGCAGAAGTTCCAGGTCCAGCCGAACGAGCAGGCCAAGGAAGCGCCGTACGTCGAGAAGAACCTCGAGGCGACGCGCAAGGCGTACGGCATCGACGGCACCAAGGTCACCGACTACTCGGGCACCAGCAAGACCGAGGACAAGACCAAGCTGCGCGACGACGTCGACTCCACGGCGAGCGTCCGGATCATGGACCCGAACATCGTCTCGCCGACGTTCCAGCAGCTCCAGCAGATCAGGAACTACTACGCGTTCCCGACCAATCTGGACGTCGACCGCTACGCCAAGGACGGCAAGGACCAGGACACGGTCATCGGCCTGCGTGAGCTGAATCTCGCGGGCATCCCGAAGAAGAACTGGATCAACAACCACTTCCGTTACACCCACGGCTACGGAGCGGTCGCCGCCGAGGGCACCAGCGCCGACGCCCAGGGCCGGCCGAACTTCACGGAGTCCGACCTTCCCTCCGAAGGCGACCTCGGCACGTACGAGCAGCGCGTCTACTACGGCGAGAAGACCACCACGTACTCGATCGTCGGCGGTCCCCAGAAGGAGATCGACTACTCCGACGACAACGGCGAGAAGACCACCAGCTACAAGGGCGACAGCGGGGTCAACCTCTCCAACCCGGTCAACCGGGCCGCGTACGCGGTGGCGTTCGGCGAACCGCAGATCCTCTACTCCGGCGCCATCGGCGACGGTTCGCGGATCCTGTACAACCGCACGCCCAAGGAGCGCGTCGAGTCGGTCGCCCCGTGGCTGACCATCGACGGCGACGCCTACCCGGCGGTCGTGGACGGCAAAATCCAGTGGATCGTCGACGCGTACACGACGACGAACGGCTACCCCTACTCCTCGCGTACGACCCTCGGTGACACGACCGCCGACTCGCTGACCGCCACCAACGACAGCCGCGCGGTGGTGGCGCAGCAGAACCAGGTCAACTACATCCGTAACTCGGTGAAGGCGACCGTCGACGCGTACACCGGCAAGGTCAAGCTCTACCAGTGGGACACCAAGGACCCCGTCCTGAAGACCTGGATGAAGGCCTTCCCGAACACGGTGGAACCCAAGAGCGACATCTCCAAGCCGCTGATGGATCACCTGCGCTACCCCCAGGACCTGTTCAAGGTCCAGCGGGAGCTGCTCACGCGCTACCACGTGAAGGACGCGACGACGTTCCTCAGCGGCAGCGAGGTGTGGCAGGTGCCGGACGACCCGACGAACCGCTCGGGCAGCGCGGTGCCGCCGTACTACCTGAGCATGAAGATGCCCGACCAGCAGGCGCAGGCGTTCTCACTGACGACGACCTTCACGCCCAACGGCCGGGACAACCTCAGTGCCTTCATGGCGGTCGACGCCGAGGCCGGCACCAGTGACTACGGCAAGATCAGAATCCTGAAACTGCCGACCAACACCACGGTGAACGGACCCAAGCAGGTCCAGAGCCAGTTCAACTCCCAAGAGGACATCGCCGAGTCCATCAGGCTCCTGAGAGGCGGCGACTCCGAGGTGGAGTACGGCAATCTGCTGACGGTCCCCCTCGACGGAGGACTGCTCTACGTGGAGCCGGTCTACGTACGAGGTGGTGGACTGAAGTACCCGCTGCTGCGGAAGGTCCTCGTGACCTACGGAGGCCAGACCGCCTTCGAGAACACGCTCGACGAGGCCCTGAACAAGGTCTTCGGGGCGGAGGGCGCGAGTCCCGAGCCCCCGGCCGACGGTGATACGACACCACCGCCGACGTCCGACAACCCGACGGTCCAACAGGCCCTGGAGGACGCCCAGAAGGCGTTCGACGCGGGCCAGGACGCCCTCAAGAAGAACGACTGGGAGGCGTACGGCAAGGCGCAGAAGGACCTCGAGGACGCCCTGCGGCGGGCCGAGGACGCGCAGGCCGCGGAGAGCCGGACCGGCGGCGCCGGGGGCGGCGAGAACAAGCCCAGCGACAAGCCCAGCGGCAGCCCGAGTGGCAGTCCGAGCCCCAAGCCGAGCAGTTAGGCGCCTGGCCTGGTCAAATGCCCGTCCCGCGCCGTGATACGGTTGTGAACACAACGGCGCGGGGTGGAGCAGCTCGGTAGCTCGCTGGGCTCATAACCCAGAGGTCGCAGGTTCAAATCCTGTCCCCGCTACTGAAGTCACGTTGTCCGAGTGACAGCGCGACACCGAAGGCCCGGATTCCACAGAGGAATCCGGGCCTTCGTGATGTGTGAACGCATGTGCTGGCGTGTGCTGTGGCCGTGCCGCCGGGGGGAGTTGTGCAATCTGTGTTTGACTTGTCTCTCTGTGGGCATGTCGACAAAACGCTGTAGTGACCTCAATGGCTGCGGTATACCAGGTGTACCCCGGCTGCAGGTGGTGCGACGATGGACGTTATGGGGGACAAGGCAACTCTGTTCGAGACAGGGCGTTTTGTGCAGCCTTCCAGCCGGGAGGACACCGACACCCCGGACGAGACCGGGGAAATCGCCGACGAGGCGGCCGAAGAGCTGCGTCAGCGGCTCGCCGCGGAGGCCGGCGACGTCGAGGCGATGAGTGTCCTCGGGGCCATGCTGCTGCGCCGTGGTGATCTCGACGGTGCCGAATCCCATCTGCGTGCCGCCACCGCGGCGGGCGACCGCGCCGCGGCCAACAACCTCGGCGTCCTCCTCCACCAGCGCGGCTACGCCGACGAGGCCGCAGGCTGGTGGCGGATCGCCGCCGTCGCCGGATCCGCGGCGGCCGCGCACGCCCTCGGCCGGCACCACCGCGAGCGCGGCGACGAACCCGCCGCCGAGTACTGGCTGCGCCAGTCCGCCGAACAGGGCCACACCCTGGGCGCTTACGCCCTCGCCGACCTGCTGGAACACCGCGGCGACACCGCGGCCGAGCAGTGGCTGCGGGTCGCGGCCGAACGCGGACACAGGGAGGCGGCGTACCGGCTGGCGCGGGCGCTGGACCGGAACGCGACACGGGAGGCCGGTGGTGACAACAGTGTCCCGGCGCCGGCGGAGGCCGAGCAGTGGTACCGGCAGGCCGCGGCGCGCGGCCACCGGCGGGCGGCGCTGCACCTCGGGGCGATCCTGGAGAAGCGCGGCGAGCTCAAGGAGGCCGGGCGCTGGTACCTGACGTCCGCCAAGGACGGCGAGGCGCGGGCCGCCTGCGCCCTCGGGTTCCTGCTGCGTGACGCGGGCGACACCGAGAACGCCGCCGTGTGGTGGCTGCGGGCCGCCCAGGACGGCGACGGCAACGCGGCGAACGCCCTGGGCGCCTTGCACGCCGAGCGGGGCGAGACCCAGACCGCCGAGCGCTGGTACCGGGCCGCGATGGACGCGGGCGACGTGAACGGCGCGTACAACCTGGGGCTGCTCTGCGCCGAGCAGGGGCGCACCCAGCAGGCCGAGCAGTGGTACCGGCACGCGGCCTACGCCGGACACCGGGAGGCCGCGAACGCGCTGGCGATCCTGCTGCTGCGGGGCGGGGACGAGTCGGGCGCCGAGCCGTGGTTCTCCAAGGCGGCGGAGGCCGGCAGCGTGGACGCCGCCTTCAACCTGGGCATCCTCCACGCCGGCCGGGGCGAGGAGCGGGCCGCGCTGCGCTGGTACGAGCAGGCCGCCGCGGCCGGGCACACCGAGGCGGCCCTCCAGGTCGGCATGGCGCGACTGCGGGACGGCGACGAGCAGGAGGCCGAGCGGCACCTGCGGTGCGCGGCCGGGGGCGGGAGCGCGGAGGCCGCGTACCGGCTGGCGACCGTGCTCGACGCACGGCGACCGCCGGAGCCGGCGCACGAGCTCGGGGAGCCGGTGCACCGGCGGAGCGAGTGCGAGGAGTGGTACGAGCGGGCCGCCACGCAGGGGCACCGTCGGGCGCAGGTGCGGGTGGGCATGCTCGCGGCGGCCCGGGGAGACGTCGTCGAGGCGGCTCGGTGGTACCGGGAGGCGGCCGAGGCCGGGTCCCGCAACGGCGCGTTCAATCTCGGGCTGCTGCTGGCCCGGGAGGGGAGTGAGCCCGAGGCCGCCGTGTGGTGGACGCGGGCGGCCGATGCGGGGCATGGGCGGGCGGCGTTGCGGCTGGCCCTGGTCTACGCGCGTCGGGGGGAGCTGGCGGAGGGGCAGCGGTGGGCTGATCGGGCTGTGTCGCTGGGGCCGGTGTCGGTGACCGAGCGGGCGGAGCGGTTGCGGGATGCGTTGCGGCAGGAGCTGTCTGCTTGAGCAGGGCTTGTGACCTGGTGCTCGGCGTTGGTGCTGAGGGCGGGGCGTTGCGCATCCCGGCGGAGCGGGGTGCCGCTGCGCCCACCCTCCCCCAAGCTCTCGGCTTCGCTCGAGCAGGGGGGACCCCCATCGCCCCAGCGGCACGACTGCCCGCAGCTGGGTCGGCCGCGCGCCCGCGGCGCACTAAGCGATTTGCATCTGCCCTCTCCGCTCACGTAACGTTGCATTCACCGACGCGGGGTGGAGCAGCTCGGTAGCTCGCTGGGCTCATAACCCAGAGGTCGCAGGTTCAAATCCTGTCCCCGCTACTGAAGGCCGAGGGCCGGAATCCGGAAGGGTTCCGGCCCTCGGTGCGTTCAGCGGCGGTGGCCGACCGCCTCCTCGTAGAGGGAGCGGGTCACCGTCTGCGACTCCGGGAGCGATTCGCCTTCCGCCACCCCCTGGGCGCGGTAGGCCGCCTGGAGGCGGTCCGTCGTGCCCGTGCGGATCTCCCAGTCCATGCGGAGGGACGGGGTGGAGCGGAGGATCGCCGCGTCTGTCTTCAGGAGTCCCGCCAGGTAGGTGACATAACTCTCCTTCCGCTTGTAGTCGCCCGCGAAGTACGTGTTCACCGTGCGGATGTACGCCCGCAGCAGGGCCACCCCCGCGTCCACGTCGTCGTTCAGCAGGCTCGGGCCGTACAGCATGCCGCCCAGGGGTTCGCCGGCCGGCTGGCCGCCCAGGAAGGCGTAGCCGGGTTGGCCGTCGCCCCGTCGCCACACCGGGTCCAGCAGCCATGCGGAGTCGACGCCGCCGTTCTGGAGGGCCGTGAGGACGTCGGCCGAGCCGAGTTGCTGGTAGCGGATCCGGTCGAGGCCGCCGCCGTGCCGCTCCAGGACCTGTTCCATGGGGTAGGCGATCACCGAGCCCTTGCCGATCATCGTGCCGAGTCTGCGGTCGGCCATGCGCACGGCGGTCGCCGTCTCGCCGTCCTTCAGCCGGACCCACAGGCCGCTCCTGGACTTCGGGTCCGGCGAGAAGTTCCCCGCGACCCAGCGGATGGTGAAACCGCCCCGGACGCCGTTCATCACGGCCGCCTCCGGGGCCGCCCAGAGCGCGTCGATCTCGCCCTTGGCCAGCAGCGGGAGCGCCTCGGGTGTCGGCAGCACCTTCAGGGTGATGTCGAGGCCCTCCTTCTCGAACTCGCCCTTGTCGAGTGCGACGCGGAGCGGTGCCACGTACTCGGCGCCGAGGGTGCCCGTCGCGATGGTCAGCTTCCGGGGCTCGGGGAGGCGCCGCGGGGGAGGGGAGCCCGGGCGGCAGCGGGCCGGGGAGCGGTCGGGGGCGAGGTCGGCGGGGTCCGTCCAGGAGCCGGTGCCGCAGCCTTCGACCGGGCGGACCGTGCGCGTCCGCTCGTCCGCCTTCGGCGCCGAGGTCCCGGCGGACGGGGACGAGCAGGCCGCCGACACCAGCAGGGCGCCCACGACCAGGGCGAGACGTCGCCTCATGACTGCCCCCGCCCCCGGTCGCGCGGTGCCCACGGCGTGAGGAGTCGTCCCGCGAACCGGACCAGTTCGGAGAAGAGCACACCGAGGACGGCGACGCAGACGATGCCGACGAACATGACGTCGTTCTGGAACAGGGCGCGGGAGTCGAAGATCAGGTGGCCCAGGCCGTCGGTCGCGGCGATCTGCTCGGAGGCGACGATCACCAGGACCGCCACGCCCGCCGCGATCCGCGCGCCGACCAGGACGGCGGGCAGGGAGGCCGGGAGCGTGACGTGGCGGAACATCTGCCACGGGGAGGCGCCGAAGACCCGGCCGGCGTCGCGGTGGCCGTCGGGGACCGCCATCACCGCCGACATCGTGGAGATCCAGACGAAGAAGAAGACCGTGGCCGCCACCAGGGCCACCTGCGGGCCCTCGCCCAGGCCGAACATGTTCAGGAAGACGGGGAGAAGGGCCAGCTTCGGCACGACGTACAGCGCGTCGAGGAGCGGTTCCAGGGCGGCCCGGACCAGCGAGAGCGAACCCATCAGCAGGCCCAGCAGGTAGCCCGCCGCCGTGCCCACGGCGTAACCGGCCAGGACGCGCTTGGTCGTCGCCCACACGTCCGGCCACAGATCACCGGCCGCGGCCCGGTCCCAGCCGTCCGCGAGGATGGTGGACGGCGCCGGGTAGACGCGGTCGTCGATCCAGCCCCGGGCGGCCGCCAGCTGCCACAGCAGCACAAGGAAGGTGGGTACGGCCGCGGCGAGGGACAGTTCGAGGGCGCGGCGGCGGCGATGGGCGCGTACGGGACGGAGTTCGCGCGGGCCCGGTCGGCGGACCAGGACCGAGCCTCTCGTCTCGGGAGCGGTGGTCATGCGGGCACCGCCTCCTTCCGCAGCAGATCCCACAGCTCGCTCTTCAGTGCGGAGAACTCGGGGGTGGCGCGGACGTCACCGGTGCGCGGGCGCGGGAACGGCGGGTGGTGCTCGGCGATGATCCGGCCCGGGCGGGCGGACATCACCAGGACGCGGTCGCCGAGGACGATCGCCTCCTCCAGGCTGTGGGTGATGAACAGGGTCGTCGTGCGCAGTGCCTGGGTGATCTCCAGCAGCTCGTCCTGGAGGATCGTGCGGAGCTGCGCGTCCAGGGCGGCGAAGGGCTCGTCCATCAGCAGCAGTTCGGGCTCGACCGCGAGCGCCCGGGCGATGGCGACCCGCTGCCGCATGCCGCCCGAGAGGGTCGCCGGGTAGGCGTGCGCGAAGTCGGCGAGGCCCAGGCGGGACAGCCACTCGGAGGCCCGGGCGTCGGCCTCCCGGCGTGGGACGCGCTGCACGTCGAGGCCGAAGCGGACGTTGGCCTGGACGGTCTTCCAGTCGTAGATGCCGTAGTCCTGGAAGATCATGGCGGCCGGGCGGGGACCGGCGGTCCGGATCTCCAGCGTGCCGTCGCTGGGACGGAGCAGCCCGGCGGCGATGCGCAGCAGGGTGGACTTGCCGCACCCCGAGGGGCCGACGAGGCAGACGAACTCGCCTGGGGCGACGGTCAGGTCGAGGGGGCCGAGGGCGGCGACCGCACGGGGGCCCCGGCCGAAGGCGCGTGTCAGGTGATGGGCGGTGACTTTCGGATACGGCTCTCCCACTTCGGTCTCCTCGCGGAGTGCGGAACGGACTGGTGGGTGCCGTTGACCATATGACGACCCGTCAGATACGGGAAGTGTGCGGGCATGCACAAGCCCCGGCACCCATGGGTGCCGGGGCTGTCGTGCGGAAAGGTCAGGCGGCCGCGCAGTTCGGGCAGACGCCGCGGTACGTCATCTCGACGTCCGAGATCGTGAAGCCGAAGCGCTCCGAGTCGGGGAGGTCCGCCATCGGGTTGCCGACCGGGTGGACGTCCCGGATCGCGCCGCACCGGGCGCAGACCAGGTGGTGGTGCGGCTGGTGGGCGTTCGGGTCGTACCGCTTCGCGCGCTGGTCGGTGGAGACCTCGAGCACCTCGCCGAGCGACACGAGCTCACCGAGCGTGTTGTAGACGGTCGCGCGGGAGATCTCGGGCAGCTTGGCGACGGCCCGGGCGTGGACCTCGTCGGCCGTCAGATGGACGTGCTCGCCGTCGAGGACCTCGGCGACGACACGTCGCTGCGCGGTCATCCGCCAACCGCGTCCGCGCAGCCGTTCCAGAAGGTCACTCATGACCACCAGCCTAACAGCAAAAGGGACCAGGTTCCGAACAGGTGTGAAGTTAGAGCTCCGCTTGCTTTAGACAAAGTCTATTGTAGGATCGAGAACGACTTTGGTCGATGGACAGGATCGGTCAGGAATGGCGCAGGAGGCGTACGTGACGCAGGGACCGCTCACCACGGAGGCCGGTGCTCCGGTCGCCGACAACCAGAACAGCGAGACCGCGGGCGCGGGCGGGCCGGTACTCGTCCAGGACCAGCTCCTGCTGGAGAAGCTCGCCCACTTCAACCGGGAGCGCATCCCGGAGCGGGTCGTGCACGCCCGCGGCGCCGGCGCGTACGGCACCTTCACGGTGACCGCAGACGTCACCCCGTACACCCGCGCGGCCTTCCTCTCCGAGGTCGGCAAGCAGACGGAGACGTTCCTGCGCTTCTCGACCGTGGCCGGCAACCTGGGCGCGGCGGACGCCGTCCGTGACCCGCGCGGCTTCGCGCTGAAGTTCTACACCGAGGAGGGCAACTACGACCTCGTCGGCAACAACACCCCGGTGTTCTTCATCAAGGACGCCATCAAGTTCCCGGACTTCATCCACACCCAGAAGCGCGACCCGTACACCGGGTCGACGGAGGCGGACAACGTCTGGGACTTCTGGGGCCTGTCGCCCGAGTCCACGCACCAGGTGACCTGGCTGTTCGGCGACCGCGGCATCCCGGCCTCCTACCGCCACATGGACGGCTTCGGCTCGCACACGTACCAGTGGCAGAACGAGGCCGGCGAGGTCTTCTGGGTCAAGTACCACTTCAAGACCGACCAGGGCATCAAGAACCTCACCCAGGCCGAGGCCGACCGGCTCGCCGGTGCGGACCCCGACTCCCACCAGCGTGATCTGCGCGAGTCCATCGAGCGCGGCGAGTTCCCCTCCTGGACCGTGCAGGTGCAGATCATGCCGGCGGCGGACGCGGCGACGTACCGCTTCAACCCGTTCGACCTGACCAAGGTCTGGCCGCACGCCGACTACCCGCCGATCGAGATCGGCAAGCTGGAGCTCAACCGCAACCCGGAGAACATCTTCGCCGAGGTCGAGCAGTCGATCTTCAGCCCCGCCCACTTCGTGCCGGGCATCGGTCCGTCCCCGGACAAGATGCTCCAGGGCCGCCTCTTCGCGTACGGCGACGCCCACCGCTACCGCGTCGGCATCAACGCCGACCACCTGCCCGTGAACCGCCCGCACGCCACCGTGGCGCGCACCAACTCCCGTGACGGCCACCTCTACGACGGCCGCCACCAGGGCGCGAAGAACTACGAGCCGAACAGCTTCGGCGGCCCGTTCCAGACGGATCGGCCGCTGTGGTCCGCCACGGCCGTGCACGGCGTCACGGGCAACCACCCGGCTCCGGTGCACGCGGAGGACGACGACTTCGTGCAGGCGGGCAACCTCTACCGCCTGATGAGCGAGGACGAGAAGGAGCGGCTGATCGCCAACCTGGCGGGCTTCATCGCCAAGGTCTCGCGGGACGACATCGCCGAGCGGGCGATCGCCAACTTCCGCCGGGCCGACGAGGACTACGGCAAGCGGCTGGAGGCCGCGGTCCAGGCCCTGCGCGGCTGAACTCCAGCGCTGGACCGCTTGCGGTGGCGGACGGGCCGGGCTCCCTCGGGGGTCCGGCCCGTCCGTCCTGTACTCGTGCTGTCCTGTGTGTCCCGTGCTGTCAGGCCGGCACGTGCTGCCTCGCAGGTACCCAGCAGCGGATGATGTCGCGGACCGAGACGATGCCGGCGGGTTCGTCGCGGTCCAGCACGATGAGGTGGCGGAAACCGCCGTGTGTCATGGCGCGGGCCGCCTCCTCCAGGGTCCAGGCCGGTGCGGCGAACACGACGTCGGTGGTGGTGTGGGCGTGGGCGCGCTCCGTGTCCGGGTCCTGGCCCCGGCCCACGGAGTTGAGGATGTCGCGTTCGGTGAGGATGCCGATACCGCCGGCGTCGGGGTCGTGGACGATGGCCGCGCCGACCTTGCGGGCGGACATCAGTGCGGCGGCCTGGCGAAGGGTGTGGGTCGGGCCGATCGTGAGGACGACGGTGCTCATGGCGTCACGGACGAGCATGGATGGAGCCACCTCCCGGGAGTGTCCCCGCCGTTTGTTCATTGTTTCACAAATTCACAAGCGGGTGGACTTTCAGGGTGGCAGGTAAAGGGAGGGTCAACAAGGGGGCGCTCGGTAACAGCGGGGGGTGCTCAGTAGCGCTGGTTGAGATACCCGAGCAACTCGTCGTGCAGCAGGCCGTTCGACGCGGCCGCGTTGCCGCTGTGCGGGCCCGGGCGGGAATCGAGGCCCGTGAAGGTGCCGCCGGCCTCCGTGACGATGATCGCCGTGGCGGCCATGTCCCACAGGGACAGCTCCGGCTCGGCGCACATGTCGACGGAGCCTTCCGCGACCATCATGTACGGCCAGAAGTCGCCGTACGCGCGCGTGCGCCAGACCTCGCGGGTGAGATCCAGGAAGCCGTCCAGGCGGCCCTGCTCCTCCCAGCCACTGAGCGAGGAGTACGCGAAGGAGGCGTCGGCGAGCTTGGAGACCTGGGAGACCTTCAGCCGGGAGGCCTTGGTGAGGCTGCGGCCGGTGAAGGCGCCGTGGCCCTTCGCTGCCCACCAGCGGCGGCCGAGGGCGGGGGCCGAGACGACACCGACGACGGGCTGGAAACCGCCCTCGCCGGCTTCCATGAGCGCGATGAGGGTGGCCCAGACGGGGACGCCGCGGACGTAGTTCTTGGTGCCGTCGATGGGGTCGATGACCCAGCGGCGGGGGCCGGTGCCCTCGACGCCGTATTCCTCGCCGAGGATCGCGTCCCGGGGACGGGCGCGCTGGAGCTGGCCGCGGATGAGTTCTTCCGCGGCCTTGTCCGCTTCGGTCACCGGCGTCATGTCCGGTTTGGTCTCGACCTTGAGGTCGAGGGCCTTGAACCGGTCCGTCGTCGCGGCGTCGGCGGCGTCGGCGAGGACGTGGGCGAGACGCAGGTCGTCGAGGTAGTCGGGCATGTAAGGAACGGTATCTGCCGAGCTAGGGGTGGGGCTACCGGGGGATTGTGGGTGGATGTGGGGGCGTTGTGGGGGCTCGGGGTTCATCGGGTGCTCGGGGTTGGTGCTCGGGTCGGGGCGTTGCGCAGCCCGGCGGAGCGGGGTGCCGCTGCGCCCACCCGTGCCGCCCTCAGCGGCACGACTGCCCGCAGCGGGGTACGGCCGAAACGCGCCCCCGCGTGCTTTCGCGGACCCTTGACAGTGGTTTCGGGCGCGTCAAATCTGGGCGCAAGTCCGCTCGCCCCAAGGGGAGGCGATGATGCCTGCAGCGCGGGAATCTCTACTGGACGCCGCTTACACGGCGCTTGCGCGCCGGCCCTGGTCCGCCGTGCGCATGGTGGACGTGGCCGCGGCGGCGGGAGTGTCCCGGCAGACGCTGTACAACGAGTTCGGCAGCAAGGACGGGCTCGCCCGGGCGCTCGTGCGCAGAGAGGCCGACGGCTACCTCGCCGGAGTCGACCGCGCCCTCGCCGGACACGGCGACCCTCGTGACAGGCTCACCGCGGCCGCCGAGTGGACCACCTCTGCCGCCCGCGAGAACCTCCTCGTCCGCGCCATGCTCACCGGCTGCTGGAACGAACGGCTGCCCAGCCCGTCCCTGGCGGCCGTCCCCTCCACCTCCGCCGTACCGGCCCAGCGCCGCGCCGACGGTCCCCTGCCCTCACCCGGAGACTTCGTCACCCTCGTCCGCGACCGCGCCGTCACGGTCCTGGCCGGACCAGGTACGCCCCAGTCCGACACCGCCGACCTGGCCCGCTCCTGCGAACTCGCCGTCCGGCTCGCCCTGTCCTGCGTGGCCGCGCCACCCGGCGAGGGCGGCGTCGCCGGACTGGTCGGCACCGCCCTGCGAAGACCGGCCGGCTGACACGACGTCAGTGAGCCGACCCCGACAACTGCAGGCCGACCACGCCGATGATGACGAGGCTGATCGACACGATCTTCAGGACCGACACCAGGTCGCCCAGGAAGATCATGCCGTAGATCGCCGTGCCGGCCGCGCCGATACCCGTCCACACCGCGTACGCGGGACCCACGTCGAGTCTCTTCAGCGCCAGGGTCAGCAGTCCGAAACTGCCGAGGGCGAAGATGCAGAACGCGACCGTCGGCCAGAGCCGGGTGAAGCCGTGGGACAGTTTCAGACACACGGCGAAGCCGGTCTCCAGGAACCCGGCCACGATGACCAGCAGCCACGCCATGAGTCGTTCCTCCCGTGTCCCACGTTCCGCGACCGCTCAGTCGGCTGGAGCCGGTTCGCCGGATCCTCGGCCTCCGGTCGGTCCGCGTCCGGCTTGGTGCGATTATGCACTTGCCGTCCACACGGCCCGACAAACAACGCGGAGGTCAGTCGCCTTCCTTGCGCTCCCGCGTGGCCAGCAGCCGCCGCAGCGAGTACAGTCGCGCCGGGTCCGCGTGCCCCTCGGCAACGTACGCGTCCAGCGCGCAGTCCGGCTCGTCGTGACTGCACGCGCGCGGGCACCCCTCGGTGCCCGGCTCCAGGTCGGGGAAGGCGTGGATGACCCGGGACGGGTCCACGTGGTTCAGCCCGAAGGACCGCACGCCCGGTGTGTCGATCACCCAGCCGTCGCTGTCCGACAACGGCAGCGCCAGCGCCGAGGTGGTGGTGTGCCGGCCACGGCCCGTCACGGCGTTCACATGCCCCGTGGTACGCCGCCGCTCCTCCGGGACCAGTGCGTTGACCAGGGTCGTCTTGCCGACACCGGAGTGGCCGACGAAGGCCGTGATCTTGCCGTCGAGGTGCTCGCGCACCCGGTCGACGGCGACACCGCTGTCCAGTTCGGCGCGGCTGGTGACGACGTAGGGGATGTCGAGGTCGCCGTACAGCTCCAGCAGCTTCTCGGGCGGGGCGAGGTCCGACTTGGTCAGGACCAGCAGCGGGTCGAGACCCCCGGCGTAGGCCGCCACGAGACAGCGGTCGATCAGTCGCGGGCGGGGCTCCGGATCGGCCAGGGCGGTCACGACGGCGAGTTGGTCCGCGTTGGCGACGACCACGCGCTCGTACGGATCGTCGTCGTCCGCCGTGCGGCGCAGCAGCGAGGTCCGCTCCGCGATGCGCACGATCCTCGCGAGGGTGTCCTTCTTGCCCGACAGGTCGCCGACGAGCGCCACCCGGTCGCCGACCACCGCCGCTTTGCGGCCCAGCTCGCGGGCCTTCATCGCCATCACCACCCGGTCCTCGACGAGGCAGGTCAGACGGCCCCGGTCGACCGTGAGCACGAGCCCCTCGGCGGCGTCCTCGTGCTTGGGGCGGATGTTCGTCCGGGGCCGGGTGTTCCGTCGGCCCGGGCGGGTGCGGATGTCGTCCTCGTCGGTGTGCTTGCCGTAGCGCCGCATGACGTGATCCCTGCGCCCTACGCCCCGAGCATCCCGGTCCACAGGTCGGGGAAGTCGGGCAGGGTCTTCGCCGTCGTGGCCACGTTCTCGATCTGCACTCCTTCCACCGCGAGGCCGATGATCGCGCCGGCCGTGGCCATGCGGTGGTCGTCGTAGGTATGGAAGATCCCGCCGTGCAGGCGGCGCGGGCGGATGTGCAGACCGTCGGCGGTCTCCGTGACGTCACCGCCCAGTTCGTTGATCTCCTTCGTGAGCGCGGCCAGCCGGTCCGTCTCGTGCAGCCGCAGGTGGGCCACGCCGCGCAGGGTCGACGGCGAGTCCGCGAGGGCCGCGACCGCCGCGATGCCCGGCGTCAGCTCACCGACCTCGCTCAGGTCGACGTCGATGCCGTGGACCGAGCCGGAGCCGGTGAACACGAGCCCGTACTCGGTCAGTTCGCAGGAGCCGCCCATCTCGGTGAAGATCTCGCGCAGCCGGTCACCGGGCTGGGTGGTGCGGACCGGCCAGTCGGGGATGACGACCTTGCCGCCGGTCACCAGCGCCGCCGCGAGGAACGGCTGGGCGTTGGACAGGTCCGGCTCGATGACGAGGTCCCGGCCGAGCAGGGCGCCCGGCGTGACCCGCCAGACGTTCGGCTCGCCGCCCGACTCTGGCGTGTCCACCTGGGCGCCGACCGCGCGCAGCATGTCGACGGTCATCCGGATGTGCGGCATGGAGGGCAGCGTGGTGCCCGTGTGACGGACCTCGACGCCCTGGTTGAAGCGCGGGCCGGACAGCAGCAGGGCGCTCACGAACTGCGAGGAGGAGGACGCGTCGATCGCGACCTGGCCACCCTCCAGGGCGCCGCTGCCGTGCACGGTCAGGGGCAGTGCGCCACGCCCGTCGTCGTCGATCCGGGCGCCGAGCTGACGCAGCGCGTCGATGACACCGGTCAGGGGACGCTCGTAGGAGCGGGGGTCACCGTCGAAGCGGATGGGACCGTCGGCGAGCGCGGCGACCGGCGGCAGGAACCGCATCACCGTGCCGGCGTTGCCGACGTCGACCGTGGCCGGGCCGCGCAGGCCCGTGGGGAGCACTCGCCAGGCCTCGCCGGTGCCGTCGGGGCCTACGCCCTCCTCGATCTCGATGCCCATGGCGCGCAGCGCGCCGGCCATCAGCAGGGTGTCGCGGGAGCGCAGGGGGCGGCGCAGCCAGCCGGGCTCGGAGGCGAGGGAGGCGAGGACCAGGGCACGGTTGGTGACCGACTTGGACCCGGGCACGTGGACCGTCGCGTCGACGGCTCCGCTCGCGTGCGGGGCGGGCCAGAGGGCGGTGTCTGCGGTGTTCGGGACCATGCCTTCACTTTATAAGCAGGCAGTGGTTCGAGTGCGGCGCCGTTGGGGCCGGTCGCGCCCACGCGGCGGAGCCGCATATCGGCACAGCCCCGCGCCCCTGAGGTCGGCTGGTCACAGGCCCAGCAGCCAGCGCCCTCCGCCGATCAGCGAGCACAGCGACACCGCGTGGAACAGGAAGAGCCACAACCCCGCCGGTACGTGCGTCAGTCGCGACAACTGGTCCGCGTCCGAGTCCCCGGCCCCGCCCCTCGCGCGCTTCGCCTGCAGCTCGAACGCCGGGCGCACACCCCCGACGAGCAGGAACCACACCACCGCGTACGCGAACGCCGCCTGCACCTGCGGACCGGCCAGCCAGGAGACCAGGACGAACAGGCCGCCGGTGATGAGCATGGTGAGGGCGCCGTAGGCGTTGCGGATCATCACGAGCATGGCGAGGAGCAGGGCCGTCGCCACCCACAGCAGGAGCGTGATGCGCCCGGCGCCCAGCAGGGCCGCCCCGCCGAGGCCCAGCAGGGGCGGGGCCGTGTACCCGGCGGACGCGGTGAGGATCATGCCGATGCCGTGCGGCTTGCCGCGGCTGACGGTCAGGCCGCTGGTGTCCGAGTGCAGGCGTATGCCGGTCAGGGTGCGGCCGGTGAGCAGGGCCACGAGCCCGTGGCCGCCCTCGTGGGCGATGGTGATGGCGTTGCGGGAGATGCGCCACAGACCGTGCGGGACCACCACGGCGAGCGCGGCGGCCAGGGCCGCGATCACCACCCAGAGGTCGGGGTCGGGCTGCGTACCGGAGACCTCGTCCCAGAGGGAGGCGAGCGAGGCGGATGCGGTGCTGTCCATGTGCGGCGTTGGCTCCCTGTGGGCGGATGGAATCTGGCAGTGTGGCACGTATGTGCGGACGGTACTCAGCGAGTCGTAGGCCAGAGGATCTCGCAGGAATCTTTGAGATCGAGAAGTGGGAGCCCGAGGAGACCCTCGAGCCGGACTACAACGTCGCGCCCACGAAAGAGGTCTACGCCGTCCTGGACCGCCCCCTGAAAGACGCGGACGACCCGCGGCCGGTTCGGCAGCTGCGCACGCTGAAGTGGGGCCTCGTACCGTCCTGGTCGAAGACCCCCGAGGGCGGCGCCCGGATGATCAACGCGCGAGCGGAGACCGTCCACGAGAAGCCGTCCTACCGTCGCGCCTTCACCTCCCGGCGCTGCATCCTGCCCGCCGACGGCTACTACGAGTGGGTCACCGGCACGCAGGAGCGCGAGCTGGAGGTCGAGGGCAAGAAGAAGCGCCCGCGCAAGCAGCCCTACTTCGTCACGCCCGCGGACGGGTCGGTCTTCGCGATGGCCGGGCTGTACGAGTTCTGGCGGGACCGGACGCTGCCGGACGACCACCCGCGGGCCTGGTGGGTGACGTGCTCGGTCATCACCACGGAGGCGGAGGAGAGCCCCCTCGCGGTGGCCCCGGCCGACGGGCCCCGGGCCCTGGCCGACATCCACCCCCGGATGCCGCTGATGCTGACGTCCGACCGCTGGGACGCCTGGCTGGACCCGTCCCGCACGGACACCGGCGACCTGCTCGAGCTCCTCGCCCCGCCGCCCGCCGGGCTGATGCGGGCCTACCCCGTCACCACCGCCGTGAGCAACGTCCGCAACAACGGGCCGGAGCTGCTGAAGGAGCTGGAAGGGCCCGAAGAGGGCACACTCTTCTGACGTGACGCATGTGACAAAGGTGACCAGCACGACCACCGAGACCGTCGAGACCGAGACCGGCCCCGCCCGCATCACCTGGCACCGGGCGAGGAAGGCACGGCTGGTGCTCGCCGTCAGCCACGGCGCCGGCGGCGGCATCGAGGCCCGGGACCTGAAGTCCCTGGCCGAGGTCCTGCCCGCCCACGGCGTGACCGTCGCCCGGGTGGAGCAGCCCTGGCGGGTCGCGGGGAAGAAGCTGGCGCCCGCGCCGAAGACCCTGGACGTCGGCTGGCGCGGCATCTGGCCCGCGCTGGCACAGTCCGGACTGCCGGTGGTCTCCGGCGGGCGCAGCGCCGGGGCCCGGGTCGCCTGCCGTACCGCCACCGAGCTCGGCGCCCACGCCGTCCTCGCCCTCAGCTTCCCGCTCCACCCGCCGGGCAGGCCCGAGAAGTCCCGCGCGGACGAACTGCTGGGGTCCGGGGTGCCCACCCTGGTCGTCCAGGGCGGGAACGACCCGTTCGGCAAGCCGCAGGAGTTCCCCGAGGGGCCGTACCGGCTGGTGGAGGTTCCGTACGGGGATCACGGCTTCGCCGTGCCCAAGCGTGCCGAGCTCACGCAGGAGGAGGCCGTGGCGCTCATCACGGACGCCGTCGTGGAGTGGACCGGCTCACTCGGGTAAAGCTTCGGGAATGCCGGGGCGCCGGACACTGTTGTGCGGGACGTACGTGCTGGAGACCAGCACCGACGTCGTAGGAGAGGGAGTCCGCCGCATGGGTTCGACCATCTGCCCGAGCCGCAGCAGCCGTGCCGACCTGGACTGGACGGTGCTGCACGCGGCCAGGACCGCCCCGATTCGGGCGGCGGGCGGGCCGGATCGTCGTCTATCCTCCGATTCGGGTGAGACCGCTTTCGGTCTCACGAGAACACTTGAGGAGGTGGGTCCGGTCACAGGGACCGACGCAGGGACCGAACACGGCCAGGCGGAGCAGCCCGAGGGCCAGGGCGGCACGGCCGCCGAGACGGCCGCGCAGCGCAGTGCGCGCTTCGAACGGGACGCGCTCGAGTTCCTCGACCAGATGTACTCGGCCGCACTGCGCATGACGCGCAACCCGGCCGACGCCGAGGACCTGGTGCAGGAGACCTATGCCAAGGCGTACGCGTCCTTCCACCAGTTCCGCGAGGGCACCAACCTCAAGGCGTGGCTGTACAGGATCCTCACCAACACCTTCATCAACTCGTACCGCAAGAAGCAGCGCGAACCTCAGCGCAGCGCGGCCGAGGAGATCGAGGACTGGCAGCTCGCCCGTGCCGAGTCGCACATGTCGACGGGTCTGCGCTCCGCGGAGTCGCAGGCGCTCGACCACCTGCCCGACTCGGATGTGAAGGAAGCGCTCCAGGCGATCCCCGAGGAGTTCCGCATCGCCGTGTACCTGGCGGACGTCGAGGGCTTTGCCTACAAGGAGATCGCCGACATCATGGGGACACCCATCGGCACGGTGATGTCCCGGCTGCACCGGGGTCGCCGTCAGTTGCGCGGCATGCTGGAGGACTACGCCCGTGACCGCGGGATGGTTCCGGCCGGCGCCGGAGAGTCGAACGAAGCGAAAGGCTCGGGGTCATGAGCTGCGGAGAGCCGCACGAGACGGATTGCAGCGAAATCCTCGATCATCTCTACGAGTTCCTCGACCGTGAGATGCCTGACTCGGACTGCGTGAAGTTCGAGCACCACTTCGAGGAATGCTCGCCCTGCCTCGAGAAGTACGGGCTCGAGCAGGCCGTGAAGAAGCTGGTCAAGCGCTGCTGCGGACATGACGACGTGCCGGGTGACCTGCGCGCCAAGGTCATGGGGCGGATCGACCTGATCCGCTCCGGCCAGGCCGTCCCCGACAAGGACGTCACCGCCTCGCCTGCCACGCCGACGGAGTCCTGACACTCCCGCGCCTTTCAACTACCCCCCTCCCGAGGGGGTAGTCATCACCGAAGGCGTCACCCGAACGTGCTAACCCGCGGGCTGTCTGCCCGCGGAGCCCCCACCGGCGTCCTAGGCTCCGGGCCTGACGGACATGGCCGGGGAGGGGCTCATGGAAGCGGTACCGGCGCGGACACGTGTGTATGTCGCCTGTGTCGCCGCAGCCGCCCTGCTCTGCCTGCTGCCACCGCCGGGCACCCACACCCCCTGGTGGGCGGTCGCACTGCTCGCCGCGCTGTACGCCGGCTGTGAGCGTGTCGCCCGGTCCCGGTTCGTGGGGATCTCCCACCCGGCCGGGACCTTCTACCCCGTACTGCTCGCGGGTGCCTTCCTGCTGCCCGCACCCGCCGCCGCCCTGGTGGCGGTGCCCGGTGCGCTGCTCTCGCACGTCGGACAGCGGCCGGTGGCACTGCGGCGGATCTGGCGGGCGGCCCAGCTCGTCCTCGGCGTGTGGACCGCGGCCCGGGTGCACGCGGAGCTCGGCGGACGGGACGCCGTGGCCGCGGGTGACGTCCCCTACGCGCTCGGACCGGCCGGGGCGGCCGTGCTGGCCTTCTGCCTGGTGCTCGCGCTGCTGGACGGCGGGATCCTGGTCGTGGCGGAGCGGGCGCCGGTGCGGCGGGCCTGGCGAGGGCTGGTGGAGCGCTCCCTGGCGCCGATCGCCGTGCACGGGCTCGCCGGGCTGATGATGGCCGTGCTGTGGCGCAGCCCGTACGGGCCCGTGGCCGCGCTGCTCGTGCTGCTGCCGATGTGCGTCTCCTGGTGGGCCTTCGCGCAGTACCACCGGGAACGGGCCGCCCACCAGGCGACCATCCGGGCCCTGGTCCAGGCCGTCGACATCAAGGACGGCTACACACGCGGGCACAGCGAACGCGTCGGGCAGGCGTCCATGATGATCGCCCGCGAGCTGGGCATGGACGACGAGCGCGTCGAGGTGCTCCGCTTCGCCGGGATCCTGCACGACGTGGGCAAGCTCGGCGTGCCCACCCGGCTGCTCCGCAAGGACGGGCCGCTGACGCCCGAGGAGCGGCGGGTGATCGAGCTGCACCCCGAGTACGGGCACGAGATGGTGCGGGGCATCGGCTTCCTCGGCGAGGCCCGCGCCGCCGTACTCCACCACCATGAGCGGCTGGACGGCAGCGGGTACCCCTACGGGCTGCTGGGCCGTCAGATCCCGGAATCGGCACGGGTGGTGGCGGTCGCGGACGCCTTCGACGCGATGACCTCCACCCGGAGCTACAGCCGCGCCCGCCCCGTCGCGGTGGCCCTGGCGGAGCTGGAGCGGTGCGCCGGCAGCCAGTTCGACCCGGTGATGGTCGCGGCGCTGGTGGAGGCCGTCGGCCGGGTGGGATGGCGCCCCGCCGTCACCGCCGACGACGTCCACACGCCCCTTGTCCCGCAGCCCGGCGCACCCGTCTCCAGCAGGCCGGGAGCACACCGATGAGCGCCTACCGGCCGCCCCCGCTGTTCACCCTCGCGCACGCCTGTGCCGCCCTCCTCGCCGCCGGATCCCTCGCCGCCACCCTCTACAACGGACTGGAGGAACGCCGGGTCGCCCTCGCCTTCGGCCTCCTCGTCACCGTGGGCGAACTCACCCGGCGCAACGGGGCGCAGGTCAGGGAACCGGCACCGCTCGGCGCCGCCGCGGCCCTGTCGTACGCGCTGCTCGGCGAGGCCGGCGGCCGGCCCACGCACCACGGCGTCACCCAGGCCGTCGCCGTCGTCCTGGCAGCCTCGCTGCTCGGCAGTGTGCCGCACGTCGCCCGCGGCCAGGGGCCCACGCTCGACCACCTGGCCCGCCGGATGCTCACCGTCGGATTCGTCGCCCTGTGCTTCCAGCCGCCGTACAACCGGGGCATGTTCGACCACTGGGGCGGCCCCGCCTATGCGCTGCTGCTGCTCGCGCTGCTGTCCCTGACCGCGGTGTGCGACGCGGTGCTCGCCGCCGCGCTGGCCCACTCCCGCACCGGCTGGCCCTTCGGACCCGTGCTGCGCGACGAGCTGCGCGCCGTACTCGGTATCGGGTCCGCCGTCATCGCCACGGGCGCGGTGATGGCGCTGGCGGTCGCCGTGGTGGGCCTGTGGGCGCTGCCCGTCTTCTCCGTGCCCCTGCTGCTCGCCCAGATGTCCTTCCGCCGGTACGCCGCCGTCCGGGCGACCTACCGGCAGACCATCGCCTCCCTCGCGCGGGCCACCGAGGTCGCCGGATACACCCCCTGCGGACATGCCCGGCGGGTGGCCGCGCTCAGCCAGGCGGTAGGGCGTGACCTGGGCCTCACCGAACCCGAGCTGACGGTGCTGGAGTACGCCGCGCTCATGCACGACATCGGCCAGCTGAGCCTCGTCGACCCGGTCCCGGCAGGCGCCACCGCCGGCCTGCCCGCCGCGGAACAGCGGCGGATCGCACTGCTCGGCGGAGCCGTCGTACGGCAGACGGGCGTCGACGAGGCGGTCGCCGTGGTCGTGGAGCGGCAGGCCGACCCCTACGCCGAGCAGCCGCTCGCCGCGCGGATCGTCCGGGCGGTGAATGCGTACGAGGAGAAGTCCAGGGAAGGTGGTCCCGGCGGGCCGCTGACGGCGCTGGAGGAACTCCGGCTCGCCACCGCCGGGGAGTACGCCCCGGAGGTGGTGGAATCACTGGCCCGCGTACTGGCAAGGAGCAGTCTGACCCTGCCCGTGGCTGGGTAACCCATGGGTAATGAGCGCCCTCGAGGCCGTACGTGGTTGGATGCGAAGAAGAAGGTGTCCGGGGGCTCGCAACACAGCTACGGCCAGCCCACCGCACGGAACTGGCAGGCGGGAATCGTGAGGATCTTCGGCAAGGGACGGCACCGGCCCTCCGCCTCCTGGCGGCAGGCCACGGACCGGGCGTTCACACTCATCGGCGACGGCCGGTACGAGGACGCGGGCGCACTGTTGACACGTGCCGCCGATCTGGAGCCGTGGCTCTCCGAGTCCTGGTTCAACCTCGCCCTGCTGCACAAGTTCCGGCACGACTGGGAGCAGGCGCGGGCGGCGGGCCTCAGGGCCGTGGCCCTGCTCGACCGGGACACCGGTGCGCCCGACTGGTGGAACGTCGGCATCGCCGCGACCGGCCTCCAGGACTGGCCGCTGGCCCGGCGCGCCTGGCAGGCCTACGGACTGAGGGTGCCGGGGGCCGCCAACGACGCCGGTGAGCCCCTCGGCATGGACCTCGGCAGCGCGGCCGTACGCCTGTCCCCGGAGGGGGAGGCCGAGGTCGTGTGGGGGCGGCGGCTGGATCCCGCGCGGATCGAGGTGCTGTCCATTCCGCTGCCGTCGTCGGGGCGGCGCTGGGGTGAGGTCGTCCTGCACGACGGCGTTCCGCACGGGGAGCGGAGCACGGCCGCCGGGCACACGTACCCGGTGTTCGACGAGATCGAGCTGTGGGCGCCGTCCCCGGTGCCGACCTGGGTGGTGCTGCTGGAGGCGGCGACCGAGTCGGACCGGGACGCGCTGGAGCAGCTGGCGGCGGACGCCGGGTTCGCCGCGGAGGACTGGTCCTCTTCGGTGCGGTTGCTGTGCCGGATGTGCTCGGAGTCACGGATGCCGTCGGACGAGGGTGACGGGGAGCATCTGGACCCGCATGATCACAGTGAGCCGGGGCATCCCGGGCCGCTGGGGCACCGGACGGACGGGCAGCTGTGGGTGCCGGAGCGGGAGTGCGGGTTGGCTGCGCCGGCTTCGCTGGTCAGGGGGCTTTTGGACGGGTGGGTGGCGGACAGCCCGGATTCTCGTGACTGGCGGGATCTGGAAGAGGTGTGCTAGCGCCGTTGTCGGGCGCGGGTGCGTCGTGGCTGGTCGCGCAGTTCCCCGCGCCCCCGAAAACGGCATCCGATACCCGCGTACCCTGTATCAGCATCTCAGCCCGGTTTGGTTCAGGAAGGCGTACATAACGTCATGGCTCAGCAGGACACCGATCAGCAGCGTGCGGGCGTGCTTCCCGTCGATGACGAGGGGTACGTGATCGACACGGAGGACTGCGAGGAGCGCGAGGCGGCCTGGCGGGAGCGGGGGACCTCGCGGCCGATCACGGTGGTCGGGAACCCGGTGCTGCACAAGGAGTGCAAGGACGTCACCGACTTCGGCGACGAGTTCCAGCAGCTCGTCGCGGACATGTTCGCCAGCCAGCGCACCGCTGAGGGCGTGGGCCTGGCCGCCAACCAGATCGGCGTCGACGCGAAGGTCTTCGTCTACGACTGTCCCGACGACGAGGGCGTCCGGCACACCGGTGTCGTCTGCAACCCCAAGCTCGTGGAACTGCCCGCCGAGAAGCGCCGGCTGGACGATAGCAACGAGGGCTGTCTGTCGGTGCCCACCGCGTACGCGCCGCTCGCCCGGCCCGACTACGCCGAGGTGACCGGGCAGGACGAGAAGGGCAACCCGATCAAGGTGCGCGGCACCGGATACTTCGCTCGGTGTTTGCAGCACGAGACGGATCACCTGTACGGCTACCTGTACATCGACCGGCTCTCCAAGCGGGAACGCAAGGACGCGCTGCGGCAGATGGCCGAGAACGAGCCCCGCTACCCCGTGGTGGCCAACGACTGAGGCATCGGCCTCACCTCAGCCTCACCAGGAGAACGGCGTCTGTTCGGGTTTCCCATCCCGAACAGGCGCCGTT
The DNA here is from genome assembly GCF_040612515.1 of Streptomyces sp. NPDC006372. NCBI lineage: Bacteria > Bacillati > Actinomycetota > Actinomycetes > Kitasatosporales > Streptomycetaceae > Streptomyces > Streptomyces sp. NPDC006372. The sequence continues at coordinate 45,774 of NZ_JBEXQJ010000032.1, read as the reverse complement.
CGTCCGTTCCGTTCGTCTGTGCGTCGCACGTTCGATCGCATCTGCTCTCCCTGCGATCCGGTGCCATCCGGTGCCCGTCACACAACGGGAGGTTCCCGGCACTGTGGGGTAGTGAATGAAGCAAATACGTTCCCAGAACGGTCAGTTGTGGTGCTGAATGGGATGAGCGGGGTATGCAACGGCGCACGCCCGGCACGAAGGGAGGGGCGCTCGCGCCAACTGGCGGCTGAGAGGGGTTAGTTCGTGCATGCTTTGTCACACGGCACCACATCGACACCGACCGCGATCGCAGTTCCACCGTCGCTCTCTCTCCCGGTGATCGAGGCGGCGTTTACCCGGCAACTCCACGCGTATTGGCCGAAGTGCCAGGAGAAGACCCGCGCCTGGCTGCTCGAAAAGCGGCTCATGCCCGCGGACAAGGTGGAGGAATATGCCGACGGCCTGTGCTACACGGACCTCATGGCGGGGTACTACATCGGCGCCTCCGACGAGGTCATGCAGGCCATAGCGGACTACAGCGCCTGGTTCTTCGTCTGGGACGACCGCCACGACCGGGACATCGTGCACGGCCGTCCGGTCGCCTGGCGGCGGCTGCGGGACCGTCTGCACTCGGCACTCGAGGCGCCCGTGGAGCACCTGCACCACGAGGACCCACTGGTGGCCGGGTTCGCGGACAGCGTGTCGCGGCTGTACGCGTTCCTGCCGCAGACGTGGAACCTCCGGTTCGGCCGGCACTTCCACGCGGTGATCGACGCGTACGACCGGGAGTTCCACAACCGCACCCGAGGAATCGTGCCCACGGTCGAGGAATACCTCCGACTGCGCCGGCTCACCTTCGCCCACTGGATCTGGACGGACCTGCTGGAGCCGGCCGCGGGCTGCGAACTCCCGGACCCCGTGCGGAAACACCCGGCATATCGGCGGGCTGCACTGCTGAGCCAGGAGTTCGCCGCCTGGTACAACGACCTCTGCTCGCTGCCGAAGGAAATAGCGGGCGACGAGGTGCACAATCTCGGAATCAGCCTCATCGCCCATGAGGGGCTGACCCTGGAACAGGCGGTCGTGGAAGTCCGGCGCCGTGTCGAGACCTGCATATCGGAATTCCTCGACGCCGAAGAGGAGGCAATACGGTTCGCCGACGACCTCGCCGACGGCACCGTGCGGGGAAAGGAACTGAGCGCCGCCGTGCGGGCCTGTCTGAGCAATATGCGGAACTGGTTCAGTTCCGTCTACTGGTTCCATCACGAGTCCGGCCGGTACAGGGTCGACAGCTGGGACGACCGGTCCACGCCCCCGTACGTCAACAACGAAGCGGCAGGTGAGAAATGACCGTCGAGTCTGTGCGGCCCGAGGCCCCGCTCGCACCCGAGCTGCGTGAGCCGCCCCGGGCGGGCGGCGGTGTGCCCTTCCTCGGGCACGGCTGGAGGCTGGCGCGCGACCCGCTGACGTTCATGTCCCGGCTGCGGGACCACGGCGACGTCGTCCGTCTGAAACTCGGGCCGAAGACGCTGTACGCGGTGACCACCCCGGAGCTCACCGGCGCCCTCGCGCTGAGCAACGACTTCATCATCGCCGGGCCGCTGTGGGAGTCCCTGGAGGGCCTGCTCGGCAAGGAGGGCGTGGCCACGGCGAACGGCCCGGTGCACCGCCGTCAGCGGCGCACCATCCAGCCCGCCTTCCGGCTCGACGCCATCCCCGCCTACGGGCCGATCATGGAGGAGGAGGCGCACGCGCTGACCGAGCGCTGGAAGCCGGGGGAGACCATCGACTGCACCTCCGAGTCCTTCCGGGTGGCCGTGCGCGTCGCGGCCCGCTGCCTGCTGCGCGGCGACTTCATGGACGAGCGGGCGGAGCGGCTGTGTGTCGCGCTCGCCACCGTCTTCCGCGGGATGTACCGGAGGATGGTGGTGCCGCTCGGACCGCTCTACAGGCTGCCGCTGCCTGCCAACCGCGAATTCAACCGGGCCTTGGCCGATTTGCATCTCCTGGTCGACGAGATCGTCGCCGAGCGCCGCGCATCCGGTCAAAAACCGAACGATTTGCTGACGGCATTGCTGGAGGCGAAGGACGACAATGGCGACCCCATCGGGGAACAGGAGATCCACGACCAGGTCGTCGCAATCCTCACCCCAGGCAGCGAAACGGTCGCATCCACGATCATGTGGCTCTTGCACATGCTCGCGGAACATCCCGAACACGCGGACAAGGTGCGCGACGAAGTAGAAGCCGTCACCGGGGGGAGGCCGGTGGCATTCCAGGACGTCCGGAACCTCAGGCACACCAACAATGTCGTCGTGGAGGCGATGCGTTTGCGTCCCGCCGTCTGGATTCTGACGCGGCGGGCGGTACGGGACACGGAACTCGGCGGATACCGCATTCCGGCCGGTGCGGACATCGTCTACAGCCCGTACGCGATCCAGCGCGATGCGCGGTCGTACGAGCGGAACCTGGAGTTCGACCCCGACCGCTGGCTCCCGGACCGGGTCAAGGACATCCCGAAGCACGCCATGAGCCCGTTCAGCACGGGCAACCGCAAGTGCCCGAGCGACCACTTCTCGATGGCGCAGCTGACGCTGATCACGGCGGCGCTCGCCACCCGCTACCGCTTCGAGCAGGTGGCCGGTTCGAACGCCGCCACGCGGGTCGGCATCACGCTCCGGCCGCACGACCTGCGGCTGCGGCCGGTGCGGAGGTGACAGGCCCGGTACCTCAGGCCGCTTCGGGGCCTCTGAACGTGCGCCGGTAGGTGTTCGGTGTCGTCCCGATCGCCCGGACGAAGTGGTGGCGCAGCGCCGCCGCGTTGCCGAACCCCGTCCGGCCGGCGATCGCGTCCATCGTCTCGTCCGTCGCCTCCAGCAGCCGCTGGGCCAGCAGAACGCGCTGGCGCAGGATCCAGCGGTAGGGAGTCGTCCCCGTCTCCTGCTGGAAGCGGCGGGCGAAGGTGCGCGGCGACATGTGGGCGCGGACGGCGAGCTGCTCGACGGTGACCTCCTCGTCGAGGTGCCGCTCCATCCACGCCAGCACCTCGCCGATCGTGTCGGCCTCGGGCTGCGGCAGCGGGCGCTCGATGTACTGGGCCTGGCCGCCGTCGCGGTGCGGGGGCACCACCATTCGCCGGGCGATCTTGTTGGCGACCTCGGAGCCCTGTTCCTTGCGGACCAGATGCAGGCAGGCGTCGATGCCGGCGGCCGTGCCGGCGGAGGTGATCACGGGGTCCTCGTCGACGTAGAGCACGTCCTGCTCCACGGCCACGCGCGGGTACTGCCGGGCGAGGTCCTGGGCGTGTTTCCAGTGCGTGGCACAGCGGCGGCCGTCCAGCAGCCCGGCCGCGGCCAGCACGAAGACGCCGGAGCAGACGCTCAGCACCCGGGCGCCGCGGTCGACCGCGCGCCGCAGGGCGTCCAGCAGCTCCGGCGGGAAGTCCCGGTGCGCGTAGCTGTGCCCGGCCGGCACGGCGATCAGGTCGGCCGTCTCCAGCCGCTCCAGGCCGTGCTCGGCGTGGAGCGAGAAGCCCGAGTTCATCCGCAGCACCGGGCCCTCGGCCGAGGCGACGGCGAAGTCGTACACCGGCAGGCCCTCGTCGCTCCGGTCGGTGCCGAAGACCTCGCACACCACACCCAGTTCGAAGGGGTTCACGCCGTCGAGCAGGGCGACGGCCACGTTCTGCAGCATGTGTCCAGTGTGCCTCGCCCTTGGCAGTAATTCGAGGGTCTACGGCAGTACTGCCACTGACGGTAAGGAGCAATCGGCGCGACAGTGGTGTCCATGAACAGCAACCAGGTAGAAGCACTGATCGGACTGACCGCCACCTTCGGGATCCTGGTCCTCCTGATCCTCCCGTCCGTGATCGGCCTGGTGCGCGAGAGGCGCATCGACCGTCAGATCCGGGAGGCTCAGGAGGCCCGCGAAGAGGTGCCGGCTCAGAAGTCCTCGTCCAGGTCGACGGTGCCCTCCACCGCCACCTGGTACGCCGAGGGCCGCCGCTCGAAGAAGTTGGTCAGCTCCTGAACGCCCTGGAGCTCCATGAAGGAGAAGGGGTTCTCGGAGCCGTACACCGGAGCGAAGCCGAGGCGGGTCAACCGCTGGTCCGCCACGCACTCCAGGTACTGCCGCATCGACTCGGTGTTCATGCCCGGCAGGCCGTCACCGCACAGGTCGCGCGCGAACTGCAGCTCGGCCTCGACGGCCTCCCGGAGCATGTCCGTCACCTCCTGCCGGAGCTGGTCGTCGAACAGCTCCGGCTCCTCCTTGCGGACGGTGTCGACCACGTCGAAGGCGAAGGACATGTGCATCGTCTCGTCGCGGAACACCCAGTTGGTGCCGGTCGCGAGCCCGTGCAGCAGACCCCGGCTGCGGAACCAGTAGACGTAGGCGAAGGCGCCGTAGAAGAACAGGCCCTCGATGCAGGCCGCGAAGCAGATCAGGTTCAGCAGGAAGCGGCGCCGGTCGGCCTGGGTCTCCAGCCGGTCGAGCTTCTCCACCGAGTCCATCCACCGGAAGCAGAACGAGGCCTTCTCCCGGATGGACGGGATGTTCTCCACCGCCGCGAAGGCCGCCGCGCGGTCCTCCGGGTCGGGCAGATAGGTGTCCAGCAGGGTCAGATAGAACTGGACGTGCACGGCCTCCTCGAAGAGCTGGCGGCTCAGGTACAGCCGCGCCTCGGGGGAGTTGATGTGCTTGTACAGCGTCAGCACCAGGTTGTTCGCGACGATCGAGTCACCCGTCGCGAAGAAGGCGACCAGGCGGCCGATCAGGTGCTGCTCCGCCGGTGACAGCTTGGCCAGGTCGGCGACGTCCGAGTGGAGGTCGACCTCCTCCACGGTCCAGGTGTTCTTGATGGCGTCCCGGTAGCGCTCGTAGAAGTCGGGGTAGCGCATGGGGCGCAGAGTCAGCTCGAAGCCGGGGTCGAGCAGGTTCTGGTTGCTGGGCATTACTGGCAGGCCTCGCAGGACTCGGGGTTTTCCAGGGAGCAGGCGACCGCTTCGGGGTCGGGGGTGGCCTGCGCCGGGACAGTGGCCTGTGCGGCGCGAGCGATCCGGGTCGCCGGGCGCGAGCGCAGGTAGTACGTCGTCTTCAGCCCGGACTTCCAGGCGTAGGCGTACATCGAGGAGAGCTTGCCGATGGTCGGCGTCTCCAGGAAGAGGTTCAGGGACTGCGACTGGTCCAGGAACGGGGTCCTGGCCGCCGCCATGTCGATCAGGCCGCGCTGCGGGATCTCCCACGCCGTGCGGTAGAGGGCACGGACGTCCTCGGGGATCCAGGCGAAGTCCTGCACCGAGCCGTTCGCCTCGCGCAGGGCCTCCCGGCTGCGCGCGTCCCACACGCCGAGCCGCTTCAGCTCGTCCACCAGGTAGGAGTTGACCTGGAGGAACTCACCCGACAGCGTCTCGCGCTTGAACAGGTTGGACACCTGCGGCTCGATGCACTCGTAGACGCCCGCGATGGAGGCGATCGTCGCCGTGGGCGCGATGGCGAGCAGCAGCGAGTTGCGCATACCGGTCGTGGCGATGCGCTCCCGCAGGGCCGCCCAGCGCTCCGGCCAGGCCGGCTCCGTGTCGTAGTGGTCGGGGTGCAGCACGCCCCGGGCCGTACGCGTCTTCTCCCAGGCCGGCAGCGGACCGCTCCGCTCCGCCAGGTCGGCGGAGGCCTCGTACGCGGCGAGCATGATCCGCTCGGCGATACGGGTGGACAGGGCCTTGGCCTCCGGCGAGTCGAAGGGCAGCCGCAGCTTGAAGAAGACGTCCTGCAGGCCCATGGCGCCGAGGCCGACCGGACGCCACCGGGAGTTCGACCGCCCGGCCTGCTCGGTCGGGTAGAAGTTGATGTCGACGACCCGGTCCAGGAAGGTCACGGCGGTGCGGACGGTGGCGTCCAGCCGCTCCCAGTCGAGGTCGCCGGTCGATGTGTCGACAAAGGCACCGAGGTTCACCGACCCCAGGTTGCAGACCGCCGTCTCCCCGTCGCTGGTGACCTCGAGGATCTCCGTGCAGAGGTTGGAGGAGTGGACGACGTGTCCCGGCTCGGCCGTCTGGTTGGCCGTGCGGTTGGCGGCGTCCTTGAAGGTCATCCAGCCGTTGCCGGTCTGCGCGAGGGTGCGCATCATGCGGCCGTACAGCTCGCGGGCGGGCAGGGTCTTCTTCGCGAGGCCCTTCGCCTCGGCTGCCCGGTACGCGGTGTCGAACTCCTCGCCCCACAGGTCGACCAGCTCGGGCACGTCCGAGGGGGAGAACAGCGACCAGTCGGCGTCGGCGTTCACCCGCCGCATGAACTCGTCCGGCACCCAGTGCGCGAGGTTCAGGTTGTGCGTACGGCGGGCGTCCTCGCCGGTGTTGTCGCGCAGCTCCAGGAACTCCTCGATGTCGGAGTGCCAGGTCTCCAGGTATACCGCGGCCGCGCCCTTGCGGCGGCCGCCCTGGTTCACGGCGGCGACCGAGGCGTCCAGGGTCTTCAGGAACGGGACGATGCCGTTGGAGTGGCCGTTGGTGCCGCGGATCAGTGAACCGCGGGCGCGGATCCGGGAGTACGCGAGGCCGATGCCGCCGGCGTGCTTCGACAGCCGCGCCACCTGGTGGTACCGGTCGTAGATCGAGTCCAGCTCGTCCTTGGGGGAGTCGAGGAGGTAGCAGGACGACATCTGGGGGTGCCGGGTGCCGGAGTTGAACAGGGTGGGGGAGGAGGGGAGGTAGTCGAGGCGGCTCATCAGCCCGTAGAGAGCCGCGACCTCGTCCAGTGCGCGCGCGGTGTCGTCCTCGGCGAGGCCGCTCGCCACGCGCAGCATGAAGTGCTGGGGCGTCTCGACGACCTTCCGGGTGATCGGGTGCCGGAGCAGGTAGCGGCTGTGGAGCGTGCGCAGGCCGAAGTAGCCGAAGCGGTCGTCGGCGCCGGTGTCGATCAGGGCGTCGAGCCGGGCCGCGTGCAGCCGTACGAACTCGGCGGTCCGGTCGGCGATGAGGCCCTCCCGGTGCCCGACCGCGACGGACTCGGTGAAGGACGTGACGCCCTGGGAGGCGGCCTCGGCGCGGATGCCGATGGTCAGCAGGCGGGCGGCCAGCCGGGAGTAGGCGGGGTCCTCGGAGATCAGACCGGCCGCGGCCTCCGTCGCCAGGTCCCGCAACTCCGCCTCGTCGGCCCGCGCCGACCGGCCGCGCAACGCGGCGGCGGCGACCCGGCCGGGGTCGGTGTCGGGGAGGTCGGCGGTCAGCTCGGTCAGGGTCCGCAACAGCGCGGCACCGGGCCCGTCGTGCTCTTCTTCGGCGGCTGAGACCGGATCGGCTGGCGCGATGGTCACGTGGGGCTCTCCCTCGCTCGGCACGGGGGCCTCGTCGAGGGCAGGGGGGCAGCACACGAGCGCACACGGCGTCGCGTCCACCGGCCCATTCCACGAGGCCCGGACGTCAGGGCACACCGGCCGGCGGCCGGGTGCGCCGTCGGCAGGTCCTCGGACTGACTCCTGTGCGCGACGTTCCAGGGAACAGACACGCACAAGTACACCGTTGCGGGACAGTTCCGGATTCGCACCGGATTCCCCTGCGGCGACAGCGAGCATGAGCATACATCTTGTGCCGGGTTCGGACGGCACCCCCAGATGTTGTGTCGCGCTGGTTTCAGAGCGTCAACTCATAGGTGAGAAGAGTGATGTCCGTCAGCTGCGGGAGGGGGTTCCAGTCCCGCTCGGGCGTGCGACGGCGAGCATGCGGATCTCGGCCTCTCCGGTGCCGGCTATGTCGGCCATGGGGCCGCCGGACGGGACGAAGGTGACGCCGCCGAGCACGCGGCCGTCGTCCCTCAGCGCGGCCAGGACCTCCGCACGGGCCGCCCGTGCGGCGACGTCCCGCAGCACGTGCTGGTACGGGTCGTCGTCACCGAAGTCGAGGAGGTTGCCCTGAAGGTAGGCCTGGGCGGTGATGGCGCCGAGTTCGTCGTATTCGGCGGGTTCCACCGGGCGGATCAGGAGGTCCGTGAGTGTGCACGACAGCGGGCCGCCGAGGATGCTTGCTCCTCGGTGGCCCGCTGCCGGTTGTGTGTGGTTGCTCGCGCAGTTCCCCGCGCCCCTGAAGGCCCTTAGTGCGAGGTACCTGCTGTCGCGGGCGGGAGTTCCACCTGGACCCCGGGGTCGCCCGCGTCCGCCGTGTAGTCCTCCGGCTTGGTCTGGTCGATGCCGTCGGGGGCCTTCAGAGCCTTCAGGACGAAGGTCAGGACGACCGTCACCACCACGTTCAGGACGAACGCCGTGAGGCCGATGTAGCCGATCTCGCCGATGCCGGGAATCTCCTTGGCGGAGCCGCCGAAGTGCTTCTGGGTCGGGGAGGCGACGCCGTACGCGGCGACCGTGCCGTAGACCATGCCGACCGCCCAGCCCGCGAGCAGCGCCCAGCGGTGGAACCAGCGCGTGAACAGGCCGCCGACCAGCGCCGGGAAGGTCTGGAGGATCCAGATGCCGCCGAGAAGCTGGAAGTTGATGGCGACCGTCTTGTCCATGGTGAGGACGAAGGCCAGCGCGCCCACCTTCACCAGCAGCGAGACCAGCTTGGAGACCTTGGTCTCCTGCTCGGGCGTGGCGTCGGGCCGGATGAAGTCCTTGTAGATGTTGCGGGTGAAGAGGTTCGCGGCCGCGATGGACATGATGGCCGCGGGCACGAGCGCTCCGATGCCGATCGCCGCGAAGGCCACACCGGCGAACCAGTCCGGGAACATGGTCTCGAACAGCTGAGGGATCGCCAGCTGCCCGTTCTGTACCTTGATCCCGGCCGCGATCGCCATGAAGCCGAGCAGCGCCAGCAGGCCCAGCATCAGCGAGTACAGCGGCAGGATGGTGGTGTTGCGGCGGATCACCTCACGGCTCTTCGAGGACAGCGTCGCCGTGATGGAGTGCGGGTACATGAAGAGGGCGAGTGCGGAGCCCAGTGCCAGCGTCGCGTAGGTCCACTGGCCCGTCTCCGGCGGGGCCAGCGCACCGCGCGGCGCGCCCGTCGCCGGGTTGGTCTGGCTGAACGCGTCGCCCGCCTTGGCGAAGATGTCGTCAAAGCCGCCCAGCTTGATCGGGATGTAGATGATCGCCACCGCGATGACGATGTAGATCAGCGTGTCCTTCACGAACGCGATCAGCGCGGGCGCCCGCAGACCCGACGAGTACGTGTACGCCGCGAGCACGCCGAACGCGATCAGCAGCGGCAGGTCCTTGATGAACCAGTTGGTGTTCTCGCCACCGCCGACGCCCATGACGTCCAGCACGGCCTGGATGCCGACGAGCTGGAGCGCGATGTACGGCATGGTGGCCAGGATGCCGGTCAGCGCCACCGCCAGCGACAGGCCCTTGGAGCCGAAGCGGCCGCGGACGAAGTCGGAGGTCGTGACGTACCCGTGCTTGTGGGACACCGACCACAGGCGGGGGAGGAACGTGAAGATCAGGGGGTAGACCAGGATCGTGTACGGCACGGCGAAGAAGCCGGCCGCGCCCGCCGCGTAGATCGCCGCCGGCACGGCGACGAAGGTGTACGCCGTGTACAGGTCGCCGCCCAGCAGGAACCAGGTGATCCAGGTGCCGAACGAGCGGCCGCCCAGGCCCCACTCGTCGAGGCTGTCGTTCTCGGCCTTGCGCCAGCGCGCGGCCAGGAAGCCCATGACCGTCACGGCCAGGAAGAAGAAGATGAAGACGGCGAGCGCGACGCCGTTCACGCCGTCCTTCATTCCGACGCACCGCCCTTCGCGGCAGAGCGGGCGCGCTGGTCACGCTGCCACAGCTTGTAGGCGATCATCGTCAGCGCGGTGGAGATCAGCACCCACGCCATCTGGTACCAGTAGAAGAACGGGATCCCGATGAAGGCCGGGTCGGTCTTGGCGTACGAGCCGACCCACAGCATGGCAACGAAGGGCGCTACGAGACAGAGTCCGATGACGACGCGCATCGGCGTCACCACCGGCCCTCTACTGGCTTCTGGGGCTTGCGACATCAGGCGGCTCCGTCCCCTCAGTGATCACCTGTGCAATGCGCAGGCAATCTAGGTCAGGGTGAGCCGCGTACGGAACCCCTCGTCCGTAATGCGGTACCCAACCGAAACCCGGCCCGAACAGCGGCGGAGCCTCGTCCTTCACTCCGGTTTCATTCCGCGGGCCGCTTCAGCCGCGCGACGAACTTGTACCGGTCCCCGCGGTACACCGACCGCACCCACTCCACCGGCTGGCCCTCGCGGTCCCGTGAGTGCCGGGAGAGCATCAGCATCGGCAGGCCGACGTCCGTGCCGAGCAGGCCGGCCTCGCGCGGGGTGGCCAGGGAGGTCTCGATGGTCTCCTCGGCCTCCGCGAGATGGACGTCGTAGACCTCGGCGAGCGCCGTGTAGAGGGACGTGTACTTCACCAGGGACCGGCGCAGCGCCGGGAAGCGCTTGGCGCTCAGGTGGGTGGTCTCGATGGCCATCGGCTCGCCGTTGGCCATGCGCAGCCGCTCGATGCGCAGCACCCGGCCGCCGGCCGTGATGTCGAGCAGGCCGGCGAGGCGGTCGTCGGCGGTGATGTAGCCGATGTCCAGCAGCTGCGACGTGGGTTCGAGCCCCTGGGCGCGCATGTCCTCGGTGTACGAGGTCAGTTGCAGTGCCTGCGAGACCTTCGGCTTGGCGACGAAGGTGCCCTTGCCCTGGATGCGTTCCAGCCGGCCCTCGACGACCAGCTCCTGGAGCGCCTGGCGCACGGTGGTGCGCGAGGTGTCGAACTCCGCCGCCAGCGTGCGCTCGGGCGGGACCGGCGTGCCGGGCGCCTGTGTGTCGGTCATGTCGAGCAGATGCTTCTTCAGGCGGTAGTACTTGGGCACGCGTGCGGTACGGACGGGTGCCCCGTTCTCGTTCTCCGCACTGCTGACGTCGGTGCTCATGCTCCGCCTTCCCGGCTCCGTCTGCCGACACGATCCCACCTGTATACCGTCGGCGTCTCTTTTGGTCTAGTCCACAACTGTGAGTGGTCTACCCGGAGTATGCCGTGTCCACCCGGGTTTTCGCTGGCTTCTTACTTAAAGGTTCCTGCATATGTAGGTCGCATAACGGCTGGTCAGAGGCCATACCGGACCCTTGACAGGTCTGCTGGTCTGGTCCAAGCTCCCCGTACTGGTCTACACCATTGGTCCAGGTCCTGGTGCCCCACGTTCACCGCGGGGAGCAGGGGGGTTCGTGGCATCCCTGAGGAGGGTGGCGTGAAGCGCAAGCTGATATCCGCGATCGGTATCGCGGGCATGATGGTCTCCATCGCGGCGTGCGGGGGCGAAGGCGGCGGCGGGGGTTCGGACAAGGGCGCGGACGCCAAGGAGCTGACCGTCTGGCTCACCGTGGACGCCCAGAACAACTGGCCGCAACTGGTGAAGGCCGCCGACGCCGCCGTGCAGAAGAAGCACCCCGGCCTCAAGATCAACCACGAGTACTACGGCTGGCCCGACAAGAACGCCAAGCTCGACGCCGTCCTCGCCACGGACAAGGCCCCCGACGTGGTCGAAATGGGCAACACCGAGATGCTCGGCTACATGGTCAAGGGCGCCTTCGCCCCCCTCGACGCCGCCGAGTTCGACAACTCGGACGCCTGGCTGGACGGCCTCAAGGCCTCGGTGACCTACGAGGACAAGACCTACGGCGTCCCGTACTACGCAGGCGGCCGCGTCGCCAACTGGCGCAAGGACGTCGCCGCTTCGGTCGGGGTGAAGACACCCCCGAAGACCTACAAGGAACTGACCGCCGCCCTGGACAAGATCCAGAAGAAGGAGGGCGGCAAGTTCAGCGCCTGGTACCAGCCGACCCGGGACTGGTACGCGGCCATGTCCTTCGTCTACGACGCCGGCGGCGCCATCGCCACCGAGTCGGGCGGCCAGTGGAAGGCCTCCCTCTCCTCGCCCGAGTCCCTCAAGGGCCTCAAGGAGTTCAAGAACGTCGTCGACGCCTACATGCACGGCGACAAGACCAAGGACGAGTCCGACCGCTACATCGTCTACGGCCAGGGCAAGTCCGCCATGATCTTCGCCGCCGCCTGGGAGGGCGCGACCTCCGAGGACCCCAAGAACGACAAGACCGGCAAGCTCAAGGGCAACCTCGAGAACTTCGTGATGCCCGGCCCGTCGGGCAGGAACATGCCCGTCTTCCTGGGCGGCAGCGACCTCGCCGTGCCGGTGAAGTCCGACGCGCAGGCTCTGGCCGCCGAGTGGATCAACGCGTTCACCGGCTCCTCCGGTCAGAAGGGCCTGATGGCCAAGGGCAACCTGCCCAACAACAAGACCGACCTCGCGACCCTGAAGAACGACCCGAAGACGGCGGTCCCCGCCACCGCGGCCGAGTCCAGCTGGTTCGTCCCGATGGCCCCCGGCTGGGGCCAGGTCGAGAAGGCGCAGATCCTGCAGACCATGCTGCAGAGCATCGGCACCGGCAAGAAGTCGGTCGAGGCCGCCGCCAAGGAGGCGGACGCCGCGATCGACAAGGTCATCAACACCAAGTGACCTTCGCGCGGGGCTCCCTCATCGGCGGAGCCCCGCCGCCGTCAAGACCTGAGGGACCGCCAAGGAGCGCGCGATGAGTGCCGCAGACACCACCACCCCCGCCAAGGTGCCGCCATCGCGGCAGGCGCCGCCCCCTCCCGCCGACGACCTGCCACGCGTGCGGCGGCCGTCGAGCGGGGCCGCCATCCCCTGGCTGCTCCTCGCGCCCTGCCTGCTGGTCCTCGCGGCGGTCATGGGGTATCCGCTGGCCCGCCTGGTCACCCTCTCCTTCCAGAAGTTCGGGCAGTCCCAGCTGTGGGGCTTCCAGCCCGCCGAGACGGTCGGCTTCGACAACTTCGCCGAAGTGCTGGGCGACGGCGAGTTCTGGGCCGTCGTCCTGCGCACGATCGTCTTCGCGGCCGGAGCAGTCGTCCTCACGATGGTGATCGGCATGGCACTCGCCCTGCTGCTCCAGCGGGTGTCCGGCTGGCTGAAGGTGCTCATCAACATCGTGCTGGTGGCGAGCTGGGGCATGCCCGTGATCGTGGCGACCACGGTGTTCAAGTGGCTCTTCGACTCGGACTACGGCGTCTTCAACGCGCTCCTCAGCAAGCTGCCCGGCGTCGACATGGTCGGCCACAACTGGTTCGCGAGCGGACCCGAGGGGCTGGCCGTGATCATGCTGCTGGTGGTGTGGGGAGCCGTGCCCTTCGTGGTCATCACGCTCAGCGCCGGTCTCACGCAGGTCCCCAAGGAACTGGAGGAGGCCGCCCGCCTCGACGGCTCCGGCTCCTGGGGCGTCTTCCGCTACGTCACCCTGCCCGTCCTCAAGCCGATCATCGTGATGCTCACGACCCTGTCGGTCATCTGGGACATGGGCGTCTTCCCCCAGGTGTTCGTCATGCGTAACGGCCACCCGGAGCCGGAGTTCCAGGTCCTCAACACCTACTCCTACGACCGGGCCTTCGTGGTCAACGACTACGCCCAGGGCTCGGCCATCGCGCTGATCACCGTCCTGCTGCTGCTCGGCGTGGTCGCCGTCTACATGCGGCAGATGCTGAAGATCGGAGAGGTCGAATGAGCACGCTCGCCGGAGCCGGCCGCCGGAAGTCGCGGCTGGGCTGGAATCTCCTGGGCCTCCTCGTCTTCGTCATCGCCGGCTTCCCGCTCTACTGGATGCTCAACACGGCGTTCAAGCCCGCCAAGGACGCCATCGACCCCGACCCGAGCCTGCTGCCCACCGGCATCACCTTCGCCAACTTCGGCCGGGCGCTGGACATCGCAGACTTCTGGGGCCCGGTGGGCCGCAGCCTCGTGGTGTCGCTGGCGGTGGTCGTCATCGGCATGGCCGTCGGGCTGCTGGCCGCGCTCGCCATCTCCCGCTTCGCCTTCCGCGGCCGGAAGATCGTGATCGTCGGCATCCTCGCGGTCCAGATGGTGCCGCTGGTCGCCATGATCATCCCGGTGTTCCTGCTCCTCAACGACCTGGGCCAGTACGACCGGCTGACCGGCCTCATCATCACGTACCTGACCTTCATCCTCCCCTTCACGGTGTGGACGCTGCGGGGCTTCATCGTCAACATCCCGAAGGAACTGGAGGAGGCGGCCATGGTCGACGGCTGCTCCCGCACCGGCGCCTTCCTGCGGGTCGTCTTCCCGCTCCTGGCCCCCGGCATGGTCGCCACCTCGGTCTACGGCTTCATCCAGGCCTGGAACGAGTACCTGTACGCCCTGATGCTGCTCAGCCAGAAGAACCAGACCGCGACCGTGTGGCTCGGTAACTTCACCACCAAGCACGGCACCGAATACGCCCCGATGATGGCCGGAGCCACGATGATGGCCGTGCCGATCGTCGCCCTGTTCCTCCTCGTCCAGCGCAAGATGGCCGCGGGCCTGACCGCGGGCGCCGTGAAGGGATGACCCCACCCGATGACGACACTCGCCAGCGGTACCGACACGCTCACGCGTGACGCCCTGACGGTTCTCCAGCCCGGCTTCACCGGCACCACCGCCCCCGACTGGCTGCTGCGCCGGCTCGGCGAGGGCCTCGCCTCCGTCGGCCTGTTCGGCCGCAACATCGCCTCCCCCGGCCAGCTGGCCGCGCTGACCGCCCAGCTGCGGGTCGAGCGCGACGACGTGCTGGTCGCGATCGACGAGGAAGGTGGTGACGTGACCCGCCTGGAGGTGCGGTCCGGCTCCTCCTTCCCGGGCAACCACGCCCTCGGCGCGGTCGACGACGTCGAGCTCACTCACCAGGTCGCCCACGAACTGGGCCTCCGTCTCGCGTCCTGCGGCGTCAACCTCAACTGGGCACCGTCCGCCGACGTGAACTCCGACCCCCGCAACCCGGTGATCGGTGTCCGCTCCTTCGGCGCCGACACCGAACTGGCCGCCCGGCACACCGCGGCCTACGTGACGGGCCTGCAGTCCGCCGGGGTCGCCGCCTGCACCAAGCACTTCCCGGGCCACGGCGACACGGCCGTCGACTCCCACCACGCGCTCCCGCGCATCGACGTCTCCGCCGAGGTGCTGGCGGACCGCGAGCTGACCCCGTTCCGTGCGGCCATCGCCGCCGGCACCCGGGCCGTGATGAGCGCCCACATCCTGGTCCCGGCTTTGGACCCCGACCGGCCCGCCACCCTCTCCCGCCGCATCCTCACCGGCCTGCTGCGCGGCGACCTCGGCTACGACGGCCTCATCGTCACCGACGGCATGGAGATGCGGGCCATCGCCGGCACCTACGGCATCGAACACGGCAGTGTCCTCGCCGTCGCCGCCGGTGCCGACGCGATCTGCGTGGGCGGCGGCCTGGCCGACGACGCGACCGTACTCCGGCTGCGGGACGCCCTGGTCACGGCGGTACGCACGGGCGACCTGCCCGAGGAACGCCTGGCCGACGCCGCGGACCGGGTACGCGCCCTGGCCCGCTGGGCGAGCACGGTGGACCGTACGCCCGCGGAGACCACCGGCGGTGACATCGGCCTGCACGCCGCACGCCGCGCCCTGACGGTGACCGTCGATCAGGGCCTGGGAAGCAGGGACAGCTTCAAGCCCCTCACCGAACCGCCCTACGTCGCCGCCCTCACCCCCGTCGCCAACATCGCGGTCGGGGACGAGACCCCCTGGGGCGTCGCCGCCGAACTCGTCCAGCTCCTGCCGGGCACGGTGACCGGCACCTTCTCCGCCGCCACGGACGGCAAGGAGTACGAGGCCGGGGAGAACGCGGGGCGGGCGGCCCTCCAGGCGGCCGGCCCACGCCGCATCATCGCGGTCGTCCGCGACGAGCACCGCCACCCCTGGATGGCCTCCGCCCTCGACACCCTGCTGGCCGCCCGCCCCGACACGATCGTGGTCGAGATGGGCGTCCCCCGGGCCGCTCCGCGCGGCGCCCTGCACATCGCCACGCACGGCGCGGCCCGCGTCTGCGGCCGGGCGGCGGCCGAGGTGATCGCCGGGTTGTAGGACCCCCTGCTCCTGGTCACGGCGGCGCTGACCCGCCGGCGGCGGACCTGGCCGACAGCCACGCCCGCCGGACCGTGCCGCGCCCCTGCTCGTCACCCATGGGTATGCCGCTGTGGGTGGTCGGCCTGGGGGGCAGGACGAGCCGGCCGAGGACGGCCTGCTGGAGCTGGAGGTTCCAGGCCCGCTAGATCCCCTGCCAGTCCGGCTTGTTGACGTACGTGTGCCGGAAGTAGTCCGCCAGCTTCAGCTTCGACGCAGCGGGCTCGTCGACGACGACGGTCGCGTGCGGGTGGAGCTGGAGCGCGGACGCGGGGCACACCGCGGCCATCGGCCCTTCCACCGTCGCCGCGACCGCGTCCGCCTTGCCCTCACCGGTGGCGAGCAGCACCAGGTGCCGGGCCTCCAGGATGGTGCCGATGCCCTGCGTGATCACGTGGTGCGGCACCTGGTCGATGTCGCCGTCGAAGAAGCGCGCGTTGTCGATCCGGGTCTGCTGGGTCAGCGTCTTGATCCGGGTCCGCGAGGCCAGCGACGAGCACGGCTCGTTGAACCCTATGTGCCCGTCGGTCCCGATCCCGAGCAGCTGAAGGTCCACACCCCCGGCGTCCGCGAGAGCCTTGTCGTACGCCTCGCACGCCCCCGGCACGTCCTCGGCGGTGCCGTCCGGCCCCGTGAACTGGCTCATCCCGATCCCGAGCGGCTCCAGCACCTCACGCCGCAGCACCGAGCGGTACGACTCCGGATGGTCGGCGGGCAGTCCCACGTACTCGTCGAGCTGTGCGATACGGGCCCGCGCGACCTCCACAGCACCGGAGCGCACCTTCGCCGCCAGTGCCTCGTACACGGGCAGCGGCGTCGAGCCGGTGGCCACGCCGAGCAGGGCGTCGGGCTTGCGTCGGAGCAGCTGCGCCATGGCCTCGGCTATGAGCTCGCCGCCCGCCTTGGCGTCCGGGACGATGACAACTTCCACGCTGGGCCTGCCGATCTGAGAGGAACGCTCACCTGGGACCGGACCCTGGAGGGTCATGTGGTTTAGACCAATCTAACAGAGCGGGGGCGCCGCTCCCAGGGTGCGGGCCCCTGCTCCCGCGCAGCCGACCGCACCATGCCGACCAGGTCTCCAGCAGGTGAACACTGCCGGTCCCGCCTGGGCTTTCCACGGCGTGGGGGAGTGGAATGGGAGCTGCATCTGCCCGTGCCCCGGAAGGACCCCGCCATGACCGCCGCCCCCGCACCGGACCCCCTCAGTGAACTCCCCGGCCGGGTCATGGCCCAGGAGATGGCGGAGCAGCCCGCCGTCCTGCGCCGGATCCTGGCTGACGGCGCCCCCGCCATCCAGGACGTGGCACGACGGATCGCCGCCCGCACCCCCCGCTTCGTCCTGTTGACCGCCCGCGGCACCTCCGACAACGCCGCCCTCTACGCCAAGTACCTCCTGGAGATCCGGCTCGGCCTGCCCTGCGGGCTCACCTCGATGTCCACCACCACGGCCTACGGCGCTCGTCCCGACCTCACCGACGTCCTCGTCGTCACCGTCAGCCAGTCCGGCGGCTCCCCGGACCTGGTCGCCTCGACCCGGGCGGCCCGCGAGGCCGGCGCCATCACGCTGGCCGTCACCAACAACCCGGACTCACCGCTCGCCGATGTCTCCGAGTACCACATCGACATCATGGCCGGACCGGAGAAGGCCCTTCCCGCGACCAAGACCTACACCGCCTCCCTCCTCGCGCTTTATCTGTTCGTCGAGGGTCTGCGCGGCGGCGACGGAGCGCCCGCACACGTGCTGCCGGACCTCGCCGAGCAGCTGCTCGCCCGGCAGGACGAGGTCCGCGCCCTCGCCGCCCGCTACCGTTTCGCCGAGCGCATGGTGATCACTTCACGCGGCTACGGCTATCCCACGGCCAAGGAGGCCGCCCTCAAGCTGATGGAGACCAGCTACATCCCCGCCCTCTCCTACTCCGGTGCCGATCTGCTGCATGGACCGCTCGCCATGGTCGACAACGTGTCCCCGGTCATCGCCGTGGTCACCGACGGCAAGGGCGGGGAGGCGCTCCAGCCCGTCCTCGACCGGCTGCGAGGACGTGGCGCCGACCTGGTGGTCATCGGCCCCAGGAGTCAGGTCGGGCAGGCATCGGCCGGCTTCGTCCTGCCGACGGACGACGTGGCCGAAGAGGTCCAGCCCGTCCTGGAGATCATCCCCCTCCAGCTCCTGGCCTACGAAGTCACCATCGCCCGCGGCCAGGACCCGGACGCGCCCCGCGCACTGGCGAAGGTGACGGAGACCCGCTGAGGGGAGCGGGCGATGGGGCCTCCGACGCACCGCTGGGTCCTCCGACGCCGCGCGCCTATGTGAGCGAACCCCCCGTCACATCCACCCAGCTCCCCGTGACCCACCGCCCCGCGTCCGAGGCCAGGAACGCCACCACGTCGGCGACTTCGGCCGGCTCGCCCACCCCGCCCAGCGCCGATATCGCCGCGGCCTTCGCCCAGCCGTCGGCAGTCCCGCGCAGCAACCGGGCCGTGTTGTCCGTATCGATGATCCCCGGCGCCACCGAGTTCACCGTGATGCCCCGCGGTCCCAGCACCTTGGAGAGGTCCCGGGAGAGGACGTCCAGCGCGCCCTTCGTCATGGCGTAGGCCATGTTGTCCGGCATCACCGCCGTCCGGGCCAGCCCCGAGGAGATGTTGACGACTCGGCCTCCGTCCCTCAGCCGCGTCATGCCGTGCTTGAGGATGAAGAGCGGCGCCTTCACGTTCACCGCGAAGACCTTGTCGTACTCCTGCTCGTCGAGTTCCTCGATGGGGCGGGTGTTTCCGATCCCCGCGTTGTTCACCAGGACGTCGAGCCCGTCCGCGTGCCGGTCGAACTCCGCCCACAGAGCCTCGGCGTCCCCTGGGGTGCCCAGCTCCACTCCCACCGTGAAAGCCGAGCCGCCCGCTGCCTCGATCGCCGCGACCGTCTCCTTCGCCGCCGTCTCGTTCCTGCCGTAGTGCACCGCGACTCGCGCGCCGTCGCGCCCCAGCCGCTCGGCGATGCCTCGCCCGATGCCCCTGCTCGCCCCCGTGACGAGTGCCGTCCTGCCCGTGAGCACGCCCATGGTGGCTCCCCCTTCTCATTTACCTAGCGGTCGCTACAGAAATGACCGTACAACAGTCGACGACATTTCTCTAGTGCCCGCTATAAAATGCACTCCATGGTGAACGACGACCGAACCGCGAAGGCCGAGGGAGCCGGGGCAACGGCCCCCGGGGCGACGACGAGCGCCGGGGCGACGGCGGCCCCCGGCGGCGGCAAGGCCAAGGGCAGGCCTCGCGGCCGCCCCCGTTCCTTCGATCGCGAGACCGCGCTGGAGAAGGCCCTCCTCGCCTTCTGGGAAAACGGCTACGAAGCCACCTCCGTCTCCGACCTCACCCGCGTCATGGACATCGGCGCCCCCAGCCTCTACGCGGCCTTCGGCGACAAGCGCTCCCTCTTCGAGGAGGTCGTACGCGTCTACGGCACGCGCTACGGCTCGTTCACCGACCGGGCCCTCGCCGAGGAGCCCACCGCCTGGAGTGCCGTCGAGCGCATGCTGCGTGAGGCTGCAACGGCGTACACGGAACCCGGCCATCCGCACGGCTGTCTGGTCGTCCACGCCGCCGCGAACTGCTCGACCCCCGAGGTCGAACAGTCACTGAGGGACCGCCGCAACGCCAACATCGCCGCGTTCGAGAGCCGCATCAGGGCCGACGTCGCCGCCGGCATGCTGCCCCCGGACACCGATGCCGCCGCCCTGGCCCGCCACACGGGGGCGATGATCCAGGGCATGTCACAACAGGCGCGGGACGGGGCGAGCCGGGAGGAACTGGAGGCGGTCGCGGAAATTGCCATGTCCATCTGGCCCCGCACAGGAACCCACACGGGTTAGGCTGCCTGATGGACGCCCGTGCGTCCGAGCAGTCGGAGAAATAACAACAACGAACAGCCTCCAACGCATGGACACCCATGAGTGGTCTAGTCCACAATGCGTGATGAGAACACGTGTGCAGCGCGCGTAAAGCGCGCACCAGCCTCCGTCTTCCCCGCACAGGAAGGCGGACAGAGGAACCGAGGCTCTCTGCCCTGACTGCCCCGGATCCTCGTCCTTCGGCCGACCGGGACCGCACACCCCACGGCCGATTCTGCTCCGGGCTGCGGTGCCGGGAGGGTTGAGGGTCCCTCCCAGGCGCCGCGGCCCGCGGGTGTTTTCAGGGGCCGGCGCCTGACCGGCCCGTACCGCGCAGATCCGGGCCGTACATTTCAGAGCCGTACAAACCCCCGGGTACGCTCGCACACGTGCCCTCCATGAACGAACTCGTACGCCAGCACACGGCCCTCGACGACACCGACCTCGAGTGGCTCCACCTGCTGGTCTCGGAGTGGCAGCTGCTCTCCGACCTCTCCTTCGCTGACCTGGTCCTGTGGGTCCCCACCAGCGACGGCACCCGGTACGTCTCGGTCGCCCAGATGCGCCCCAACACCGGCCCGACCTCGTACCAGGACGACATGGTGGGCCACCTCGTCCCGCGCGGGCGCCGCCCGATGCTGGACGCCGCCCTGGACGAGGGCCGCATCGTGCGTGAGGGCGACCCCGAGTGGCGTGAAGAGGTCCCGGTCCGGGTCGAGTCGATCCCCGTACGGCGGGAGGGGCGCGTCCTCGGGGTCATCGCGCGCAACACCAACCTCCTCACCGTGCGCACCCCGAGCCGTCTGGAGCTCACCTACCTGCAGAGCGCCTCCGACCTCGCGCAGATGATCGCGGCCGGATCCTTCCCGTTCGCCAACCAGCAGCTCGACATGGACGCCTCACCCCGGGTGGGCGACGGCCTGATCCGGCTCGACGCCGACGGCATCGTCCAGTACGCCTCCCCGAACGCGCTGTCCGCCTACCACCGGCTCGGCCTCGCCATGGACCTCGTCGGCCAGCACCTGGGCAAGACCACCGCCGAACTCGCCCCGACCCGGGGCCCGGTGGACGAGGCGCTCGCCAAGGTCGCCAGCGGCTGGGCACCACGCGAGTTCGAGATCGAGGCCAGCGACGGGGTCATCCAGTTCCGCGCGATCCCCCTCAAACCCAAGGGCACCCGTATCGGCTCGCTGGTCCTGCTGCGTGACGTGACGGAACTGCGTCGCCGCGAACGTGAGTTGATCACCAAGGACGCGACGATCCGCGAGATCCACCACCGCGTGAAGAACAATCTCCAGACGGTGGCGGCCCTGCTCCGCCTCCAGGCCCGGCGTATCGAGTCCGACCGTGGCCGGGAAGCCCTCGAAGAGGCGGTACGACGCGTGGGATCGATTGCGATCGTGCACGAAACGCTCTCCCAGAACCTGGACGAGCGCGTGGAGTTCGACGACATCGCCGACCGCGTCCTGGCGATGGTCGCGGAGATCTCCCCGGGCAAGGTCACGGGCCGGCGCACCGGATGCTTCGGCATCCTCGACGCCGAGGTCGCCACCCCGCTGTCGATGGTGCTGACCGAGGTGCTGCAGAACGCGCTGGAGCACGGATTCCGTGAGGGAGACACCGGCACGGTCGAGGTGTCGGCGGTCCGCGGCGGCACCACGAAGGAGGCTCGGCTGCTGGTCACCGTCCAGGACGACGGCCTCGGTCTGCCGGAGGGCTTCGATCCGCACACCGCGGGCAACCTCGGCCTCCAGATCGTACGGACCCTGGTGGAGGGCGAGTTGGGTGGCACATTCGACATGGTTCCGGCCCAGGAACGCGGCACTCGCGTGATCCTGGACATTCCGGTGCGCGGGGAAAAGTAGGAACGCCCGGAGACGCGAACAGAACGGCCGCCGTTCTTCTGTCGGCGCCAGCGGAAAAGCATCGAGCCCCGGGCCACTTGGTGGCCCGGGGCTCAAAGCTCGTTGCTGCTTTGCTGTGCTAAGCGCATCGGGGGCACTGCGCGCTGCGGCTCGGGGGCGGGAGATGCGTACTCGCTGTACGCGCCGCCAAGCTCAGGCTGTCAGCAGGGGTGGGTTGTCAGGCGGAGGCCTGACGGGCCCGGTTGCGGGCGGCGCGGCGCTTCATGGCGCGGCGCTCGTCCTCGCTGAGACCACCCCAGACGCCGGAGTCCTGGCCGGACTCGAGCGCCCACTGCAGGCACTGCTCGATAACCGGGCAGCGACGGCAGACGGCCTTGGCTTCCTCGATCTGCAGCAGCGCAGGACCGGTGTTGCCGATGGGGAAGAAGAGCTCGGGGTCTTCCTCGCGGCAAACGGCGTTGTGACGCCAGTCCATGGCTGCTACCTCTCCTTGGTATTACGTGCAGGGTTGCTTGTGAATGTGAACGCTTTCACGAATCCCTCAACAAGTGAAGGGCCGACCGTCAGGTTCCCTGACGAGGTCCTGTGAGTTGAAGAGGGGTTCTGGTGATCAGTGGAGGCCGGTGTTGCGGGCCGTCCCGATCGCCACGTAGAGACTCGCAAACCTCGGCGGCGGGCACAACCCCTTCTGGAAAGTTTTTTTTGATTCTTCGGTGTCGACTAGGTCACAGCCGTACTTCCATGGGGTGGATCCTGGCCTAAACGTTCGAGTGAAAGGACTTTAGCCCCTTCTGCTCACACAATCACACGCAGTGCTCGGCGTACGCCTGTGAACGTCACGCTGGTTCGCAGCCCCAGGTGGTCACCGTCCATCTGGAGGGGGAGCGGCACCTTCGAATGCAAGGTGAACTCCGTCAAGTCATGCAGAGAGGTGGCGTGCTTGCCATGGGGTCCGCGCTCGGGGGACGAAGTGAGCAACTGGGTGCCATAACGGGCAACCGCCGCGGTGGACAGACGGCTGAGACCGAAGAGATCGAGACCGGTATCGAACGAGGCCTTAGGTGCCGCATAGATCGGGCGATTCCCCAAAAACGTCCAGGGGGAGGTGTTCGAGACTATGGACAGCACCAAATCGGAGACCGGTTCCTCACCCTCCCGCTCCAGCGTGATCGTCCCGTGCCGGCGGTTCGGCTCACCGAGGAGTTGGCGCACGACCTGGCGGACGTAAAGAGCGTGTGTGGATTTGCGGCCGCGCTCGCGGTGCTGTTCCACTCGGCCGACCACTCCGGCGTCGAAGCCGAGCCCCGCGTTGAAGGTGAACCAGCGGGCCGGCACCGACTCGTCCTCCGAGCCCGGCGTGCCCGAGGTCAGCCCCAGGCCGACGGTACGTTCGCTGCCGTCACGCAGGGCGTCCAGCAGGGCGCCGGTCGCCTCCACGGCGTCGTTCGGCAGGCCCAGGGCGCGGGCGAAGACGTTGGTGGAGCCGCCCGGGACCACGGCGAGACCGGGAAGGTGCCCGGGGGCGGGACCGGCGTGCAGGAGGCCGTTAACCACTTCGTTGACCGTGCCGTCGCCGCCGAGGGCCACCACCAGGTCTATGTCGTCGCTCTCCGCCGCATGTCGGCCCAGGTCGCGCGCGTGGCCGCGGTACTCGGTGGTGACCGCCTCCAGCTTCATCTCGCTGGCTAGCGCGTGGATCAGTACGTCGCGCGTGCGCGCACTTGTGGTGGTTGCTGCCGGATTGACCACGAGGAGTGCACGCATGAGTGGCAGCGTACCTACTGGGGGGTACCTGGCCCAGACCGAGGTAGGGATCAGGTAAGAGGGCCGGGGCGAACCTCGCCACCGGGGGCGCGTTCGACGAGGGCTACTCTTCAGGGGTGAGCAGTGAGCAGACCCGAACGACCGAGGAAACCGCCGGCCCCCGACCCCGGCGTCTGACGTACGCCGCGCTGCTGGCGGCACTGGAGGGGCTCGCGCTGGTCGTCGGCGGCGTCTGGATCCTCGTCCTCGGTCTCACGGGTCATCCCGACGACCGGCAGCAGGCAGTGACCGGCGGCATCACCCTGGTCGTGCTCGCGCTGCTGCCGCTGCTTGCCGCGCGCGGGCTGCTCGGCCGCCGCAGCTGGAGCCGTGGCCCGGCCGTCATCACCCAGCTCATGGCCCTGCCGGTGGCCTACAACCTGCTCCAGGCCGACAGCATGGCCATTCCGGCCGGGATCGCCCTGGCGGTCGTGGCCGTCGCGGCGCTCGTCCTGCTCGTGAACCCCGAGACGACCCGGGCCCTCGGAATCCGCGGGCCCGGCAACCCCGGCGGTACGGAGAAGTAGCCGTCACTCCTCGACGAGGAGCTTCTCGCGCAGCTGCGCCAGCGTGCGCGCCAGCAGCCGCGAGACGTGCATCTGCGAGATGCCGACCTCCTGCGCGATCTGCGACTGGGTCATGTTGCCGAAGAAGCGCAGCAGCAGGATGCGCTTCTCGCGCGGCGGAAGGTCCTCCAGCAGTGGCTTGAGAGACTCCCGGTACTCCACGCCCTCCAGCGCCTCGTCCTCGGCGCCGAGGGTGTCCGCGACCGCCGGGGACTCGTCGTCCGTGTCGGGGACGTCCAGGGACAGCGTGGAGTACGCGTTAGCGGACTCCAGACCCTCCAGGACCTCCTCCTCCGAGATCGCGAGCTTCTCGGCGAGTTCGTGGACCGTGGGGGAGCGGCCGTGCAGCTGCGAGAGCTCGGCCGTGGCCGTGGTCAGTGCCAGGCGCAGCTCCTGGAGCCGGCGTGGCACCCGCACCGCCCAGCCCTTGTCGCGGAAGTGCCGCTTGATCTCGCCGACGACCGTCGGGGTCGCGTACGTCGAGAACTCCACGCCGCGGTCCGGGTCGAAGCGGTCGACCGACTTGATCAGCCCGATCGTGGCGACCTGGGTGAGGTCGTCCAGCGGCTCGCCGCGGTTGCGGAAGCGGCGCGCGAGATGCTCCACCAACGGCAGATGCATCCGGACCAGCTGGTTGCGCAGCTCCGCGTACTCGGGGCTGCCGTCCGGCAGGGCGCGCAGCTTGAGGAACATCTCGCGCGCCCCGCTGCGGTCCGGAGAGCCGTGCTGCGCGGCATGTGCGTGCTGCGCGCTCGGCGCAGCGTCGTCGGAGTGTCGCTCGTGCTCGCTCATCGTCCCGCCCGTCGCCCTTCCCCGAGCCCTCGCCTCCTCCGCCACTCTCGACTTCGCGCGAGTGGGTGGACCTCCCTGGGCGGGGGATGCGGTGATTCCCCCGCCCGGAGGCGCGCTCCGCACGGCATCGTCCCGGTGCAGCCGCCCGTCGCCCGGGAGGACGGCCCCCGCGGAGTCGTCCTCCGGATGCGGGCGGGCCTGCTCGGGGATGCCGTCGATACCGGCCGCCATGCGCCGGGTTCCGCTCGGGCCCGTCTCCGCGCCCGTGCTTGTGCCCTCGGCCGGCAGCTCTCGTGTGCTGCGCTCTTCGTCCCGCACCGGCCCGTCCTCGTTCCTCACGCCGGCCCGGGTCCCGCGCCGCGCTGTTTGTAGAGGCTGATCGAAACGGTTTTGTCCTTGTCCACGGCAGACGAGACCTTGCCCGCGAGAGCGGACAGGACGGTCCAGGCGAAGGTGTCCCGCGAGGGGGCATGACCATCCGTGGTGGGCGCCGAGACGGTGACCTCGAGTGAGTCGTCGACGAGGCGGAAGACACAGCTGAGCACCGAGCCGGGCACGGCCTGCTGAAGCAGGATCGCGCAGGCCTCGTCCACCGCGATGCGCAAGTCCTCGATCTCGTCGAGGGTGAAGTCCAAACGGGCCGCGAGACCGGCCGTGGCCGTACGCAGCACCGACAGGTAGGCACCCGCGGCCGGCAGCCGGACTTCCACGAAGTCCTGGGTCGCGGGCTCGCCTGCGATCTGGGACACCCTCACCTCCATGGTGGTACAAGCGTTTCAGGGCCGGGGATAATCCCCCGGGGGTAACGCGATACGTGGTTCAGCGGTGACGCTATCGCGCTCTCGACGGTCCTGTCCCCGGGACCCAACCCCTTGCCGTCACTCACAGTAAACCTGTGGACACGCTCCGTGTCTAGGGGTTGGGCGGGCCCAAATGGGAAGAGCGCGCGCCGGGTTGACGTACCCAGACGTCAGACCGTCGAACCGTCCTGGTCGAACCGTCCTGAGCCGGGGTTCCGCCGGTTCACACCAGGACATGGTCGACGAAGCACCAGCGCCAGGTCTCCCCGGGCTCGTGCGTCCTCATCACGGGATGACCGGACTCCTTATGATGCTCCGCCGCGTGCCGTCCCGGCGAGGAGTCACAGCAGCCGACGTGACCGCAGCTGAGGCACAGCCGTAGTTGTACCGGATCCATGCCCTCCGCCAGGCACTCCGGACACGTCTCGCTGAGCGGGACGGGTTCGGGGTGCGGCAGCGCGTCGGCGTGCGTGCACTGTTTCATGATTGCCAGGTTACGACGGTCGCGCGGAAGAACGCGTGGAAAAAAGAGGGCGGGCGAGAACGATGGACGTGATGCCACTGCTGCTGCTCGTGGCGGGCAGCGCCGCGATCGCGGCGGCCGCGCGGCGCACCCCGGTGCCGGCGCCGCTGCTGCTGGTGGCGGCCGGGCTGGCGGTCAGTTACGTCCCGGGCGTGCCGGACTACACCCTCGACCCGCACATCGTCCTGCCGCTCATCCTGCCCCCGCTGCTCCACACGGCCGCGACCGACAGCTCCTACCTCGACCTGCGGGCGCAGCTGCGGCCGGTCGCACTGCTGTCCGTCGGGTACGTGCTGTTCGCGACCTTCGTCGTCGGCTGGGCCCTGTACCTGATCGTGCCGGAGCTGCCGTTGACCGCGGCCCTGGTCTTCGGCGCGGTGGTGGCGCCGCCGGACGCGGTCGCTGCGACCGCGGTGGCACGCCGGGTCGGGCTGCCGTCGCGGATCACCACCATCCTCCAGGGCGAGTCCCTGCTGAACGACGCCACCGCGATCACCGCCTACCGGGTCGCCCTCGCGGCCGCCGTGGGGGAGGGCGCGACCTGGGCCGGAGGCATCGGCGAGTTCCTGCTCGCGGCGGTCGGCGGCGTCGTGGTGGGGCTGGTGCTGATGGCGCCGATCCACTGGCTGCGCACGCACGTGAAGGAGGCGCTGCTCCAGAACACGCTCTCCCTGCTGATCCCGTTCGTCGCGTACGCCGTCGCCGAACAGGTGCACGCCTCCGGTGTCCTCGCGGTCGTGGTCGTCGCGCTCTACCTGGGACACCGCGCGTGGGAGGTCGACTTCGCCACCCGCCTCCAGGAGGACGCGGTGTGGAAGATGGTCGCCTTCGTCCTGGAGTCGGCCGTGTTCGCGCTGATCGGGCTGCAGCTGCCGGTGGTACTGAGGGGCCTCGGGCAGTACGAGGGTGCCGTGGCCGTCTGGTACGCGTTCGCCGTCTTCCTGGTGGTCGTCGCGACCCGGTTCGTGTGGGTGTACCCGGCGACCTTCCTGCCGCGCCTGCTGTCGGCCCGGATCCGGGAGCGGGAGCAGAACCCGACCTGGAGGGGACCGTTCGTCATAGCCTGGGCCGGCATGCGGGGCGTGGTCTCGCTGGCCATCGCCTTCTCCATCCCGCTCACCCTGCACGGTGGCGAGGAACCCTTCCCGCACCGCAACCTCATCCTCTTCCTGACCTTCACGACGGTCATCGGGACGCTCGTCGTCCAGGGCCTGACGCTGCCCCCGCTGATCCGCATGCTGAAGATCCCCGGGCGGGACACGCAGGCCGAGACGCTTGCCGAGGCCAACGCCCAGGCGCAGGCCTCCCGGTCCGCCGAGCGGCGTCTCGACGAACTCCTGAACGACGAGCGCAACGCCCTGCCCGCACCGCTCGCCGACCGGCTGCGCATGGTCCTGGAGCGCCGCCGCAACGCCGTCTGGGAGCGGCTCGGGCAGGCCAACCCGGTCACGGGGGAGACCGTCGACGACACGTACCGGCGGCTGGCGCGGGAGATGATCAGCGTCGAGCGTGAGGTGTTCGTCAGGCTCAGGGACGCCCGGTACATCGACGACGAGATGCTGCGGACGCTGCTGCGGAGGCTGGACCTGGAGGAGGCGGCGGCGTTCCGGGAGGCGGTGTAGGGATCTGCCGGGCGGGCTGGGAAGGGTGCTGCCGGGCCTCACCGAAGCCGGGCTGCCGGACGATGCGGGGAGGGAAGCTGCCGGGCGAGACCGAAGACGGGCGGCTGGGGGCCACCGGGAGGGCGGGTTGCCCTGAGCGGTGGGAAGCGAGCATGGCGAATCGCGGTGCGGGACGGTCGTAAGGGCCGATGGTCCGGACGACCCCGGTGGCCCGCCGAGGGAACATGGTGATCGAGCGGCGAACGGTCGTGCCCGGAGGGGCCGGCCCTCAGACGCCCGCCGTCACCTGAGGCAGATGGCCAGGGCGCCGGCAAGGCGGACCGCCGGGCCTCACCAACAGGCAGGCAGCCGTCCGGTATGAGAACGGAGGTCTCCCGGCGTCACGGGAAGGGGCGGCCGGTGATCACGGCCGCCACCGTCGTCCCACGGGGAAAGGCGTCTTCGCCGGCCAGCGTGACCAGTCCGTACAGCAGCTTGGCGACATACAGACGTTCGACGGGCAGCCCGTGCCGGTGTTCGAAGTCCGTGGCGAAGGCGTCGAGCTCCTCGGGCACGCGCGCGTAGCCCCCGAAGTGGAAGCGGTCGTCCAGGTCCCAGGCGCCGCGCGGACCGCCGAAGGCCTGCTGCTGCAGCCTCCTGACGTCGGCGGTCAGGAAGCCGCCCCGGAGCACCGGTATGCCCAGGGCGCGCCGGCCCGGGGCGAGACCGGCGGCCAGTCCCGCCAGCGTCCCACCGGTGCCGCAGGCCACGGCGACGACGTCGGCCCGGTCGCTCAACTCGGTACCGAGCGCCTGGCAGCCGCGTACGGCCTCGGCGTTGCTGCCGCCTTCGGGGACCAGGTACGCGTCCTCGGCGTCCGCCGCCCGCAGGATGGCGGCCAGGGTCCGCGGCTCGGACTTGCGGCGGTAGGCCGCCCTGTCCAGGAAGTGCAGCCGCATGCCGTCGGCCGTGCAGCGCGCCAGCGACGGATTGAGGGGCCGGTCGGCCAGTTCCTCACCCCGTACGACACCGACCGTGGGGATGCCGAGCAGCCGGCCGGCCGCGGCCGTGGCCCGCAGGTGGTTGGAGTAGGCCCCTCCGAAGGTGACGACGGCACGACCGTCCGCCGCCGCGAGATTCGGCGCAAGCTTGCGCCACTTGTTGCCGATCAGCTCCGGGTGTATCAGATCGTCGCGCTTCAGCAGGAGCCGGACGCCCCGACGCTCGAACCGCCCGTCCACGAGCTCCTGCACCGGCGAGGGCAGCCGGGGGCACAGGGTTCCGAGGCGGGACGCGTCGGGGTCGTCGGTGCTGGTCACCCCGCCATTGTCACCCGGGGCGGGATCGCTCGACCCTCGGCCCCGCCCCGTCTCAATCCACCGTCGGCGTGGGTGAGGGGCGTTCGCCCTGCCGGCGATCGCGGACGAGTTCTATCAGTGACGGCCCGCCCCGCAGGCACCAGATCGCGATCACCGGATCGCATAGCGCACAGCCCAGGGAGGAGGTGTGGGCGAACGGGATGATGGGGGCGCCCTTGATGTGGTGGACGATGTCCCAGGCCGTGTGCAGGAGCCAGCCGACGCCGATCCACGTCCACGACTCCAGGCCACGGAAGGCCACGTAGGCGAGCAGCGCGGTGAAGGGGAACTCCCAGCCGCCCATACCGCCGCCGCTGAGGTACGCGGCTCCGGCGCCTGCGACCATGACCGCGTTCAGCCGCCGCCGGTGCGGTTCGCGGACGAGGGACATCAACAGGGCGTAGAGGATGCCGATGCCGATCGGCGCGACGTACTGCATGAGCAGGCCTTTTCCTGGAGGTGAGGGACGGATCACCACGCTAGGGCCGGCCCGGCCAGGCCCCCAGAGGCATAACCGACACGTTCGAACGGGTTGTCGCCACCTGTCCCCGACCTGGCCGCCGGTCATCACCGAACGCCGGAATGCGCCACCCTCTGCCCACTCATACAAAGATCCATTCCCGCTCGTTCGTGTAATAGCACCGCGACGCTGCGTCAGGAAGGCTTGGGCGTGCACATCGATGCCCGAGGCGCATGGGCGTCGGGCACAACCGGGAGGGCAGTTGTCTATGTCGGTAGGCGAAGAGGTCCGTACGGAGGAGACCAGGCCGCAGCAGAGTCTCGGCACGGCAGCCGCGCGGAACCTGGCCACCACGACCAAGTCCGTGCCGCAGATGCAGGAGATCAGTTCCCGCTGGCTGCTGCGCATGCTGCCCTGGGTGGACATTCAGGGAGGCACGTACCGGGTGAACCGGCGGCTGACCTACGCCGTGGGCGACGGCCGGATCACGTTCGTGAAGACCGGCGACCGCGTCGAGATCATCCCCGCGGAGCTGGGCGAACTGCCGGCCCTGCGGGCGTACGAGGACGACGAGGTGCTCTACGAACTGGCCCGGCGCTGCGAGCAGCGTGAGGTCGCGGCGGGCGAGGTGATCGCCTCGTTCGGCAGCCCGTCCGACGAGGTGTACCTGCTGGCGCACGGAAGGGTGGAGAAGCTCGGCACGGGTCCGTACGGGGAGGACGAGTCCCTCGGAGTCCTCGCCGACGGCGCCTACTTCGGCGACCAGGCACTGCTCGACGAGGACGCCATCTGGGAGTACACGGCCCGCGCGCTCACCGCGTGCACCGTGCTCGTCCTGCCCCGCCAGGACTTCGAGCAGGTGGCGGAGCGCTCCGACTCGCTGCGCGAGCACCTCCAGCAGCACCGCTCGATCCCCGAGCAGCGCTCCAACAAGTACGGCGAGAAGGAGATCGACCTCTCCTCCGGCCACTCCGGCGAGCCGGACATCCCGCACACCTTCGTCGACTACGAGGCCAGGCCCCGTGAGTACGAACTGAGCGTCGCCCAGACCGTCCTGCGCATCCACACGCGTGTGGCCGACCTCTACAACCAGCCCATGAACCAGACCGAGCAGCAGATCCGGCTGACGGTAGAGGCGCTGAAGGAGCGCCAGGAGCACGAGCTCATCAACAACCGCGACTTCGGTCTCCTGCACAACTGCGAGTACGACCAGCGCATCCAGCCGCACGACGGCGTGCCCAGCCCGGACGACATGGACGAGCTGCTGAGCAGGCGCCGCGGCACCAAACTGCTCCTCGCCCACCCGCGTGCGATCGCCGCGTTCGGCCGTGAACTCAACAAGCGCGGGCTCGTCCCCGAGACCATCGACATGGCCGGCAACCGCATCCCCACCTGGCGCGGTGTGCCGATCTTCCCGTGCAACAAGATCCCGGTGACCCCGGAGCGTACGACGTCGATCATCGCCATGCGTACCGGCGAGAGCGACCAGGGCGTCATCGGTCTGCGGGCCAGCGGCATCCCGGACGAGATCGAGCCGAGCCTGTCGGTGCGCTTCATGGGCATCAACGAACAGGCCATCATCAAGTACCTGGTCACGGCCTACCACTCGGCCGCGGTCCTGGTACCGGACGCGCTCGGTGTCCTGGAGAACGTCGAGATCGGCCGCTGGCGGTGACGCTTCCCCTACGTCGGCGGTGTCCCCGCGCGTCCGGGCGGGTACACCCTCGGGGCACGCGCCCAGCGGCAGCGGACGCGCCCCCGTCCACTCACCCTCCGAGGCGGTCCCATGGGTGAATCCCTCACGGAGTTCAGGACAGAGCCGACGCTGCCCATACCCCGCGGACAGGGCGGCACCGAGCCCCGGCTCGGAACCGGGGCGCCGGAAGGGCGGGGATCCATCGGAACACAGCGGGACAGCCGGCCGGCACCGGCCGAGGGGCACGAGGCGGTCATGCTCCTCGAGCGGGCCCGGACGGAGGTCGACCCGGTCCTGCAGGCCGCGCTCGGCTCCCTGCCGGCACCGATGCGCCGCGTCGCGCTGTACCACTTCGGGTGGGAGCGCGCCGACGGCACTCCGGCCGAGGGCGGCGCGGCGGGCAAGGCGATCCGGCCCGCGCTCGTCCTCGCCGCGGCGGCGGCCCTCGGCGGACCCGAGGCGCGAACGGGGGCGGTCCGGGCGGCCGCAGCGGTGGAGTTGGTCCACAACTTCACGCTGCTGCACGACGATGTGATGGACCGGGACGCCACCCGCCGGCACCGGCCCACCGCATGGACGCTGTTCGGTGACGCCGACGCGATCCTCGCCGGGGACACCCTCCAGGCGCTGGCCCTGCGGCTGCTCGCGCAGGACCCGCATCCGGCGGCCCCGGCAGCCGCCGGCCTGCTCGCCGACTGCGTGGTCGAACTGTGCGCCGGGCAGCACGCGGACACGGCCCTGGAGCGGCGCGTCCCCGCCGAGGTCACGCTCGACGAGGTGCTCGCCATGGCGGAGGCCAAGACGGGCGCGCTGCTGGGCAGCGCCTGCGCGATCGGCGGGCTCTACGCGGGGGCCGGGGACGCGGACGTGGCGGCACTCGACGCGTTCGGCCGGGAGGCCGGGCTCGCCTTCCAGCTCATCGACGACGTCATCGGCATATGGGGTGACCCGCGTCGCACCGGCAAGCCCGTCGGCGCGGACCTGGCCGCACGCAAGAAGTCCCTGCCGGTCGTGGCGGCCTTCGCGTCCGGCACGCCGGCGGCGGACGAACTCGCCGAACTGTACGCACGCCCCAGCGAGAAGGAGGACCTCGACCACATAGCCCAGACCGTGGAGCGCGCGGGCGGCCGTGACTGGGCCCAGGAGCAGGCGGCCGACCGGATGGCCCGCGCGATGCAGCAACTGGCGCGCGCGGTACCGGACCCGGAGGCGGCGGGCGGACTGCTGGCCCTCGCCGAGTTCGTGACACGGCGCAGCAGTTGACGACCCACGACCCATCACCACGACTTACCAACCCGACCCCGACCCACCCCGACGAACTCAGGACCACGACCGACCGCCGGCAACCTGCGGCCGGTCAGCACAGTCAACAGAGATCGGTTGTCGGCACCACCTGATGGCCCTTCGGATACCCGGAGGACAAGAGACCCCGGAGTACCGGGGCCGTGCGGCTCCTGACCCCGCACGGCCCGGGCTTCCGGTCAGGCGGGTCCCGCACTGCCCCACGGTGTGCGGGGCCCGCCTCCCTACCGCCGTACCGCCGCAGGAGTTGACTCACCGCCGCCCCGTGGGCCCCTGTCGGCGTGGCAACGACGACCCGGCGCTTTGGACAGCCGTTCGGCGAAATCCCGCCAAGCTCCGGCCCAGGTCTCCGGCACCAGTCCCGATCGCCCTACGATCAACGCCCGTCGGGACGAGCGAAGGGGCGGGACATGGGTGTGGCGATCCGGGCGGCGGACAAGGGGGACCGGGAGCTGGTCGTCCGGTTGCTGGACGAGGCGTTCCAGAACGACCCTGTGAGCGGCTGGATCTTCCCGGGCGCCGAGGACCGCCGTGCCAACCACCCCGGACTCATGGCCGCGTTCACCGACATCGTGCTCGCCGCCGGCCGCATCGACGTCACCGAGGACGGCTCGGCCTGCGCGCTGTGGATGTCCGTGCCGGCCGACGACCATGACGGCGAGGGCGAGGGCGAGGGCGGGGGAGAGGACGACGGTCCTGCTCAGGTGAGGGAGGCCGTCGACCCGGACAACGAGCGCATCGAGCAGATCGGCCGGCTGACAGCGGCGGTCCACCCCTCCGGGCGGGCCCATGAGTACCTGTGGATGATCGGTGTGGCACCGGGCCGTCAGGGTGAGGGCCTCGGCACCGCACTCATCGAGTCGGTCCTCGACCGGTGCGACCGCGAGGGGCTGCCCGCCTATCTGGAGGCGAGCAACGCCCGCAGCCGCGAGCTGTACGAGCGCCTCGGCTTCGAGCCGAGCGGCCCGGTCCTGGACCTCCCGGAGGGTGGCCCGGCCATGTGGCCGATGTGGCGCGAGCCCCGCCCCCGCAAGGCCTAATCCGCCCCGGCCCCCTCCTCCGGGCCCTCCGGCAGCACCGTCGCCACGATCCGCTCCACCAGCCCGTCCGGCACGCTCACCCCGGGCAGCACGCCCTCCAGAACGCCCGGCAGTGTCAGGTGCTCCAGCAGCAGCCCCAGCATGGCCAGGTACAGCACGGCGACGGACTCGTCGCCGCCGGGCAGCCCGGCCGTCCGGTGGAATGCCATGGCCTCCTCCAGGTCACCGCGTACCGACGTCGTGTAGGAGGAGAGCAGTTCGGGGCGCCGGGTGGCCTCAAGGCGCAGCTCCATGAGGGCCAGATAGCCGGTGCGGTCGCGGGTCGCGCGGGCCATGAGGTCGTTCATGAAGGCCGTGACCAGTGAGCGGTCCCTGGGCCGGGTCATCAACTCGGCGACCACGTCGGGGTCGGGCGCGAGCCGTACGTGCACCCGGGTGTCGATCTGGCGCAGCAGATCGGCGCGTCCCGTGAAGTAGTTGGAGGCGGTGCCCACGGGCACGCCGGCCTCCGCGTCCACCGCGCGGAACGTCAGCCCGCGCGCCCCCTCGCGCGCGAGCACCTCGACACCGGCGTCGACGAGGGCGGCCCGGCGCCCGGGGTTGCTGACCATGTGGAGTCCCTTCTCCCACTTTCGACGGCTCATGGATATTCCCTTGCAACCACTACAGCCGAAGTACTACAACTGAAGTCGTTCAAGCGGCAGCCTACGAAAAGAGACCGGCTTGCGAAAGCTCACGTACTTCATCGCCTGTTCGATCGACGGCTTCATCGGGGACCCTGGCGGCGACGCCACGTCGATGCTCCGTTTCGTCGACGGGGAGTACCTCGCCTTCCTCAAGGCGGAATACCCGGAGACCGTCGCGACCCACGGCCGCCGGGCCCTCGGCATCGACGACCTGCCGAACAAGCGGTTCGACACCGTCATCCAGGGCCGAGGCAGCTACGACCTCGCCCTGAAGGAAGGGATCACCAGCCCCTACGCCCATCTGCGCGAGTACGTCGCCTCCCGGAGCCTCGGGGCGTCACCCGACCCGAACGTCGAGATCGTCGCCGACGACCTGGTCGGAAAGGTCCGGGAACTGAAGGCCGAGGACGGCGACTTCGGCATCTACCTGTGCGGCGGCTCGCAGCTCGCGGGCGAACTGTTCGACGAGATCGACGAGCTCGTCATCAAGACGTACCCGCTCGTGTACGGCGCGGGCATGCCGATGTTCGGCTCCGGATTCGCGATCTCGGAATTCACCCTGGAGTCGGTGCGCACGTTCGGCAACGGGGCGCTGGTGCGCACGTACGGCAGGAAGCGCTGAGCCCCCGAGCGTCCTAGTCTGAGGACATGGGCAGCGAAGGACACGTCTGTCCGGCCTGCGGACAGTCCGTGCAAACGGTCGTCCGGCGCCACAAGACGCTGGGCACCTGGGTCCCGCGGTGGGTGGCGGGCCCCTGCCGCAACCCCGACTGCTCGGCATACGAGGCGGAGCACGCCGAGGATGGCCGCGCCGGTGAGGAGACGCGGCCCGGGGAGCCCATCCGACCCGAGGAGCCCATCCGACCCGAGGAGCCCATCCGACCCGAGGAGCACACCCGGCACGCCGAGGACGCCGCGCCCCACGTGGCGGCCCCGTCCGAAGAGGCCGCTGGAGAAACCGTCGCGGAAACCCCTGAGCCCGTGTCGAGATCCCGGCCCGGCTCCGACATCCCCTGTGAAGAGCCGCCCGACCGGGCGGTCCGAGCCGAAGGAGCGGACTGATGAAGTACCTGGTCATGGTGCAGGGCACGCAGGCGGACTACGAGGCCATGCGCGGCAAGGCGTCGGCGGACTCCCCGGCCTGGAGCGACGAGGAGCTGCAGGCCATGTTCGCCTACATGGGCGCCATCAACGACGACCTCTCCGAGACCGGTGAGCTCGTCGACGGGCAGGGCCTGGCCGAGCCGGCGCAGACCCGGCACGTCACCCTGGGCGACGACGGCACGGCCGTGATCACGGACGGGCCGTACGGCGAGACCAAGGAGCTGCCGGCCGGCTACTGGGTCCTGGAGTGCGAGAGCCTGGAGCGGGTCACCGAGATCGCCGACCGCGTCTCCCGCTGCCCTCAGCCGGCCGGCGCCCCCAACCACCCGGTCGTGATCCGTCCGATCATGGGCGGCTCCGGGGACATCTGAGGACCGGCCGGCACCGACAAACGTGCCGGTGAAGAACGCACCCGAAGCCGAGCGCAGGTCTGACCCAACCGGACGACCCGGCCGACGAGTTCACCGGCCACCTTCTGAACGCCGTACGAGGACACCTCCTGGGGCGCGAAGCCCAAGCCGCTCGTGACGCCTACGAGTCGGCGGCCGCACGGACCCTGCGCCTGCCCGGGCAGCGCCATCTCCGGGCTCGGGCCGCCCGATTGGGGCGTGAGGGGGGATAGCGTAGGAGGCATGGGCATGACGGGGGAGCGGCGTCGCAGGGTCTGGCGATGGGCCGTGATCGTGTGGGCGGCAGCGGTGGCCGTCGCGGGCGGGCTGACTCTGTGGATGCAGGACTCGACGGAGCCAAGAGGCCCGTACGTCTGGGAGGAGACGAACCCCCACGAGACACCGAGCCTGCCGCCCTGCCCGACGCCCGAGGGCGTGGACGCGGTCTTGTGCGCGTACGCGACCGTGGACACCGTGGACTAGGAGCGCTGTCCCAGGAGAGCACAGCACACCTAGCCGCGCAGCCCGCCCGTCTCCGGGCTCCGGTCGGTCAGGCAGTAGGTGCCGCCCGCCGGGTCGCGCATCACCGTCCAGCCGGAGAAATCGGCCACGAACGCGGCCCCGAGTTCCTCGTGCCGTGCCCGCGTCGCCGCCCGGTCCGCGCAGGCGAGGTCGAGGTGGGCGGAGGCCGGGCGCTCCTCGTCGAGGCGTTGCAGAAGCACGCGGACCGGCAGTCCGGGCGGCGGCTCGACCACCTGGAACTCCGGCAGGGCTCCGGGCCGCGAGTGCCAGCCGTCCAGCAGCCCGCTCCAGAAGGCGACTTCGGCGTCGTACACCGACGGCGGGACGTCCACGCACACCTGGTCAAGCCTGGTGCCCCGCACCACGCCCGGGCGCGACGACTGTCCACGCCAGGGGTCCCCGCAGAACAACTGCCCGCCGGGCGACCGCAGCCCGACGAGCGACCCGAGGTCCTCCACCACGCTCGCGCCGAGCCGCACCGCCGAGGCGGCGAACTCCGCCACGTCGTCCACGCAGAAGTCCAGGTGCGCGCCGCCGGTCCCGGACCACACCGCCTGCACCTTCACGGAGGCGTCGGCGCCGTCGGGGAGCAGGGTGACGAACCCGGAGTGCTGCCCGCGGAGTTCGGAGAGCCGGGTGTCCGTGACCGCCGTCCAGAAGTCACACGCCGCACCGAAAACCCCGTGCGGCCGGTCGAGGAAGGCATACGTCCAGCGGATTCTCATGCCCGCGATCGTAGAGGGACCGGTCACGGCCACCCGCGTGAACCTTGACCAGCACTTGCCTCGCCGTTCCCCGGCTATTGGCCTGCCCTTGTTTGCATTCAGGAATGGACCACATCACGTTCCTCGTGGCGGTCGTCATCGTCACGGCACTCGCCTTCGACTTCACCAACGGATTCCACGACACGGCGAACGCGATGGCCACATCCATCGCCACCGGTGCGCTCGCACCCCGTACAGCGGTCCTGATCAGCGGTGTCCTCAACGTCGCCGGTGCCTTTCTGTCCACCGAGGTCGCCAGGACCATCTCGGGCGGCATCGTGGACGACACCCTCGTCACCCCGGGGATGATCTTCGCGGGCCTGGTCGGGGCGATCCTGTGGAATTTGCTCACCTGGCTGGTCGGACTGCCGTCGAGTTCCTCGCACGCCCTGTTCGGCGGGCTGATCGGTGCCGTGTGGGTCGGTGCGGGCAGCCAGGGGGTCGACTTCGGCAAGGTCGTCGAGAAGGTGCTGGTGCCGGCGGTGGCCTCGCCGGTCGTGGCCGGTGTCGCCGCGCTGCTGGCCACCTACCTCGCCTACCGGCTCACCGACCGCGCCCGCCAGGACACGGTCACCAAGGGCTTCCGCATCGGCCAGATCGCCTCCGCCTCACTGGTCTCCCTCGCCCACGGCACGAACGACGCCCAGAAGACCATGGGCGTGATCACCCTCACCCTGATCTCGGCCGGCGCGCTCGGCCACCACGCCGACCCGCCCCTGTGGGTCATCGCGTCGGCGGGCCTCGCCATCGGCCTCGGCACGTATCTCGGGGGCTGGCGGATCATCCGCACCATGGGCAAGGGCCTCACCGAGATCCAGTCCCCGCAGGGCTTCGCCGCCGAGACCGCCTCCACCACCGTCATCCTGACCTCCGCGCACCTCGGCTTCGCCCTGTCCACCACCCAGATCGCCTCGGGCAGCATCCTCGGCGCGGGCCTCGGCCGCAGGCTCGCGGAGGTCCGCTGGGGCGTCGCGGGGCGGATGGCGGCCGCGTGGCTGATCACACTGCCCGCCGCCGCGCTGGTGGGCGGTCTGGCCGCGAGCGTCGTACAGGGCGGCGGTGACCTCGGTACGGCGGTCGTCGCCCTGGTCGGCGTGGCCCTCGCCGCCGGCATCGTGGCCGTCTCGCGCCGTAACCCGGTGGACGCGCACAACGTCAACGACGCGCAGCAGGTCACCATCCGCACCGAGCCGCCGGCCAAGGTCGGCGCGGCCGCCTGAACGAGAGGGACTCGGCATGCAGCTGAACTGGACCGCGCTCGGCGAGGTCACCGCGGTGAGCGTCGGCGCCACCGTCGCCGTGGTCGTCGTCTTCGCGCTCGGCGTCCTCGGCCTCGCCCGGCCGGCAGGCGCCCGCGCACCCCATGCGGACACCTCCGCCCCTGTCCCCCGGGGCGGCGCGTCCGCCGTCGGCCTCGCCCAGGCCGCCCTGTGCTTCCTCGCCTGCGCGGCCGTGGTGGCGTACGGGATCTACCTGATCGTGCCTTGGCCCCACTGACCGCCACCCACGACGAAGGGGCCCGACCGGGACTGCCCGGCCGGGCCCCTTCGCGAGGCCATGAACTTCAGGCCTTCTTGGTCTCCCAGAAGATCTTGTCGATCTGGGCGATGTAGTCCAGCGCCTTCTGGCCGGTCGCCGGGTCGGTGGACCCCTTGGCGGCCGAGAGGGCCTTCAGGGTGTCGTTGACCAGCTGGTGCAGCTCCGGGTACTTCTCGAAGTGCGGGGGCTTGAAGTAGTCGCTCCAGAGCACCGAGACGTGGTGCTTCGCGAGCTCGGCACGCTGCTCCTTGATGACGGTGGCGCGCGCCTGGAAGTGCGGGTCGTCGTTGCCGGCCATCTTCTCCTGGACAGCCTTGACCGACTCCGCCTCGATGCGGGCCTGGGCAGGGTCGTACACACCGCAGGGAAGGTCGCAGTGCGCACTGACCTTGACCTTGGGGGCAAACAGGCGGGAAAGCATGGAGCATTCCTTCCTCGTGATCGTCTTCTCACAGGGGACATTACTCCGTGGAGGAGGGGTTTTCGCGAGTGCCCCCTTGGGCTTAGGACAAAAGTCCGGGGTGAGACTGAGACTGGTGGAGGAAGAACCGGGGAGGTGCCGGGTGATGCCGGAGCTGTCGCAGGAGTCCGAGCGGGGGAGGCCGGCCCCGCCCTTCGGGGTGGCCGAGGTGACCGGGCCGTCCATGGTGCCCACGCTGTACCACGGGGACCGGCTCCTGGTGCACTACGGGGTCCGGGTCAAGCCGGGCCAGGTCGTCGTGCTGCGGCACCCCTTCCAGCAGGACCTCCTGGTCGTGAAGCGGATCGCCGAGCGGCGCGGGACCGGCTGGTGGGTGCTCGGGGACAACGCGTACGCGGGCGGCGACAGCACCGACTACGGCGTCGTGCCCGACGATCTGGTGCTGGGGAGGGTCCGGTTCCGCTACCGGCCGCTCAGGCCCGGTCGCCGTTCGCCCTGGGCGCTGCTGGGCTGGGTGCTGTCCGCCGCCAGGCCGGTGCTGTCGGGCCGGGCCGCCTCCAGGCGCTTGCGGGCGCGGTAGGCCGCCACGTTGGCGCGGGTCGCGCAGCGGTCGGAACAGTAGCGCCGGGAGCGGTTGGTGGAGGTGTCGAGGTAGGCGTTGCGGCAGGGCGCGGCCTCGCACAGGCCGAGCCGGTCCACGCCGTACTCGGTCAGGTGGAACGCCAGGCCCATCGCCGCGATCGCCGCGTAGCCCGCCGTCGCGTTGGACGGGTGGTCGGCCAGGTGCATGTGCCACAGGGGGCGGCCGTCGTCGTCACGGAAGTCGTGCCCGGAGATCTGCGGGCTCACCGGGAACTCCAGCAGCAGTGAGTTCAGCAGGTCGACGGCGAGCGTCTCGTCGCCCGCGTCGGCCGCCTCGAAGACCGCGCGCAGCCGGGCCCGGACCGAGCGGAAGCGTGTGACGTCCGCGTCGGTGGTGCGCCGGGCCGCCGACTGGTTGGCGCCGAACAGCTCGCGGACGGCCTCGACCGACGTCAGCGTGTCCTTGCCCCGGGCCGGTTCCTCGGTGTTGACGAGACGCACGGCGTAGTCCGAGTAATAGGCCAGTTCCACTTGTAGTCCTTACAGAGGGGCTATATGGTCGTGAGCGCGGTTGTAACAGCTGATCGTGCTTACAGGGTATTACGAGGGAGGGGCTCGATGACGGACGCGGACACCACTACGGCCACCACCGACTGGCACGCCTGGCAGAGGAGCTGGGACCGCCAGCAGGAGTGGTACATGCCCGACCGCGAGGAGCGGTTCCGCATCATGCTGGACATGGTCGAGGCCCTCGTGGGCACCGCCCCGCGCGTCCTCGACCTCGCCTGCGGCACGGGCAGCATCACGGCCCGGCTGCTCGCCCGGTTCCCGGACGCCACCAGCACCGGCGTCGACCTCGACCCGGCCCTCCTCGCCATCGCGCGGGGCACCTTCGCGGGCGACGACCGGGTCGGCTTCGTCACGGCCGACCTCAAGGACCCCGACTGGCCGGCGAAGCTGCCGTACGACTCGTACGACGCCGTCCTGACCGCGACGGCCCTGCACTGGCTGCACCGGGAACCCCTCGCGGACCTCTACGGCCGGCTCGCGGGACTCGTCCGCGACGGCGGCGTCTTCATGAACGCGGACCACATGATCGACGAGACGACGCCGCGGATCAACGCGGCGGAGCGCGCCCTGCGCCACGCCCGTATGGATCAGGCCAAGCGGGACGGCGCCCTCGACTGGTCCGAGTGGTGGCGGCTCGCCGCCGAGGACCCGGTCCTCGCGGAGCCCACGGCCCGGCGCTACGAGATCTACGGCGAGCACGCCGACGGTGACATGCCGTCGGTGGCGTGGCACGCGCGCGTGCTGCGCGACAAGGGGTTCGCGGAGGCCAGGCCGGTGTGGTGCTCGCCCTCGGACACCCTCCTGCTGGCTCTGAAGTAGGACGGCGGAAGGGGCGGTACGGAGTGCCCGTACCGCCCCTTCCGCCGTGTGCGCCGTCAGAGAACCTCGGACGGGTCAGAGCACCTTGGACAGGAACGACTTCGTCCGCTCGTGCTGCGGGTTCGTCAGCACCTCGCGCGGGTGACCGGATTCGACCACCACACCGCCGTCCATGAAGACCAGGCTGTCGCCCACCTCCCGGGCGAAGCCCATCTCGTGGGTGACGACGACCATCGTCATACCGGACTCGGCCAGGTCGCGCATGACGTCCAGGACGTCACCGACCAGCTCCGGGTCGAGCGCCGAGGTCGGCTCGTCGAACAGCATCAGCTTCGGGTCCATGGCGAGGGCCCGCGCGATGGCGACCCGCTGCTGCTGGCCGCCGGAGAGCTGCGAGGGGTAGTTGCCCGCCTTGTCCGCCAGGCCCACCCGGTCCAGGAGCTCCTGGGCACGCGCGCGGGCCTGGCCCTTGCCGACGCCCTTGACCTGGACCGGTGCCTCCATGACG
The DNA here is from genome assembly GCF_040612515.1 of Streptomyces sp. NPDC006372. Taxonomy (NCBI): domain Bacteria; kingdom Bacillati; phylum Actinomycetota; class Actinomycetes; order Kitasatosporales; family Streptomycetaceae; genus Streptomyces; species Streptomyces sp. NPDC006372. The sequence goes on along the minus strand of NZ_JBEXQJ010000032.1, from coordinate 4,234 downwards.
TTCTCGACGGCCGTCATGTGCGGGAACAGGTTGAAGCGCTGGAAGACCATGCCGATGTCCCGGCGCTTGAGGGCGACCTCGCTGTCCTTGAGCTCGTAGAGCTTGTCGCCCTTCTGCCGGTAGCCCACCAGCTCGCCGTCCACGTACAGACGGCCTGCGTTGATCTTCTCCAGGTGGTTGATGCACCTCAGGAACGTCGACTTGCCGGAGCCGGAGGGGCCGATGAGGCAGAACACCTCGCCGGACTTCACCTCCAGGTCGATGCCCTTGAGGACCTCTACGGGGCCGAAGGACTTGTGGACGCCCTCGGCCTTGACCATGGCGTTCATGCGGTGCCTCCCGTCGACGCGGAGCGGTTGGACAGGGACAGCAGGTTCGCCTTGATCTTCTGGAACGGCGTGGCCGGGAGCGACCGGCTCGAGCCACGCGCGTAGTACCGCTCCAGGTAGTACTGGCCGACGCTGAAGACCGAGGTCAGCAGCAGGTACCAGGCCGCCGCCAGGAAGAGCATCTCGGCGGGGGCGCCGGAGGTCTGGCCGATGTCCTGGGCCGCGCGGAGCAGCTCGGGATACTGGACGACCGAGACCAGCGAGGTCGTCTTCAGCATGTTGATGACCTCGTTGCCCGTCGGCGGCACGATGACACGCATCGCCTGCGGGATCACGATCCGGCGCAGCGTCTTGGCGTGGCTCATGCCGAGCGCGTGCGACGCCTCGGTCTGGCCCTCGTCGACCGAGAGCAGACCGGCCCGGCAGATCTCCGCCATGTACGCGGCCTCGTTCAGCCCGAGGCCCAGCAGCGCCGTCAGGAACGGGGTCATGAAGTCCGACCACTCGTCCTTGTAGAGCGGCCCGAGGTTGATGTACTCGAAGACCAGGCCCAGGTTGAACCAGACGATCAGCTGCACCAGGACCGGGGTGCCGCGGAAGAACCAGATGTAGAACCAGGCGATCGAGGAGGTCACCGGGTTCTTCGACAGGCGCATCACGGCCAGCAGGACGCCGCCGACGATGCCGATCGCCATGGACAGGACGGTCAGCAGGAGCGTCTTGCCGACGCCGTTCAGGATGCGGTCGTCGAAGAAGTAGTCCGGGATCGCGCCCCAGTTGATCTTGCCTTGGGAGAACGCGTAGACGATGCCGCCCAGCAGGGCGAGCGTGACGACGGCGGAGACGTACCGCCCGTAGTGCCGGACCGGGATGGCCTTGATGGCCTCCGGTCCGGTCGGGGGTGTGCCGGCCGGGCCCGACGTCTTGTCGATGTCAACAGTCACGGGTGTTGCCTTTCAGTGCCGCTAGGGCGCGGTCACTTGCCGCCGTTGATGGTGGCTTCCTGCACGGAGCCGTCCGTGACGCCCCACTTCTTCATGATCTTCTCGTACTCACCGCTCTTGATGACGGCGTCCAGCGCGGCCTTCAGGGCGTCACGGAGCTGCGTCTGGTTCTTGGCGACCGCGATGCCGTACGGGGCGGCCTCGACCTGCTCGCCGACCAGCTGGAAGTCCTTGCCGCCACCGGAGGTCTTCACGGCGTACGCGGCGACCGGGAAGTCGGACGAGCCGGCGGCCGCGCCGCCCGCGCGCAGACGGGTCTGGGCCTGCTGGTCGTTGTCGAAGGGCTCGATGGCGATCTTCTTGCCCGCCGGGCACTTCTTGGCCTCGGCCTTGGCGAGGTCCTCGGAGACCGTGCCGCGCTGCAGCACGATCTTCTTGCCGCACAGGTCGGACCAGGTCTTGATGCCCTGGTCATCACCCTTCTTGGTGTAGATCGACACACCGGCCGTGAAGTAGTCGACGAAGTCGACGCCCTCGCCGACCTTCTTGCCGGTGTCGGAGTCGATGCCCTCCTGGCGGTCCTTGGTGTCGGTCATCGCGGACATGGCGATGTCGTACCGCTTGGAGCGCAGACCCGTGATCAGCGTGTCGAAGGTGCCGTTCTCGAACTGGAAGTCGACCCCGAGCTGCTTGCCCATGGCGGCGGCGAGGTCCGGGTCGATGCCGACCGTCTTGCCCGAGTTGTCCTTGAACTCGACCGGGGCGTACGCGATGTCGGAGCCGACCTTGATGACGCCCTTGTCGCGGATCGACTTCGGCAGCTTGTCGGCGAGCGGTGCCGAGGTCGAGCTGCCGCTGTCCGAGCCGCTGTCCTTGGTCTGGTCACCGCATCCGGTGAGTATCAGCGCGCCTGCGACCGCGATCGCACCGACCGCTGCTAGCCGGGAGTGCGCGGCGGTCGTACGACGGGTGGAGCTTGCGGTCATGGTGGGTTCCTCCGGCGGATGGGTGGAGTTGCCGATGGGGCTGGGCGCTGCCGATGGGGCCGGCAGTGCCGTGGGTCGACGGGGCACGCGTCTTCGACTGTCGCGACCTCGTGTGATTACGGCATCTTGCCATTCGGACTGCGCCATTCTGGGGGCCAGCCATGTCAAAATCGGATAACGGGCGATCCCCGAACCGCACCACTCCGGTACATCACGGCCGGACCTTCTATAGGAATGCTTCCTTCCGGCCGGAAGATCTTCGGTTAATCCCGGGATTTCGAGACGGGCGCCGGATGCTTTGCGGCCGCTTGAGTGGTTGTCGATGGTTTGTCCAGGTCTTGTCCTGAAATTGGACGAAGAGTCAGGGCACCGGCATGTGACCTTCGCGTTATGGACTCGTCGTTCGCTCGGTCCGTCCGGTAAGAAGGATGTTTACACCCCTCATCCGGGGCTCAGGGCGCGTGTGCGGCGCGCCCGTCGCGTATGTGCCCGTACGTATCCCGTACACAGCACCATCAGGGCCTTACGCGGTCCCGCCCACCCCTCACCAGGAGTGGCAACCCTCGAACCAATGCAGATCTAAGGGGTAAAACGAAGTGGCAGCGGAGATCGTCAATCCTCGCAGCGAGAGCACGACGGACCATACGGACGGCGAGGGCGGTGCGGAGCCCCTCGACTCCTTCGATCCGGCGTTCGCGCTGCACCGCGGCGGCAAAATGGCTGTGCAGGCCACCGTGCCGGTCCGTGACAAGGACGACCTGTCCCTGGCGTACACGCCCGGCGTCGCGAAGGTGTGCAGCGCGATCGCGGAGCAGCCGGAGCTCGTGTACGACTACACGTGGAAGTCATCGGTCGTGGCCGTCGTGACGGACGGCACGGCCGTGCTGGGCCTCGGTGACATCGGGCCCGAGGCCTCCCTCCCGGTGATGGAGGGCAAGGCGATTCTGTTCAAGCAGTTCGGCGGTGTGGACGCGGTTCCGATCGCGCTGAACTGCACGGACGTCGACGAGATCATCGAGACGGTGGTGCGGCTCGCGCCGTCGTTCGGTGGGGTCAACCTGGAGGACATCTCGGCGCCGCGGTGCTTCGAGATCGAGCGGAAGCTGCAGGAGCGGCTGGACATCCCGGTCTTCCACGACGACCAGCACGGTACGGCGGTCGTGACGCTGGCCGCCCTCCGGAACGCCGCGCGGCTGAGCGGGCGGGCGCTGGGGGAGCTGCGGGCCGTCATCTCCGGCGCTGGCGCGGCCGGTGTCGCCATCGCGAAGATGCTGGTCGAGGCCGGGATCGGGGATGTCGCGGTGGCCGACCGCAAGGGTGTCGTGTCGGCGGGCCGGGACGACCTCACGCCGGTGAAGCGGGAGCTGGCCGGGTTCACGAACAAGGCGGGGATCACCGGGTCCCTGGAGGCGGCGCTGGCCGGGGCCGATGTGTTCATCGGGGTGTCCGGCGGGACGGTGCCGGAGGACGCGGTCGCGTCCATGGCCAAGGGGGCGTTCGTCTTCGCCATGGCGAACCCCAATCCTGAGGTGCACCCCGAGGTCGCGCACAAGTACGCGGCCGTCGTCGCCACCGGGCGGTCGGACTTCCCGAACCAGATCAACAACGTGCTGGCGTTTCCGGGGATCTTCGCGGGGGCGCTGCAGGTGCGGGCGTCGCGGATCACGGAGGGGATGAAGCTGGCCGCCGCGGAGGCGCTGGCGTCCGTGGTCGGGGACGACCTCGCGGCCGACTACGTCATCCCGTCGCCGTTCGACGAGCGGGTCGCGCCGGCCGTGACGGCGGCTGTGGCGGCGGCGGCTCGGGCTGAGGGTGTGGCTCGGCGCTGATGCCGTAGGTGTGTGGAGGTGGCCCTGCCCGGGTGGGCAGGGCCATTTCTGTGCCTGCGGCGGCCTGTGCTGCTTCGGTGGGGGTGCGCGTAGCGCCTTCCGGGGTGCGGTGGGTCGGGGCCGCGCCGGGGGGTGTCCGTCCTCGG